>JBGTIK010000158.1:0-9763 GCA_041745715.1 Phormidesmis sp.
TTCGCTGGCGTTCTTCGTCGCCTCTGGCACACTCGCATTCGGGGCATGGCTGAGCGTTTCAACTATCTGGTGCAATCGTTTCGCATGACGCAAGTCCGCAAAGCGGGTGACGTTGATTTCTTAGCCTATCCAATCTTTCATGGGTTCTTTGCCGCCTTTAGGCGGGACTGCTGACAACTGGTACTAATTATATTTGCACAAACGACGCTCTTATCTCACTCCCTGTAAGACTTCTACATACTTATGCCTAACGGATAGGTTCCTTAGAGGTGTATCTTTTCTGCTACAGACCTACGCTCAAGGTTTGATAAAACGCTCTTAAGAGTACATAAGGCTACGTATGGATAAGCCAGAGTTGATAAGGTCAATTGCTTTGCGTAGTGCGGTGATGGGGTTTGTATGACCCCTGGCCGAGATACGATCAATTTTCCTCACATCGACCTAAAACCCCTATTCTTTCGTAAGCCTTCGCTCTACTTTTTCCTAAAATACGTAACTAAGTATAGGCTTGAATCGCCTATTGTACAAGGGCTTTAGCGAGATGTTGTGGATTTTACGTTTATCTCGGCTAGGGGTCTGGTGAGTTCGATGCTGCGTAGAGGTTCTGCCGAGCAGTCAATGAAGCGGGCAACTTTATTAAGACCGCGATCTCGGATGGCAGAATTCGTGTGCCTGCTCGTCGGCGAAGCATATCTTTCAGAGAATCGCAGGTGCGATTCATGAAGGGAGTTGAGGAGATGGAAGATTTATTCCAGGCTGCTTAAGCACAAGCAGGATGAGGGTGGTCGCATTGGTCGTAATTCGAGCCAACTTGGATACCCAGATCTGACAATTTCGGAAACATCAGGGGCTAGCTGATGCGGAGCCCCAGCCTACCAGCAGGATGGCTCCTAACTGATTTTGGCTACCCAGTCCGGACAGATTCGGTTGAAATCGTCCCTCGGCGGCAATTTGATAGTTGCCGCCGAGGGACGTTGAACCTAGGCTTCGATTTGCAGCGTCGGCAGTATCTTGACCGGGTTGGCGAGGTTCCAGAAGTTGGGCGAAGAGGCGATCGTCGCCTCATACATCTGCTGGAATTTCTCGGCACTGGCATCGCCCTTCACCATCATCGTCCAGCGCAGGTCTTGATACCCGGCCTGGATAGACTCATCTAGCTTGAGCATGCCGCGCACGTCGAGGGTGCCGGTGCTGTAGATCTCCACTTTCTCTAGCCGAATGCCTTCTACAGAGCAAAATTCCACAAAAGTAGCCACAATACAGGAATTAATACCTGCCAGCAGCACTTCCTGGGGATTTGGCCCCATATTGGTGCCCCCCAGTTCCTCAGGCTCGTCGATGGTGAGCGAAAAGTGGCGGGCGTAGGGCTGCCCAGCCCAGTCGAAGGATTTGATGCTGGTCAGTGATCGCGTGCCGTCTACCCAAGCCGTATTGGCATGGAATGCGAGCTGGGCGTGGGCAGCATCCTGCTGAATGGCGGCAATTAGGTCGGTGACGCCGCTGGGAGCAAAGCCGTTGATAGTGTAAACCTGCTGGGTCGTAGTCATAATTGAACTCCTGGGTTTTAGTAAAAAAAGATAATCAAAGCTGTGAAATGACCGCAGCCATTTCGTTTCGGGCTAGTTGCCCTATGGGTCGTCGTCCTACAAAAACTTGTGGGACAGGGCCGCAATTTGGGCGTATCCCGCTGCGCTCAGCGCCCGCACCGTCTGCTCAAAGTTGGGATGGGTCATGCCCGCGATCAGAAATGCGTTCTGGTACGACCGCGCTTGAATACGCTGAATCTCATCCCGTTCACTCGCAGAAAACGTCCGTTCAGTCGCTCGCTCCAGACTGGCGATGTCGAGCTGAATCTGAGCCATTAGCCCCTGATTCAGGTAGCGAATGATGGCGATGTAGTCATCAATGGCGGTTGCGATGCCTTTGGCATCCATAGCTTGAGCCATCGACTCAACCATCAGGGCATCGAGGCGAGCGTGCTGGGCCTCTTCCTGCCAGTGGTGCTTCAGCAGACGGCAAAACTGCGGGTCGAGGGCCTCATGCTGGTGGCGAACGCTTTCGAGAAAGTGCCGCTGGGTCATCCACTCAATGTGCAGCGTCACTAGGGCCACGCCCAGGGGGCTGTGGCTGAGGACGAAGTCTGCGATCGCCTGGGGTGGCCCAATCACCTCGCAGCGGTGGCCAAACCCGGCCTCAAAGGCTGCCGCAAACTGGCGAAACAGGCGAATGTGCTTACTTTCTTCGGCGGCAAAGCCCAGGTAGGCCTCGGTGGCCGCAATGTCATCGCAGCCCAGAGTTTTGGCATGGTCAACTACCAAGGGCAAAATGAACTCTTCCACCAGCCCAAACAGATGCAGATAGCTGTTGCTGCGAATGTGGTTGAGCAGCAGGGCGGCCTCAGCGTCCAGACATGGAATCGCCTGGGCCTGCACCAGCGCCTCGGGCAAAAAGGGTCGGGTAAAGTCGAGGGGTCGATGGGGGCCAATCAGGTCTTCCACCTGCCAGGCCACCCGCGCGGCATCTTTGAGAATAGCCGGGTAGCTGTAGCTGTACTTCGGAACGGTTGCAGCGGTCATATAATCTCCTTGAGGTCAACAGGGGCATGGCTTGCTGGGTTAGCGACTCAGGGCCAGTGGTTTAACTTGACTTCAGACTAAAGGAAGGGGCGTCGCCAGACCGTCGCAAAATCGTCCCGACGATGTCAAATTCAGGCAGGCTCAGCGTGAACCCACAAACACTGCTGATTACCTAGGCGTTAACCACCGCTGGAATCACAGTGCTGGCGGTGCTGGCATCTGCCAACTCCTCACTACATCCATTTGAAGTTGGGCCGTCCAAACGCGCTCGAAGGGAAAATTTTCTTGGCGAAAGACTTCGCGCAGGGTGTCGGCATCGGTGGCCTGAAATTCGCAAATGCTGCGGTGGCGATCTTTAGCGACCAGGGTGCGCAATTTTTGGATGCGACGAATTTCTAGGCAAGGGTGCAGGGTAGGATTGGCCCTCATCTCCTGGAACTGGGCTGATGTCAGAGGAGGAATGTAAAGCGACAAAACCAAAATGCGGATGGCGGGGCTACTATCCCCAGAGTTTGCGGTGGCCCCTGGATTCGTGGTGGATAGAGCGAGCGGTGATGGGATGGCAGGGAGGGGAAAAGGGCGATCGCTCTGGGATGATTCCAGCTTAGGAAACTCGATCACATCGGCAGCCCAAACGTGCTCGAAGGGACTACCCGCCGCGTAGCAGGCCTCTCGCACGGCATCGGCATTGGTGGCGGCCATTTCGCAGAGGGTGCGGGTACCATCGGGCGAAATATACATGCGTAGCCGCTGGATGTGGCGGGTCTTCAGGCAATCGTGAGCGCGCTGGATAAACGCCGTGAGCTGCGCCCCGATCAGCGGCGTGGAATGGACGGCTTCAATGAGAACTGTAGCCATGGCACTAACTGGGGGAAATCGTGGTCTTGAGAACTTGGGCGGTGGCGCACAGGGTTTGGGCGGCGCGGTGGCTGAGCTCTTGGCGGTGAACAAAGGTCTGTAGGGCGGGCCAGGCTTGCTGAGCCTTTTGCAGTTGGGAGGTAGCGATCTGGGCTCTAACTAACAGCGACCAGGCTATGACCACATCGCTGGGGTGGGCCACGACACGGGCGGCGGCGGTGGCAGCGGTGGCGTGGGCTAGGGCGGCTTCGGCACGGTGGCGGCTGAGATCGATTTCGGCGGCACCACTGTAAATGTAGGCGAGTTTGCGGGGCGCATCGAGATCGTGAAGCTCTTTGATGGCTAGGGTCAAGGCGGCACCATCATCCCCGAGGGCATAGCGGGCCAGGGCCTGTAACGCTTGCCCAAAGGCAACTTCGCTACCCCTGCTGATCTTCTGAGCTAGGGGCTGTAGATCGCGGCAGCGGGCGATCGCCGCTTCCCAGTGGTGGGCCTCTAGCTCGGCCATGGCCCAATGACTGAGGGCCATGCAGACATTCAGATAGATGGGCGAGTGGTCTGCCGGGGTTGTGTCCAGCAGGGAATAGACGGCGGCGAACTGTCGTCGGGCCGTGGCTAGGTCGCCGCGAAAGCGGGCCACAATGCCCAGCCCACAGGGAATATCGGGCAGGATAGCCTGCATCCGCTGAGCCAGTGCTTGAGCCTCTAGCAAGAGCGCCTCGGCCCGGTTCATGTCGCGCTCCATGGTGGTAAGGCAGGCTCCGCTAATGGCCAGCACTCGGGCGCTGTGGCTGGGGTGTACGGTGTGGCCGCGCTCCGCCGCCTGAAGCGAATGGTGGTGCAGGTCGCTGAGCCGATTGTGGTGGTAGTTCAGCAGCAGCAGGATCTCTAAGCCAATGGCTTCAGCTTCCTGTAGCCCCAGATTTTGAGCTGCTTGCAGGGCGGTTTGGATAGACTGCGCGATCACCGGTACCGCCTCAGCGCTGACCCCAGCCAGCACCCGCACTTTAAGTAGCGGGAGTTCTAACCCAAGTCTGACTTTAGGCTCCAGGTAGGCACAGTGGCTCAGGCCCTGCTGGGCCAGCTCAGCTACTTCTTCATAGGCAAACATCTGTAGACCTCGCTGGGCAGCCTGTAAAGACGCCTGAGCAGTGAGCTCGTGGTGCTGGCCCAGAGCGGCATGACGGGCTACTTCACCGATAAGATCAGGAGTGGTAGCGGCAATCAAGGTCAGGTGTTGGGCGATCTGCCGGTGCATGAGGCTCTGACGCGGCGGGGAGATTGAGGCATACACCACCTGACGCACCACATCATGGGCAAAGTCGTAGCCATTGAGTCCAGCGCCACTGAGCCCGGCTAAACTGGGGCGAATAATGTTGGCGGCTTCGAGCTGCTCTAGCGCCGTGAGCAGATCAGCCAGCGGGCAATCGGCTACCTGGGCCAGCAGGTCAGGGGCAAACTGGCGACCGAGAGTCGCTGCCCAGGGCAGTAGGGTTTGAGCCGAGTCTGCCAGGTTCTTGAGGCGATCAGCAATCAGCGATTGCAGAGTGCTAGAGTTTACCTGCCCTTGTTGGTGCAGGGCCCGCACGGCTTCGAGGGCAAACAGCGGGTTGCCGCCACTATCGCGGTAAATGCGATCGCCATTCATCGAGCCATCCACTGTGCGAATCAGGGCAAGAATGGCGCTGTGGTCGAGGGGGCCAACATCGAGGGCGTCCAGCCGCTGGTCGCGGCGCAGAGTTTGAATCAGGGTGGCCACCGCTGGGTTTTGCTGGAGTTCTTGCCGGCGGGCGCTGAAGGCAAACAGCACCGGGGTGGAGCGCAGCAGTCGTAGGGCATAGTGCAGCAGCGACACCGAGGCGTCGTCGAGCCACTGGATGTCGTCAAAGGCAATCACTAGGGGCGTCTGGGCGCTCGCGAGCTGATTCAGCAGGGCAATTACCCCGGCAAACAGGCGGCCCCGGTCGGCCAGGGGCTCGGCGGGGGGGCCTAGCTCTGGCAGCTGTGTGCCCAGCTCTGGGGGCAGAGCTTGCCGTTGCGCCAGGGAAAGCGATCGCAGCGCATCAATCCAGGCTCCGTAGGGCCGCAGTAGCTCGGCCTCAAAACCGCGACCCTGGAGCACCCTCCCACCAGTAGTCAACACCATCTGGGTGAGTTCTTCGAGCAGGCGGGTTTTGCCGATGCCGGGTTCGCCGATGAGCAGCAGCGCGGCATTCTTGGCACTGAGCCAGGTTTGCAGGGTTCGGCGTTCGGCGGTTCTGCCGACTAGGGGGGAGATGGGGGCGGGGGCAGGTGGGGGAGAGAGGGGATGTGGGTCGGTAGGGAGTGCTGAGGAAGGCTCGGCGGTAAGGGCTTGTTGGTAGAGCTGCTGGGTGGTGGGACTGGGGTCGATGCCGAGTTCGTCGCGCAGGGTGGTGAGGCATTGGTGGTAGACCTTGAGGGCGGCGGCGCGATCTCCCAAGCCCTGGTGCGATCGCATTAGCGCCTGGTAGCCCATTTCGTGCAGCGGGTCGAGCTGGAGCAGCCGCAGGGCCAGGGGTAGGGCGATGGCGTAGTTTTGCTGCTGCACCCGCTGTTGAATTAACCTGTCTAGCGCCAGCATCGCCTGCTGGTGAAATCGCTCTCGCAGGGGCTCGATCCAGTCGTCGTAGCAGGTAGGCAGCAGCTCGCCCCGATACAGGCGAATGGCTGGCTCCAGGTGTGATCGCAGGGACGGTTCATCGACAGTTTGACTGTCTGTCAGCTGGGCCAAACCATCTTCAAACTCAGCCACATCCAGCTGAACGGAGCTGTTGGGTAGCCAGTGGAGGGTCTTGGTTTGAATGCAAAGATACCGATCCGCCTGGGGCAGCAGCTGCTTGAGGCGATAGAGTTCTCGCCGCAGACTGGTTTTAGCCTCGGCTTCGGGCAGGTCGGGCCAGAGGGCGGCGGCAATCTGCTGACGGGGTTGGGGGCTGTGACGGTGCAGCAGCAGGTAGGCCAGCAGAGCCTGCGATCGCTCTGAGCCCACAGCGATTTCCCCGACCTGGGCATCGGTCAGGTGAAACGTTCCTAATAGCTCAATGCAAAGCATTCAATCTATGCAACCGCTTAGAACCCCGACTTAAGAAGGTGCTGCCCTACCCTAAGAAAAACGTTCGAACGTTTCTCAGGTTTCTGGATGTCCTAACCCAGGTGACTATAACAATAGTATCGCTGCTCTAACGGCTCTATTGCAATTAATGAGCGGAGATAGAATAACTCCATCATCCCCCTACCTACGCAGCAACCCCGAAAATTTGGTTGATGAATGAGATCTGTCCCATGACATCGTCTCTGTCAGCCGCTCTGGGTCGCGCAGGCTGGCTAAATCACGATTAGGCTCTGGGTGGATCGCACTCAGTCGCCCAGCTTTTTGCTCAAGTTCTTCATTGAGTCGAGCAACTGCTGCTGCTGTCGCTGCCAGCTGCCGAGCGCCGTCGATAATACCTTCAACTGCTTCTCCAATTCTGACGGCTTGCCGTTCGATGGCTTCGACTCTGAAGCGTTCCGCAATTCTTGCGACTACACGCCTAACATCTGAGACGTACTCTGGTGGCAGGCCGCTTGCTCTGCTCTCAGCTGGCTCACTTCTTGCCGTAGCTGCGCTATCTCTTCGTACAGCGGCGCGGTGGCTGACTGCAACGCGCTCTCCAGCGTGATCACCAACATATTCGGCTCTATCTGCACTTCGTAACTCTCGGGCGGTTCTGGCGATCTTCTCGTTCTGGGCAGGGTTCACCAATTGAAATAACGTCAGGTAGTCACTTGGGTTCTCTTTGGCAGTCGAACGCTTGGCCTGCTTGAATAGCTTTTCTTTGATGGTAGTGTACAAACTCAGCTTCTGCTTCGCTCTTGATACAGCTACATACAGTCCTTCCTTGCTGATCGTGCTATCGACGGCCACGGCGTACAACGCGCCTCGCTTTGAACAGAATGAACAGGTGCAACGAGTGAGCTCCTCAGGAATTTCTCCATTTATCTCGAAGTTGGTTTTGCGGCAGTGGCAGCTACCTTTGATGGTCATTCGTTTTTCCTAATTAACGGCAAGAAGATCGATAAGCCGCATAACGACTAAGATAAGCGGCGGCAGCATAACGAAGTTATCTGCCGCAATCAGCGTCTATATCACGTTGTAACTCTGCAATTACATCTAATATCGCCGTGAAGCGTCGTCCAAAATCAGTGAATTTATATTCAACCCGCGGTGGAACCTCTGGGTAAGAAAACTTCTCTAGAATGCCAAAACCAACCATTTTTCTCAGGCAATCGTTTTGTACTTTTGTTGTCAGTCCCTCAATGGAGCGCGTGATTGCTCCAGGACGATCCACCCCTTGACAAATTAAGGCCAAAATTTGCATCGACCATTTGCAACCAACAATGTATTCCACCATTGCGGTGGCTGAAGTCATTTTTCTGATTTGGTTTTTATTCATCTGATACAACCTAAATTTTCCTCAGAGTCTGCCTCAATTTCTACCTAAAAGTGCCTACCTGACTGGAAAGTACATACTTCCTGACCCAACTGAAGTTTGATTAATATGCTTACTGGAAGCACATCAATCAAACATTATAGGTAAATACCCATGTACGAGGAATTCAAGCATCAGCAAGCATTAATTGTTGGTGGGAGTAGTGGCATTGGACAGACCGTAGCGGAAATCCTTTTAAATTATGGAACATCTATAACTGTTGTCGCACGCAATTCTGACAAACTTCAGGCGTCCTTGTCTCACCTAGAGCAGTTTGGCAAAGTTCAGGGATGGCAGGCGGATATCAGTGATCGCCAGGAAACAGCTCGCTTAGTAGAGCGCATTGCAACCGAACTGCCGAATGTGCATTATCTTGTCAACTCTGCTGGTGTTTTTCTGCCAAAGACCTTTATTGATCATTCTGAAGCAGACTATGATCGCTACCTCAACCTTAATCATGGAATCTTTTTTGCGACCCAACAAGTTGTCCGCAACATGGTTCAGCACGCGCGAGGCGGTGCGATTGTCAATATTGGCTCAATGTGGGCACATCAGGCTATTCTAGCGACGCCCTCCTCTGCTTATTCAATGGCTAAGGCGGGTTTGCACTCTCTCACGCAGCATTTAGCAATGGAACTAGCGCAGCATCAAATTCGCGTTAATGCCGTTGCTCCGGCAGTGGTGGAAACCCCGATCTATGGAGCTTTTATCAAACCAGAGGAAATTCACACCACGCTACAAGGCTTTAATAGTTTTCATCCAATTGGGCGGATTGGAAAATCGACTGATGTTGCGGAGACTGTAACCTTCCTGCTCTCTGATCGAGCTTCTTGGGTAACGGGCGCTACATGGAATGTAGATGGCGGCGTAATGGCTGGACGTAACGCTTGATACTGAACGTTAATAGGCATCTTCAAATATTCTTCCCTGCCAAGGACTTAGCGACATAACGTTGCCCATCACCCGCCGCAGATTTCTCTAGCTGATACTCCATAGCCAGTCCTCACCTACACCTACTCACCCAGACTTCTTGAGTTTGGTAAAAACTCCCTCGCTGCTCCAGCGGAAAGCCACCCAGCAGTGCCGCAATCCACACCTCTATCAGCGGCATCTTCAACTGCTGCTGAAGATCGACCAACCGCTGTGGCGAATCGCTCTGCTTATTGGTGATCGCTTTCACCCAATCCGATACGTTCTCCGCGTGGGAAACAGCTAGCGCCTGACTTTTAAGGTCAGCGTCATCTAGCGCGTCAATCATATCTAAGACCGACAGCTTTTCGACATCGCCTGCAACAGAATCTTCATCAGTTTTGGGCGTGGTTCAACTTTCAGGATACCAGGGTAACACTTTCAGAGAACTCCAAAACCTCGAAAGCCATGTTTGACAGTGATTATAAGCCATAGTGCCAAAACAAAAGTGTTACCTTGGCTTGAACCACGCCTGAATGAGTACACGGGTATGCAGTCACTAGCTCCGACGGACAAAGCAACTCTCAGCTATGTGTAGAGGCAAGTGATCTCGCTAGGCAGTGATAATGTGTAATCACGTCATCACGTTCACCGCTACACACCAGACGAAAGGCGATTCCTCTGGAAAAGCTGGGCGCTTAGAATAATCTCGGGTAACGCTGGTCAGTGGAAGTGTTACCCAAGAAAACGAGCAAGGCTACCACCCACTGGCACGGTAAGACCTCTCAGACGGCTCCCTATCGCCAATTTAAAACATCCGCTATCCCCGCTGGCAATCGATGCACTGACAGTTTCGCCCAGATAGCAGCGCGGGTAGTGCGGATCACCTGGGGCACTTTGGGCAGAGCTAGTAAGAGCACCATCATTAAC
>JBGTIK010000159.1:0-10609 GCA_041745715.1 Phormidesmis sp.
GAAGTCACCTTTGAGGGCTTAGTCAAGCTGATGGTAAATGCCGACTTAGAAGCGATTGGCCAAAAGCCAGTGGGTGGCGTTGAGAGCAATGGCTCTGAAGCTGCCACTGTTCGCAGTCAGGCCGTTGGCTCTATGGCCTAATGGTCTATGGCCTAACGGTCTGCGGAGTGAATTTGCATTGTGTGAATGATTCAATAGAAGGCTAATGCAGGTAGGCAATATGGAACTAGCAGATAAGAAGATCCTGGTCACGGGCGGAGCGGGCTTTTTGGGTAAGCAGGTGGTCGATCAGCTGCTGAAGGCGGGCGCTGATCGGACTAATATTTTGGTGACGCGATCGCGCGACTACGACCTCACCCAGATGGACGCCTGCCAGCGCGCAGTCCAAGGCCAAGATGTGATCATTCACTTGGCCGCACATGTCGGCGGCATTGGCCTCAACCGCGAAAAGCCCGCCGAGCTGTTTTATGACAACTTGATGATGGGCACTCAGCTCATTCACGCTGCCTATCAAGCGGGCACCGAAAAGTTTGTCTGTGTCGGCACCATCTGCGCCTACCCTAAGTTCACCCCCGTCCCTTTCAAAGAAGACGATCTGTGGTCGGGCTACCCTGAAGAAACCAATGCGCCGTACGGCATTGCCAAAAAAGCGCTACTCGTGCAGCTCGAAGCCTATCGGCAGCAATATGACTTCGACGGCATTTACCTTTTACCTGTCAACCTGTACGGCCCCGAAGACAACTTCGATCCCCGCAGCTCTCACGTCATCCCGGCGCTGATTCACAAAGTGCACGAAGCCCAGCTGCGGGGCGATAAAACGCTCCCCGTTTGGGGCGACGGTAGCCCCACCCGCGAATTCTTATATTCTACCGATGCGGCCCGTGGCATTGTCATGGCTACGCAGCACTATTCGGAGGCGGCCCCGGTGAATCTTGGCACCAATTCCGAAATTTCTATCCGAGATCTAGCCGAGCTGATCTGTGAAGTTATGGGATTTGACGGTGAGCTAATTTGGCAAACCGACCAGCCCAATGGCCAGCCTCGGCGCTGTTTAGACACCCAGCGAGCTAAGCAAGCGTTTGGGTTTGAAGCCAAGACTGATTTTCGTGAAGGCTTGAAAAATACGGTCAAGTGGTACCGCAAAAACGCGGTTTTGCAGCCCGCTTAGGTCTGCTGGCGTTAAGGCCGATGAGGAAAGGACGATGAAAGGGCGGTGAAGGCAAGCACAAGAGCGGAAATTTATCCCTTAAACTTCTATAATTAGGGCGCAGTCAGGTCATAGCCAACCAGCTATGTACCTGTTGCGCTTGCCACTATACAGAGTTTGGCTAAAGAGCATGGCAGAAGAAAGTACGCCCAAAGAAACCGCCAAGGAAACCGCCGAAGAAACCGCTGAAAAGAAGCCTGAAAAGCAACCTGATGAAAAAGCCGCCGCTGCCAAAAAGCCTGCGGCTAAAAAGGCAGAAAAGCCGCCCAAACCAGAAGATAAGCCCTTTAGTGAGTTTATGGAACAGGATTATCTGCCCAGCCTCAAAGTGGCGATGGCTAAAGCAGGCGTGGACGATCTGACGTTGGAGTTTGCGAAGCGCAAATTAGCTCTCGTTGGCCAAAGCGACACTGAGCCCTATTGGCAGGTGCAGGGCCAATGGGAAGCTGGTGAAGGGCGACGGCAGTTTAACGTCGCTTTTATTGATGAAAGTATTACCGGCCAAAAGGTGTTTACCTTAGCCTCTAATGGCGCAAAGTCCAGCACCGTTGAGCAGTTTATGGGCGATGAGCGCCGGATTACGCTAGATCTGCTAGTGGGCTACACGGTGCAGCGGTTGAATGGCCAAAAGTGGCTGACCCGCAATTAAATCCGCCATTGCACCCACCATCAAATCAGTACAAAAAGTTCAGTGTAAAAAGTGCCGGACTCCAGTAAAGGCCATGATTATGCCTAGCTCATTTGAGGCTTTAATGGAGTCTTCGTCACGAATGCTGCCACCGGGCTGAACAATGGCTTTGATGCCAGCAGCAGCAGCGGTGCGCACTGAGTCTTCAAAGGGGAAAAAGCCGTCGCTGGCCAGCGTTGCGCCCTGGGCTTTGTCGCCCGCTTGCTCTAGCGCAATTTTGACTGAGCCAACCCGGTTCATTTGTCCTGCGCCTACGCCGAGCGTCGTGTTGTTGCGCACGACTAAAATGGCGTTGGATTTAACATGCTTAACTACTCGCCAAGCAAATAGCATTTCAGCAAGTTCGGCGTCAGTGGGTTTGAGGGTAGTCGCGATCGCCCAAGTCCCCACATCAGCCGCCAAATCATCCACCGCCTGACTCAGAAAACCGCCTGCTATCGTTCTCACACTCTGCTGTGGCCCCGATGTAAGATCCGAAAGTAGCAAAATCCGCAAATTCTTTTTCGAGGCCAAAATTTCCTGCGCTTCATCGCTGCATCCCGGTGCCACCACACATTCTAAAAAGGTGCCGGTCAGGGCCGTGGCGGTAGCTGCATCAATTGGCTGATTAAGCGCAACAATGCCACCAAAGGCGGAGGTGCTATCGGCCTCAAATGCCTGTTGATAGGCTGTTGCTAATGAATCGCTAACAGAAACGCCGCACGGATTTGTGTGCTTGAGAATGGCCGCAGCGGGCCGTTCGCTCTGCGGAAATTCGGTAATGATGCGGCGGGCAGCTTCCAAATCAATCAGGTTGTTGTAGCTGAGGGCTTTGCCCTGTAGCTGGTTTGCTGCCGCCCAACCGCTAGGGAGCGACCCACTTTGATACCAGGCGGCGCTTTGATGCGGGTTCTCTCCGTAGCGCAGGGTTTGCTTGAGGTTGCCGCCAATAGCGTAGTGAGTCGGGGTAGCCGCTTCATCAGATGAGTTCGCTTGGGTCAGGTATTGAGCTATAGCACAATCGTAGTTAGCCGTATGCCAAAACGCCTGCTGCGCGCAGTTCGCCCGAAACGCTAGCGGCACTTTACCTGAATTAGCTGTGACAACTGCCAAATACTCCTCATACTGATTGGGATCGCACAGTACGGTTACATACTGATGGTTTTTCGCCGCTGAGCGAATCATCGTTGGCCCGCCAATATCAATGTTTTCAATCGCCTCGGCTAGGGCCACATCCGGATTCGCAATGGTTTGCTCAAATGGATACAGATTCACAACTACCAAATCAAAGGCGCGGATGCCATTATCTGTCAGGTCTTTTTGATCAGCCGCCTGATCGGGGCGGGCCAAAATGCCGCCGTGAATTTTAGGGTGCAGCGTTTTTACCCGTCCGCCCAAAATTTCAGGTGAGTCTGTATAGTCAGAGACTTTGGTGACCGGAATGCCTGCTTCGCTCAGAGCTTTGGCGGTGCCGCCGGAGCTGACCAGTTCAAAATCGAGGGTTTGGTGGAGCGATCGCGCCAACTCAATCAAACCAGTTTTATCAGACACACTCAAAAGGGCAAGGCGAGGCATGGGCTCAGTGAAAAATATAGATGGGCAAGTTTAAAAGCGTACAGGCAATAGCGGAGTTTAGCGAAATTCCAGCCAAAAATCTCAGCCAAAAATCACTATGATTGAGGACGACCTTTTTTAAACGTTTTTACGAAGCAGGTGCTGTTTGGTTTTACGTGCAATTTCTCTGACGCCCGAACCCGAATCAGACTGGCTGATTGTTTTGCTGCACGGCTGGGGCGCAAATGCCGAAAACGTCGCCGGAATCATCGAAGCGATCAATATGGTTTCCATCCCTTTTAAAGGGCTAATACCGGACGCCCCATTCGATCATCCGATGGTGCCGGGCGGCAAGCAGTGGTATGGCTTTCCGCCTAACTACGACTTTCGCCGCCCATACGATTTTGAGCGGCAGGCTGATCTGATCTCCAGCCGTGAGCAGCTTCAAACCTGGATGGAATCACTCCCCGCCCAAACCGGCATCCCTTTAGAAAAAACGATTATGGGCGGCTTTTCTCAAGGCGGCGCAATGACGCTGGATGTCGGGCCAAGGTTGCCATTAGCGGCGATGCTCATTCTCAGTAGCTACAGCCACGCCCCCATTCCCACCTGCATTACGCCTCGTCCGGTGCTCGTACTGCACGGCACTCAAGATCAAGTCGTGCCTTTGTCCAAATCTTTAGATACTCAAGCGCAGCTAGAGCGTCAACGCTTACCCGTTACCTATCAAACATTTGCAATGGGCCATGAAGTCTCTTTTGACGCGCTCAAAGTAGCCACTCAGTTTTGCACGGCGCTCACTCATTCGGTGGGCTCATAGCGGGACACAACATCAAGCCCCCTTGATTGAACTATTTGAACGTTGTGATTTGTTGCGTTCTCTGACGTTTAATTTATGCCAGATGATGTTAGGCTCAACCCCAATTAAAATGAAAAACAGCGCCTAGAATAATAGATAAGGTGACATTTAAGGTGGTAGTGGTCTACTCTTAAGTATCGAATAAGTATCGAAAAGCCAAGTATCGAAAAGCCATTCATGTCAAAAACATACTGGCTCTGGTAGCCTGCTTGGGTCGCTAGGCTGAGCGATGATTTTTTCCTGAAGGGTATTACAAGTCGCTGTTTAAAGTTGTCACTGACTGAGATAGGTAATAGGCCATGCAATCAGCAAAATATCGTGAGCCCGTTTCACCCGCTGCTACTCATATTTCTCCTCAAGAAATTGCTCAGATGACGCCAGATGACGTTGCACAGCTCGCTCAGCGTCTAGAGCAAGATGCCTATACCAGCGCTTTTGCAGGTCTGCAAGACTGGCATCTGCTCCGAGCGGTGGCGTTTCAGCGCTCTGAATTAGTAGAGCCCTACATACACCTGCTTGATTTAGAAGCGTTTGATGAGTCCTAGATTTGATGAGTCTTAGATTTGGTGAGTCCTAGATTTGGTGAGTCCTGAGCACGGCTTGGCCGATTCAATCGCTGATTCAATGAAGGTCGTGATTGGCGTTACGGGTGGCATCGCGACCTATAAGGTGTGCGAGGTGGTGTCTACGCTGGCCAAATCTGGGGTGCAAGTGAAAGTAGTGATGAGCGATCGCGCTCAAAGCTTCGTCTCAGCCGTTACCTTTGCGGCCCTCTCTCGCCATGCGGTCTATACCGACGCTGATTTTTGGTCAGCGCAGCAAGGCAAGCCATTGCATATACAGCTGGGCGAGTGGGCAGATGTATTACTGATCGCGCCGCTGACGGCCAATACTCTCGCTAAGCTGACTCACGGGCTGGCTGATAATTTACTAACCAATACGGTGCTGGCTTCGGTTTGCCCCGTGCTGCTAGCTCCGGCAATGAATACCGACATGTGGCAGCAGCGCGCAGTGCAGCGCAACTGGCAGATGCTGATGGCAGATGATCGCTACCATGCCCTGCCGCCTGGATCTGGGCGGTTGGCTTGCGATCGCGTCGGCACCGGTCGCATGGCTGAGGCCGCTGAAATCGTTGCTCATATCACCTCACTTCTCCACACCCAAGGCCACAGAGATCTTGCCGGGAAGCGCCTTTTGATCAGTGCCGGGAGCACCCGTGAACATATAGATCCGGTGCGATTTATTGGAAATCCGGCCACCGGAAGAATGGGCATTGCTTTAGCGATCGCCGCTCAGCATCGGGGCGCTACCATTACCCTCGTACATGGCTCCCTTTCATCTGACGTCGCTAGCACACTACCTACCAACCTTCAATCCATCGCCGTCACGACAGCGGCGGAAATGGAGCAGGCCATGCTGGAGCACTTCGCTCAAGCCGATTGGATAATGATGGCAGCGGCAGTCGCAGACGTGCGGCCCATCGAAACAGCATCCAGCAAACTGGCCAAAACAGATCTTCCTAGCCCGCTACCGCTAGAATTCGTCCCAGATATCGTCGCTCAGCTTGCAAACCGAAAAGTCTCCCATCAAAAAAAAGGCCAAAAAATTGTGGGATTTGCGGCGCAGACGGGTGAAATAGTAGCACCCGCTTTTGCCAAACTCCAGCGCAAACAGCTCGATGCTATTGTCGCCAACCCCGTAGATTTGCCGAATAGTGGCTTTGGCAGCACCCACAACGAAGCTGTAATCCTATCTGCTGATGGCCGAAAACTTAAAGTTGCTAACACCAGCAAACTGCTTTTAGCACATCAACTTTATGATTTTTTGTCAGCTGACGCTATGCGCTAACAAATCTAACTTTGGGATGAGCTTTGGAGGTAAGAAATTAATCTTTTTGGTCACACCGCCTTCCTTAGCTTCATAACAACGCTGAGAATTTCAAAGATTAGACAAAATCGTCCGCGAAAACACGGGCACCGAAACGTCGGTGCCTATGATGTGAATGTCTTGTTGCATTAGGGCTTAGCTTCCCTTTCTCGCTAACGATTTAGTGCTTTTCATTAAATTAATGCGAATCAAGCTAAACAAAATTGGCTAGTGACCTAATGATCTCTACTTATCTTTTTAATTCTAGGCAATCAGACAGACCATCAGGCACACGTCCTCAGCGCTTCCCTGAGCGAGCTTCCCTCATGCTGACCAACTCTAGCGCTGTGATCGCGCCGCAACCCATTCCCTGGCCTGCCCCTTTACCTGCCGCTACTAGCCTTTCAAAGCGCTTGATAGATATTGCCGGAGCCCTGGTTGGTTTATTGATGGTGGCAGCAGCGATCGTGCCGATGGCGATCGCGATTCGACTCGACAGCCCTGGCCCCATCTTTTTCGCTCAAACTCGCTACGGTTACAGAGGCCAGCTTTTCCGTATGTGGAAATTTCGCTCAATGATAGCGGATGCCGATGCCCAGAAGCACAGCGTCAAAAACGAAGCCAAAGGACTGATCTTCAAAAACGAAGCCGATCCACGCGTTACCCGCATCGGTCGGTTTCTACGCCGCACCAGCTTAGATGAACTGCCCCAATTTTGGAATGTGCTCACCGGCAGTATGAGCTTAGTCGGCACCCGCCCGCCCGTGCTCAGCGAAGTGGTGCAATACCAGCCTCATCACTGGCAAAGGCTCGCCGTAAAACCCGGCATGACCGGCTACTGGCAAACCAGCGGTCGCTCATGCATTAAAGAATTTGAAGAGATTGTGGCAATGGATATGGCCTACCAAGCTCAGTGGTCACTCTGGCTCGATTTCAAAATTATCTTCAAAACGATTGCCGTAGTGTTAGGCAGCAAAGGTGCTTGCTAAGCCACCTCTAAGGAAAGCCGAAAAAAGCCGATTCACCATCACAGTGAATCGGCTTTTTTCATGAAGCTGAAACGGGTTGGATGCTAGGGTGTTGGCTGAGGGGCACTCTGCTGAATGGCATTAATAGTCTCTGAATCGGGCAACAGTCGAATTTGATTGAGCATCGCGTCATCGCTATTTTTCATTTCAATCAGCATCGCTTCCAAAGGCAGAACGCCGACGCTGACAGCAGCGCGCGCTTCGGGATTGCGCGTGGCTAAGTCACTCAGCAGCGCTTCCAAGTCGGCTTTAGAGAAAAATAGCGGGAAAATAGTCTCGCCATTGTCTTGCTGTACTGGCGCGAGGGAGCCATCTTCAAAGCGGGCAAAGAACAGCGGCACCCCGCCCTGATAGCCAACGTTGAGCGCCGCCGCTTGAGTGGCTTCGGCTTCTTCTGGCACATACACAAGCTGTAAAGGGCGATCGCTCTGAGTTTGGGCCTCTTCATATAAGGTTTCTAGGTTCGTCAAACCCACCTGAGCCTCAGGGGCAAACTGCGGATTAGCTTCGTTCGCTCTGGCTAAAAAAGTTTCTGCATCTTGCTCAGTCATGAACACGTAAAGGCTCGGCTGAGATAGCTGACCCTCGGCTTGGCCATTAGAAATCAGCACCAGGCCATCGTCATTGCCGATTACAAAAACAGGCACGTTGGTGAGCTTGTCAGCTACTTGCTCAGTCGTTAAAGCAAAAGCTGGCATCGCTACTACACCGCCCGCTAGGCCAGTGGTAAGGGCTCCTACTGCCAGGGCTTGGGTCAACGGCTGGGTCAGTATTTGACGGATAAAAGATCTCATAGAGCCTCCTGTTTTTTGATACTCCGCTAGACATCATGGGTGAGATGCTTAACAATACTCAAGCACTTGTGGACAATTAATAAATTGACATGATAAATGAAAGTTACGCTGTTCCGCCGCATCTGAATCGCCGCTTCATCTATTCATTGCCAGATCACTGCCAGATGCCGACAGCGCTTAATATAAGCTGGCTCGAAAAGACACGGCCAAAAAAAAAGCCGACAAAAATAAGAAAAAAAGACCCCTCAGGGCTCCAGATCGGGATGACAGGATTCGAACCTGCGGCATCCTGCTCCCAAAGCAGGCGCGCTACCAAGCTGCGCTACATCCCGGCCCCCATAATAACATGGGTGTAGCATGGGTGATGAACTGATGAACTTAGAATTAAAGCTGTGAGCGGTGTGAACTCAAATACTGTGAAATCTGCGAATTATCCGATCGCTCAACTACCGGGCCTCAGCGCCCCTGAGATCAAACAGCTCAGCGCCTGTGGAATCACCACGACCTTTGATTTACTGCGCCAGGGCAATACTATGCCTCAGCGGCAGCAGCTTTCAGCTCAGCTTAATACCCCCGTTAGACACATTACAAAGTGGACAGCGCTGGCAAACTTAGCCCGAATTCCGGGAGTGGGCTGTCAGTACTGCGGGCTGTTGCTTCATGCCGGCGTCAGTACGCCGCAACAGCTAGCGGCGATGAATGTGCAGCATTTACATCCTCAGCTATTGCGCTTGCAGGTGCAGCTATTTCAGCGGGCGGATTTGGCTCCAGGAGTAGGGCAGGTGGCGAGTTGGATTCAGCAGGCGAGGGGGTTGGGGAATTAGGAAAGGGAGCAAAGGGGAGAGAGGAGAAATTAGGGAAGCCAGTCGCGGCGGAGGGTGGCGTAGATTTTGTGATCGATGAAGTGATCATAGAGCCATTCGGCCTCCCGGAAAGTGCCTTCGTAGGTAAAGCCTAGTCTTTGGGCGACGGCTTCGCTGCGATAGTTTTGGGCGGCGCAGCGGATTTCGATGCGGTTGAGATTGAGGGTTCTGAAGCTGTAGTCGATCAGGGCCTTGCAGGCGATGGTCATGGTGCCTTTGCCTTGGTGAGAGGCGGCTAGCCAGTAGCCTAGGCCGCTAAGTCGGTTTTCCCAATGGATGTAGTTGAGGCCAACGATCCCAATGATGTGGTGGCGATCGCAAATAGCCGAAATAAAGCCGTTGTTGGCCTCAGCGCGATCGCGGCTGAACTGAATAAAGTTTTGACTGTCGGCTAGGGTTCGATGCGTATCTAGCCAAGGCAACCATTGCTTTAAGTAATCGCGATTCGCCGTAATGACAGCAAACAGCGCTTCGGTATCGTTGCGATCAAGCGGCCGCAAGTGAAGAGACGCCGCTGACGGACAAAAGAGCTGACAACGCAAGCCTTGCTCATGCCGGAAGGGCTCAAAAGCGATCTGGCCCGCAAACATTAGTCCGGGTACCAAAACATGCCTTTAATACCTTCCGGATCGGGCATGAAGCCTAGCTGCTTGTAAAAGTTCACCACATCTGGATCGGCAAAGAGCGTGACGTTACTGATGTCTTCACTACGCAGCTTTTTGATCAGCTGCTTCATCAGCGCCTTGCCTAATCCTTTGCCCTGAGAGTCAGGATGAACCACCACATCCCAAATAGTCGCATTAAAAGCGTGATCAGATGTCGCTCTAGAAAAGCCAATTAAGCGCTTGCGATTGCCCTTTTGCTCCCACATGGTAATCACTAAAAAGCTGTTTTGAATGGCTTTACGTACTTTGCGAATGGGCCGCCGCGACCAGCCTACCGCGTCGCAAAGCTCTTCTAGCTCATAGAGATCAATGGTGCGATCGGTGCTAAAAAAAATGCGGCGATCGCCCTGTATCGCGTTGGTTTCGCCCAGGTAACCGGCAGTGGCTGTTTGCGGAGAAGCCGAAGTGGCTTCAGTGGTGGTAAACAAGCTTTTCCAGAAACCCATGCAGGCAATTAGTAGTGGTAGTTAAGTAGTTAATGAGCTTGAACAAAACCCATCAAAAGTATATCGCTTGGCTGTTCACTTCAGCGGGTAGCGATCAGCGCTGATCTGTCAAATTCATCTGCTCGATTGGTTGAATTGGCCGTGATCAGGCCGAAAGATGATGCCAAAACCGGGCAACCTATGGCAACTCTCAGATTTGCACTCGATTCTGAGCTAGGAGGTCAGCCCTTTTATGGCAACTGCTTTAGAACCATCTACTCTGGAATTGCTCAAGCGCTTTAACCGAGCTTTTCCTCAATTTTATGAGCAGTTTGTCGGTAGCGATATTCAACTGCAAAATTTGCGTTTGGCGTATCAGCTTTTTAGAACGCAAAAGGCTGTAATTGAGCTATCAGCGGAGGGTGATCGCACGGCCATTCATTTTGCCTATCGCAATCAGTCTTTTTTACTGAGTGATATTTTCGGCGTCCTAGCGGCTTACGGTTTGACCATCCATAGCCTCAGCCTATATGGACAAATCTACCCCACATTCCGCCCTTTGAAGTGTCACACTCAGGTATTAATGATAGAGCCCTGTTTTGGAAAGACTTTCATGGCTTAGCAGTTCAAATGAACTAAGTCATAAAAATTCTCAATTAAGGTTAACTATTGAGAACCATG
>JBGTIK010000160.1:0-2599 GCA_041745715.1 Phormidesmis sp.
TTGCTGTGCTTGATTGCCTTGCTGGTAGACGAATTTTCGACTGACCTGATGTATTGCAGCTATGTGGCTAACAGGCTCTGTGCGTGCGAGCACCTGAATGCCGATGTCTTGGCGAGTGCCTGGGGATAGGCTGGCGGCGACGGAAAGGGCTGGACTCATGGAAGCGATCGCGCTCTGGAAGGGCTAGCCATTTAGCCTACCTGAGTGCAGCGAAAGTGTAACCTGCTCCTGAACCATCCCCTCAGGACTGCTATGGGGCAGGTTGTCCGATCAAATCCTGCAACAAATTGCCTATGGAAACAAAGCTAGCAGATCTTCAAGAACGTCGTTATTTTATGGCGTATCGAAGACTTCATCCGAAGGTGCTGGTGAACACTGAAAGATAGAGAATTGCTAAAATCTTTCCTCTATTCCGGAAGTTTTCGTTAGGATCATAGCTCTTTCGACGAAAATACGAGAATAGTTTATGGAATTTTTACTTGCGCCCTTTGCAGCCTTGGCTATCTTTGTTGCGACTGGACTGAAAATTGATCGAGAGTACGAGCGCGGCGTTATTTTTCGGCTAGGGCGCAGCCACGGGGTCAGAGGGCCTGGAATGTATTGGATTATGCCTCTAGTTGATCAAAAAGTCCAAATCGACAACCGGACTAAAACAATCAATATTGAACCCCAAGAAACCATTACCGCCGACAGCGTCACCATTAAGGTAAACGCAGTGCTGTATTACCGCATTATCGATCCGACCAAGGCGATCAACCGGGTAGAAAACTATCAGCAGGCCGTTTACCAGATTGCTTTGACCTCACTGCGAAACGTGGTGGGCCAAAACAATTTGGATGACGTGCTGCAAAGCCGCGACAGAATCAATTTCAAAGTTCAAGAAATTGTGGATGAAGTGACCGAGCCTTGGGGCATTGAGATCGAGCGAGTGGAAATGAAAGATGTGGAAATTCCGCCTTCCATGCAGCGGGCGATGGCCAAAGAAGCCGAAGCTTTGCGAGAAAAACGAGCGCGAATTATTAAAGCCGCCGCTGAGCAAGAATCTTCTCAAAAGCTTACCGAAGCTGCCCAGCTGATTGCCACTAATCCAGTAGCCTTAGAGCTGCGCCGGATGCAGATGTTGACAGAAATTGGTGCAGAGAACAACACCACAACCATGGTGATGATTCCCTCTGATTTTATCAATATGGCTAGGCAAATCGCAGACTTGGCTGTTGCTAAGCCGCTGAACTCATCTTCCCTAATCACTCAGCCGACTGATCAGCCACCGCAAGCGTGATGAGGTTTCAGAAATTTGATCAATTTTTGAGAGTTTAGCCAGCCCGCTCAATGATCTGGGTGACCTTAATATTCTATTCTTATGCCACCGTCTTCTACATTGAGCTGACTCCCTAGCGCTGTGATTCTTAGAAGGAGAGGGAGACACTACGTGAGCGCATCTTTGCTGAAACCGCCCTCTATTTCTATCGCAACTGCAAAAAATTCAGTGACTGGCAAGCGGTGGTTATCTATCCTGCTCGCAGCATCGAGCAAGGCAAACTCTATCCCCACCGCAGTCTGCTCAATGGCGGCCAAGTTCATCGGGTATTTCTCAACGAGCTTGGCAATATCAGAGAGCTGCCATTGTGGGTTGCGCTGATGGTACTCACTACGGTGAATGAGGCCGAAGCACCTGAAGAAGTCCGCTGCTTGATAGAGCGAACCGAGCAGGTGGCTTCAGCAGACGAAACTCGTGCCATCATAGAGATGATCACCACCATCATTTCATATAAATTTAAGGAACTGACGACAAGAGAGGTAGAAGCAATGCTGGATATCACGTTTGAAGAAACTCGGGTATACCGAGAAATCAAGGCAGAAGCTGAGCAGAAGGGTCTTGAGCAGGGTCTTGAGCAAGGCCGTCAGGAAGGCCGTCAGGAAGCAGCCGCTAGTCTTATTCTCAGAATGTTGACGAAACGGTTTGGTTCGCTTGCCGGTGATGTTCAAGCTGCGGTTACGGCTCTGTCTATTGAAAATTTAGAGGCCCTGAGCGAAGCTCTATTGGATTTTGACGGTTTGAGTGAGCTGGATGAGTGGATTGGACAACGCACTCAATGAGGTGTTTTGTCTCACCGTTCACATGGACTCTAAATATTGTCGAATGCCTTCACCCGATTGCAAATGCTACGAATAAACATGGTGTCAAAACGGTTGTGTTGCAAAGAGTTTGGGATACAAAGCCCTGGTAGGAACGGCTAAACTATCGCGGCTCTTAGTTCTGGATTTCTTCCTCAAGATGGACATCACCCTCCAATGAAGGAATAACTATTGTCTTTTGTTGTATTTTGCAAGAATAAGAGGGTAATATTGTTTATCGTACAAGCTTTTCCAAACTATCCTTATGTTAACTACTGTTTTACCTCAGCTCCAGGCGATTGAGGCTGAACTAGTCTCGCAAGAAAGCCAGATTGCAGCCCAACTCGCTTCAATTCGCGAACAGCTCAGCGGCATCCGAACTGTCATGCCCATGTTTACAGGAAGTGCTGCTGTCACAGAAGATCCGGCGATCTCCTCAGAGAAACCTGAAGAAGATAAGAGCTTCGGGAAAGAAGCGACCGTT
>JBGTIK010000161.1:0-9728 GCA_041745715.1 Phormidesmis sp.
TGGTTCTCAATAGTTAACCTTAATTGAGAATTTTTATGACTTAGTTCATTTGAACTGCTAAGCCATGAAAGTCTTTCCAAAACAGGGCTCTATCATTAATACCTGAGTGTGACACTTCAAAGGGCGGAATGTGGGTTTCAAGAACGGCTGCGCCGCCATGATCTTTGCATGGCGGCAAAAACCTTATAAATGTGAGCTTGATCACATAGTTATGATTTTGCTAGCGCCGGCTTAAGCCGTGCAACAGCCAACGCTGCAAGCTCAGTCAGCTAAATGGTACAACGGTGGCTATCTTAGGCGCAGGGATTGCCGGAATGACGGCGGCTAAAGCTAGGTTTAAAAATATAGGGGCGTAGTGGTTTTTTTGACCGGCTGGTGCGGTTGGGCTATTCTGGTGCGGTTGGGCTATTTAGGTTGTGATCGCTGTCCACTGCTTGCCCTAAAAGTTGTTCTAAAATTTTCCCTAAGGACTCATCCACGACTGTCGAAGGTCTGAGCGCCCAGAGATTGTGCTGTTCACCTAAAATATTTTTTGCAGCTAGTGAGCCTGTTAGCATGGCATGAGTTAGCCCATAGTCAGTGTGCAGCCCTGCTCGACCAGCCGTTTGCAAATTTTTAAACCGCTCCAGATAATCTTGCACGAGAGCCCGCGCTCTAACGCCGCTGATGTGCTGAAGGGGGTATGCATTGGCCTGTCGGATAACGGTGCCTTGTTCTATTAAAGCGTCATCGGTCACAAAGCCAAGGCTCATCAGTTCTTGCTTCGCTAAGTGAATTAAATCGGCATCGGCTGTGGCCCAGAGCGAATCACCTTGAGTGCAAAGATAGGTCATTCCCAAGCAGGTTTTGTTGGGATTAATGCCTTGATTAATGGATTGAGGATCATTCTTGTAGTTTTGAATGCGGCTGACTTTGTATTCAGGGCTCTGAATGTAAAGCTCGCAGTCTAAAGATAGAGACTTTATATTGACTATTATCGGCACCGTGATCAGGCTGCGATGGCTGAGGCTATTAGCCGCTTGCAGAATGGCCGGTGGGGGCGGTGGATCAAGCCGCTGGATGAGGTCACACCAAGGAAGTGTGGAGATGAAATGGCTGCTAGCGATCGCGGTAATTTCCTTCCCTTTCTGCACAACAATTCGTGATATCTGATAGTTGGAATGCTTGATGCGCAGCACATGGGTATTTTTTTGAACGGCAGTTGCGATTGATTCTGCTATCGCTGAGTACTGTTGCCAACTTGATTTTTCTTCCAAGCTGTTAGATGCAAAAGGCAACATCTTGGATTGCATCTCGCTGCCCGAAATTCCCCAGATTTTTTGGATGTGGGGCTCAAAAAAAATCCGATACGAATGTCCGCCAAAGCGTTCTATTAACCAGCTTTCTAACGTTTTGGGATCAAGGTCTAGAGAGGAATCTAAAGCGGGTTGTAAAAGGGCAGTTGTGCGAGCTTTAAGGCCACTAAAGGTGGCAAAAGCTGTGTCAATAGGGCCAAGATGCTTGAGCACGTTGGTGAGTGACAGCGGGTAGTTGAACAGGCGATCGCGGTAATAAATGCGGCAGGGCTCAGCCGCAAGATAGCGCCCAAACTGAAAGCAATAGCCTTGATAAGCTTCGGTATGAAAGAGGCCGCCAACTTTATCAGAAGGCTCTAAGAGCAACGACTTGTGGTTGTTTTTAGCGAGTTCATGAGCGGCTACTAAGCCCGCTGGCCCTGCACCGACAATGACAATAGGAGAAAGCATAGAAGGGAGAAACCATAGAATAAAAGCCTTTTGAACCCCTACTAAAGCCTAGCTACTGGGAGCAGCACTGCTAGCTTTAAAGATGAGCGTTGAAGCAGCGAAAAGGTCGCTTTTCTGGTGAAACTACTGATTCGATACATCAAATCATAAAGGCTGTAAATGGCTCAGCGATCGCCCTACAGCCAATCTGCACAGATTTCTCCTACTTTAGAAAGATTTTGTGAAGACCAAGCTTTTGCAGAAACCTATGAGATGAGCGTAATTTAAGCCAAAACCGGTAAGCCAACGGAGATTTTACAATTTTCAATACCTCCTATTCATTGCTGCCGTATGCGATGGCGGCTAAAAACAATAAGACTTCAACCTATCTTCATGAAACGCTCATATTCATAGAGCATACTTTGAGTAATGCCACGTACCTGAAGCTACACAATAGAGACAAGTACTATCCGTATTTATTACGATATTTGTCACGACAGCCGGAGGCTCTACGAAAAACGGAGATGAAACGGCTCAACCAGGTGTTTGGAGTTGGCATAAGGGTGAACTAGCGATGAACTATGTGCAGCTAATTGAAGATAGCGTCGAGAGTTGGAATGGCTGGCGGCTAGATCATCCCGATCTGCGGCCAAATTTAAGCGGGGCAAACTTAAGCCGGAACTATTTGTTTGAGGCAAATCTTAGCGACACTAACCTCAGCGGCGCAGATCTTAGTCGCACTTGTTTGATTGGCGCAGATCTTAGTAGGTCTAACCTCAGGGGGGCTAACCTGTGCGGTGCATATATGAGCAAAGCAAATTTGTTCTGCGCTAATCTCCGACAGGCGCAGCTGATTGGTGCGAGCTTAAGAGAAACGAATCTTTGCGATGCTGATTTATTTGAAGCTCAAATAGCAGATGCCGATCTGGCTATGGCTAATCTCAGGGGCACCTGCCTATCGATAACATTTCAGACTTCTTCGCTTATGCCCGCCGCGTCTAGCCGATCCAGTCCCCCGACTGCCACCCGTCCAGCGCAGACAGCAACCCACTGCGGGCATTATCTTGTTTTTGATCTGGGCTTTCGCCATCTTTTAAACCCAACGTCTGAAAAGCGCCTTATTCCTATTCCCACGCCCAGATTTAGCCACTAGCACTCGCGATCCTAAATCAGCTAAAAAACTGCCTGACTGCGGCTATACGAGATAGAACAACATAGTCCAAAGCAGCACAGCCACCAGAGAAAGCCCCATCAGCGGCAGCGCAAACCCCAAAACAGCTACAATCACTAACGGTATTCGCCAATGCTGCACATAAGGCGGCGGGGGCGATGCCCCGATGGCTAAGCCTTGCGGGCGACGCTGCCACCACAGCACAGTCCCACTCGCGCAGAGCAAAATGGTCACCAGAGCACCAAATAACATAAGCAGCTGATTCGCCAGACCAAAATATTTGCCCATCTGAATAGAGACGCCATTTCGACGGCTCTTGGCACCAGGCCATAGTCTTTCCAGCCCACACTGGCCAGTAGCTCACCGCTGTACTGATCCATATGCATTGTGCCAGTTATGCCTAAAACGAGCATAAAAGGAATCACAAATAGCCCTGCATAAAAGTGCCAGCGCCACACCGTGCGATAAAAGCGATTATTCAGGGCTTTAGGCAGCGGTTCAGTGGCTGAAGTTCGATCAGCGCTAGCCAAATATTCAGAGGTACTCATGATTTGTAGACTTTTCCCAAGCGCTAAGAATTGCCTAAGTATCTCTACTGAATTTTGAGAAGTCAAAAGACAGCCTGTCGCGTCTAGCTACATTTGACAGGCTGTCTTTTGATTGGCACAAGCGGGTCGTTTATTATTTGACAGTCTTAAAAAAATAGGTAGTGCATTTATGTAAAGGACAGAGAAAAAAGCCTGATTGTGGGAGCCATTACCTAATAGGACTCCTAAAAATGCCGATTATTCTTCATCCTTTACGAAATAGCACTACCAAAAAATAGACACTTGTTTTATAGCGATGCTCTAGCTTCTATGGTCACTTACCCGCCTAAAAGAAAGATTCTCTCTGTGGGTATTGGTGCTAATGGCATCGTGGCAGTGGGCGTCACGGCTCACGGCATTGTCTCTATCGGCATTGTTTCTCATGGCATCGTTTCCATTGGCGTGATCTCGATGGGCGTTTTTTCGACAGGGCTAATCTCTATGGGAGTGCTAGCTGGTGGCCTCGTTTCTATGGGGATTTTGACGGCCGGCCCTTCGAGCATGAGCTTAATGAATCACAGCGCTGAACACACGAGCGAGCAGATGATGGAGATTCCAGCAGAGAATTCATTAGAAACGCCGCCAAAACACGACCATTCAAAGCACTAATGCTGGCTATTGCTGAGGGGGCTCGCCCGTGACTGCCGACTCTAAATATTTAGTCGCGGGCGGAACGTATTCGCCATCTATCTTGACCCGGAAGTCGTAGTGAGCGCCTGTGCCAAGGCCGCTATTGCCTGAGTAGGCGATTCTTTCTCCGGCTTTAGCCGTGCCCTGCTGACAGCCTTTCTCAGAGGTATGTAAGGATTGAAACGTATAGCCGGGGTATGACTTCGCGGTTTGATCCACTACCCAGCCGCCACCACCCTCATCCCACCAGCAATTAACTGTCACCGAATCGCCCAACTGACCCACCGCATAAATAGGTGTGCCAATATCCATCGCCAAGTCCACGCCATTGTGAGCAGCATTCGGTTCGCCTGTTACCGGGTGAAATGGACGAATGCCGTATTCATCGCTGACTTCGTAGCCCGCGACGATATCGCCGGTCTTGGGCGTGACAATATCTTCTGTGCTTTCACGACCAACGATCAAATTAGTCGAAATCAGGCGATCTGCGATATAAAGCAGTGCGCCAATAATCACGGCTGCGCACAGGCCGGTAATTATTAGCTTTGGCAGAGAAGTCGTTGACGGGACTAGCGGAGGATCTTCTATATCTTCGTCTACTGGAGCAGCGGTGTGGATGTGGATATGCTGAGGTGTTGGCGTGGGCTGAAAAAAAGGAACTGATGGCTGAGCGGCTGCATGGCGTAGCGGATCAAGCGCGATCGCATCACGCTCAATCACCGCTAACTCACCGCTGCCAATTTTTTCTATCAAATCAGAAACACTGCTGCACCCAGCCGCGATTGCTGCTGCCTTAGCCCCATGCCACCCAGGCGCGCTCACCGTTACCCGACAAGGTTGCTTCGGCTCGTGACGACGAACCGAAGTGCTTCGGGATGTTGGCTGAGAAGGCTTAAAAGAAGAATGAGGAGTCACTTAAAGCAATATCACCAAAGCAGAAGTCAAGATCAAAATAGACCAGACCGCAACATAATAGCCTAAACCCAAAAGCAAGCCGCTCTTTCATCCCCACAAACCCAATGACAAAAGCCAAAAAAAAAGTTAGCTCTCAGCGTTTGAATCCTGCTCCCACTCGCCCGTCAACAAATCAGAATGGCCCTGATACCGGTGATCGCCGCCACTGGGACTATCACTACGACGAAGTTGGCGTCGCTCCCGGCACCTTAGTAATCAATGAAGATGCCTCGCCGACTGAGCTGACACTGATTGACTACAGTGCAAACACGGCCACTCGGCAGAAGCTAGGATCGCCCGAAGAAGCGGCCATCCATCTCGATAGCCACTCTATTTCCTGGATTGACTTACAAGGATTAGGCAACGAAGATGTGCTCAACCGGCTCGGCAGCGTTTTTAACCTTCATCCTTTGGTGTTAGAAGACGTGGTGAACGTACCGCAGCGACCCAAGGTTGAATACTACGCCGATCAGGTGCTGATCATTACTCGAATGGTGATGATGGCCCCCAACAGCCATCCGCAGAATCCTAACTTCACCAGCGAACAGCTCAGCTTTGTACTGGGCAAAAACTACCTGCTCACCGTTCAAGAAGAACTCAACCAAGACTGCCTTGATCCGGTGCGCGATCGCATTCGTCAAAACGTCGGTCGTATTCGTAGCCAAGGCGCAGACTACTTGGCCTACGCGCTATTAGATGCGGTGATCGACGCCTACTTTCCGGTAATAGAAACCTATGGCGAATACATCGAATCCCTGGAAGATGAAGTTATTTTCAATCCGACTCGGCAAACCGTGCAAAAAATCTATCGTGTCCGCCGCAAGCTGATGTCATTGCGTCGCTCGATTTGGCCTCAGCGTAATGCCCTCAATCAGCTGATTCGCGACGGCAGCAGCGATTTAATCACCGCAGAGTCGCGGGTATATCTGCAAGATTGCTATGACCATGTGGTGCAGGTGCTCGATATTGTCGAAACCTACCGCGAACTCACAGCGAACCTGATGGATGTGTACTTATCCTCGGTTAGTAACCGCATGAACGAGGTGATGAAAACGCTGACGGTGATCTCGTCTATTTTTATTCCGCTGACCTTTATTGTGGGGGTGTATGGCATGAACTTTAATACCCAAACCTCGCCTTGGAATATGCCAGAACTCAATGCCTATTGGGGCTATCCGCTGTGTTGGGCGGGGATGATGGCGATCGCGCTAGCCCTTTCCTACTACTTCTGGCGTCAGGGCTGGTTTGAAGACACCACTTCTAAAATATCCAAACCCTAACCATCGAAATCCCAAAGCCGCCTAAAAAACGCTCTCATTCAGCGCTTAGCCAAAGCCCTGATAAGATACCTCTGATCCCGTTCAAATGCTTTCCAGCCAATTCATTTCTACCGCAGGTATCTCTCACTATGGATCTCAAAGCCCTGATTAAAGATATTCCCGACTTTCCGCAACCGGGCATTGTTTTTCGAGACATTACAACTTTGCTGCAAGATCCGGCGGGTTTGAAATACACCGTCGAAACGATGAGTGCCCAAGCTGCTGATTTAGCGCCGGACTATATTGCCGGGATTGAGTCACGCGGATTTATTTTTGCCATGCCGGTTGCTCATCAGCTAGGCAAAGGATTCGTACCCGTACGCAAAGCCGGTAAGTTACCTCGGGCCGTGTATGGCGTAGAATACAGCCTAGAATACGGTACAGATCGACTAGAGGTGCATCAAGACGCCTTTGAACCCGGTAGCAGGGTGCTAATTGTCGATGACTTACTGGCCACGGGCGGCACGGCGGCGGCGGCCACACAGCTGATTACCAACGCAGGCGCAGTCGTCGCAGGCTTTAGCTTTGTAATTGAGCTGAAAGATCTGGCAGGGCGTGATAACTTACCCACAGATGCCCCTGTGATTAGCCTGATTGAGTACTAAATTAAGACTGAGTTCTAGCGCAAGAAAAAGCCTATGTCGTCATCCACCCGGTCGCTGTCTCCCTTTAGCAAAATAGGCTTTTTCTTGCGAGACGTTGTCATGGGCGAAACGACTCGCTACATTATTAAGCGGATTGCCCAGGCTCTATTGACGCTGTTACTTGCGAGTGCGTTTAGCTTTTTTATTGTGCAGCTTGCGCCGGGAGACTTTTTGACGCCCTTTCGGCAGAACCCCGAAATGTCAGCTGATACGCTGAAAAGCTTAGAGGCGCAGTACGGCCTGGACCAACCGATTTGGACGCAGTTTTGGCTCTGGCTGTGGCAGGTGATTCGTCACTTTAATTTTGGTATTAGCTTTGCCTATCAGCGTCCGGCTCTAGAACTACTGTGGGAGCGAGTGCCAAATACGCTGCTGCTGTCAGTGACCTCTATTTTTGTGACTTGGGCTATAGCCATTCCGCTCGGCATTATCAGCGCCGTCAATCAAAATCGCTGGCCGGATCGGTTTTTGCGGCTGTTTAGCTACATTGGCCAGGGCTTTCCGACGCTGATCACGGGCCTTTTGCTGCTGTTTTTTGCTCAGCTAACAGCGCCTTTATTTCCGGTAGGTGGCCGCACCAGTCTTTACCATGATGATCTCAACTGGATTGGAAAATTTTTAGACGTAGCTTGGCACCTAATTTTGCCGACGCTAGCGTTGAGTATTACCAGCTTTGCGGGCTTGCAGCGGCTGATGCGCGGACAGTTGCTTGATGTGCTCAGACAGGACTATATTCAAACGGCGCGGGCCAAAGGCTTGCCCGAAAACCGGGTGATTTATGTCCATGCGCTGCGCAATGCGATTAATCCTTTAATTACGATTTTAGGTTTTGAGTTTTCGGGTTTGCTTAGCGGCTCATTTATTGTGGAGAACTATTTTAGCTGGCCGGGGCTAGGGACGCTGACCCTAGAGGCTGTGCAAAAGCAGGATTTGTATTTGGTGATGGCGAGTCTGGTGCTGGGCGCAGTGATGCTGATTGTAGGCAATCTGCTGGCGGATTTAGCACTGTCGTTTGTCGATCCTAGGATTAAGCTGGCTCGGTTGAATTAGGCTTTGATTTGGATCAACAGGATAGATTTCTATGAATCAAATGCGCTCTTTTGCCAGCCTGCTGATTGGGTTTATGGTCTTTGGGCTGGTGCTATGGATTGCGCGCACTGTCCATCAGGAGCTGAAAGACGAGGGCTTTGCGCAAACGGTGCTGATTGGCACAGCGGGCTGGGCAACTGGCTGGCTGGTGGGCTTTTTGGTGTCACCGAGCACCAGTCAAGAAATTAAAAAATTTAGTCAGGCGGCGTCTACTATTACTGCGTTTGTCAGTGGGTATGCCTTAGCTAAGCTAGAGCCTTCCTTGACGCCGCTGTTTGAGAATGGGCGATTGATCAATGAGCCGATCTATGGAATTCGGCTGATGATTTTTATGATTTGCTTTGCGATCGCAGCCATTAACATGTATGTTTACCGCGAGGGCAGGCGCTACTAATCGATAAAACGGATCAGCCGCTAAGCAATTTTTTTAGATGGAAATCAAAGCCCGTTTGGGTACCTTCTGATAGCATGTGCTTCTATAGCAGAAAGCGTCTTGATGTGGACTTTTCTGGCGCTTTCTCTTGCGATTTCCTTGGCGCTTTAGAAACTTTTATCACTAAATTTTCCTATGCGTATTTTGTTCGTTGCGTTGCTGACGCTATCAGCTAGCGTCGTACAGGCTTATGCAAGTCTGGCTCAAACTCAAATACCGTTGGAAAGCAGCGCCACCAAAGTATCTGTTTCAGGTCTGTCTGTTTCAGGTCTATCTGTTGCGGATATGTCTGTTGCAGAGGTGTCTATTGCAGATCTGATGGTATCTACCGCTTCGGATCTAAAACCTTTGCAGCCTGCACGATGTGTGGCAATTGCTGGATCGGCCCCGGTACAAACTGCTTCTGAAAGATTAGTAGAGCCCTCTGTGGGCAGTTAGCGTAATTGCGCTTTGGAAGCAACCATCGCTGGTGCAAATTCCCATGCTCAAGCAGCAGACCTGGAGGCAGCGGTGCGATCGCCTCTGGAGATTGAGCCGACTCGTCTTTTTAACCTTGAAACTGCCAATCAGCTCCCCGCTGGGGCGCTACTTTTCTTATTCGGCGCACATCAAACCCTCTCTGATGATTCGATTGGAACCGGCAGTCAGCTTTACTACGGTGGTATTGACTGGGGCTTAAGTGACGATATTCAGCTCTCACTATTAGGGCAGGTGTACGACGATCCGCCGACTCGGCCCATCAATGGGCAATCTCCCAATACCACTCTGCTGTCATTAGCACCTAGCATCAAATATCGTTTACTCAATACGCCTCAATTAGGATTAAGTCTTCAAGGCTCTCTAGAATCGCTATTGCTCTCATCGGCTTTATTCGACAGCGGTGACGGCAAAAGCACTCGCCTCATTGGCTCTATTCATGCACCCCTCACCTACAGTGCTACACCCGCACTCCAATTTCACCTCACACCGGGCGTTTCCTTTTTCCCTCAAAGCCTGAATAACCGCGAACTATACGGAACGCTTTTTACCCTGGGCACCGGCATCAGCTGGCAACCCACTCAGCAGTGGCTGTTTTACAGCACGCTAAATCTACCGATTGGCCCCGGTGGCAATGTGATCAACACAGATCAATCAATTGGCCGTCAGCCGGTTTGGGCCGTCGGCACCCGCTATAATT
>JBGTIK010000162.1:0-4484 GCA_041745715.1 Phormidesmis sp.
CAGCGAACTTGAGAGATCTCCTCCTGAAGGGTTTCGAGGCAGGTCACGTCTAGCGCGGGCTGGGGTGATTGACTGAGTGCGATCGCTATCTGCTGAAGCGACTCGCTAATGTCTGCCAGCAATAGATAGGTCAGACGATTGATTTCAGGGGCCGGTGGGGGGAGCGATCGCTTTCCTAAACCAGCGCGGCGAAGATAGTTACTGAGGCTGAGTTCACCGGCTTTATCTAGCAGGGCTTGCTTTTCTACTTCTGTGACATAGACCTTGACAGTACTGGGTTTTACCGGACGCTTGGACGGTGACATAGCCTTAGGGTTGTGGAGGTGCTTGGTTAAGGTAGCTAGCGCAGACCGTATTCTCTGCCTCGATTTGACGCTCTCCCCCTGACTCTACGAGTACAGTCGGAGATTCTTGTTTCACACACTCTTAACTAGACAGAGGCCAAAGCCACCGCCCCCGTCAGACCGTCTCCACAAGCCTTTTCAAGCACTGTCCGCCCGACAGCCCTGTTCTTAATCACAATGGCACTAGCCACATCCCGAGGCATGGCGCACCCACACTCGCAGCGATGCCAGCGGCCAAATAGCAACTTCTTAGCTATTTGGCCACAGCCAGGGCATTCCTGACTAGTCCCGGCAGCAGGTTCTTTTATAAAGCCTTTGCCACGCTTAAAACAAACCCACGGCAAGATCCCATTCAGGAACTGCCCGTGACCGGCATTACAAAGTCTATGCGCCTGCTGATAGTGAAAGTCTTTGCGAGTATTGGTGATCCGCTCATGCAATCGGGCTATCTGGCGCTGCTGCTTTTTCCAATTGGATGAGCCTAACTGCATTCTCTTGAGTCTGCGCTGTAGCGATTTCAGCTTACGCTGCATCCTCACGAAGAAATTAGGTCGCTCAACCTGGACGCCTGCTGAGGTGGATAGGAAGTACTCTAGTCCTACGTCAACCCCAACAAAATCACCGACTAGAGGGACAGCCGGTACAGACACATCACACTGGAACGTCAGCATCAGATAGAAGCCCGATGCCCGTTTTACAACCCTGCCTGCTTCACATCAAAGCCTTCAGGGTATGGCCGAGACTGACGGATCTTGACTGCACCAAGGCTGGGCAACGTGACTACGCCTTCAGCTAACGGGTGCTTGCCTAGTTGCGGAAACACAAATGAGCGCATCCGACCTGACTTTTTGAACCGTGGATAACCCATGCCCTTTTTCTTCATGTCGGCATGGGCTCGCTCTAGCGTCTTCAACACTTGCTGAAGCACTTGAGCGTTGACCGACTGAAGCCACGGGCTCCCCTTCTTCGCCTGCGTTAGCGCTTTGCACTGTCTGGCAAAATTAGGATAGGGCATATCTGCTGCCATGATGTACTCACTGCGCAGTGAGCAAGCGTTGATAAGGCATTTACGAGAAGCGCTCCAGTCTTTACGCTCGCGCAAAGCATAGTTCCAGACTGAGCGGCAAACATCCAAGATGTGTTGCATCTCTTCAGACTGCTGCTGAGTCGGCTTAAGTTTATACTCATACGTCAAAGTCAGCATAAGTACTATTGTACCAACAAAGACAGAAGAAAACGATAGTGCTCGCCGTCGCTCACCTGGCTTTCACCACCCCCTAAGCACAAGCCCTATAGGCGGAGCACTAGCCGATTCTTGGTAGGCCAGCTTCAGCAGCTTGTAAACAGCAGGTTTTGTCCACGCTGGAACCGAGAGGGAGGTTTGTTATAGCTGCCCTACGATTAAGGTTGATGAGGTTCACTTTAGCGAGTGCGTGTGAACAGGGTATGAATATGGTGAGAATTTGGTGTGAATAGCAGTATTTTTGGGTGTACTTGTCGTCGGGTGTGGGCCTACCTTACATGGCTTGTTAAGCGCCAAAAGCAACAGATTTTGAGCGGGCGGCTGTGTGAATGGCGGCGGAGGAGTAGGGTGCTTTCTCCGTGTGAATGGCAGAAACAAATCAAGGCGTTCACACGGAATTCTCACCAGATTCATACGGCATTCACACGGGGCTGCTTTTATAAGAGCATCCACATTGAGGGGTGCTACAAGTCAGCTAGGAAAGTTCTTACTTTTACCTGCTTCTGGGTTAGTTCTTGCCCTAAGGCAGATGTGTGAGCAAAAAAGTGCCTATTATTTCCTGCTCTTAGTCAGTTTTGCCTCACCAAAAGAAAAAAGTGCCTATTATTTCCTGCGCTTAGTCAGTTTTTGCTCTAGGGCAAGTGTGTGAGTAGAAAAGTGCCTATACTTTCCTACTTTTGGTCAGCTTTCGCCTTCTCACACTGGGAAATTTCGATCAAAGGTATTCAAAAACCAAACTTTAAATGGAGAAACAGATGCAACCTCTAAGAGCATTAATCGCTGCCGACTTCGGCTCATCCTGCTTTAAGCTGGTCTATCGTTCTGCGACTGGCCACATGCGGGTGGTATTGATTCCCTCTGAATTTGGTGTGATCAATGCTGCTCAGATTGATCAACAGCTAGAGAGCTATCGCGACGACCCACAGCGATCTGCCTATCTGACGGTGGGTGAAGCGATTTATGCGGCTGGCGAATTTGCTCGTGATTCTCTTGTCGTGCAGTATCACGAGTATTCAAAGTGGGAAAACCTGAGTTTGAAGATACTCATGATCCTGGGCTTGGTTAAAGAGTTAGCTGCACTTCCTAATTCCTTTAGCGCAACGCTGGGTCTACTACTTCCGAGAGCCGAGGCGACGACGGCTGATCGCAACGAGCGGATTGAAGAAATTAAGCAGATGGCCGCAGCGGGGTTTTACTTTCGAGATGACGCAGAGCCTATCCGCTGTGATTTGGATTTGGTGCTCTTCACTGAAGGCGCAGGAGTCTACCTAAACCACGCGGCGGCAATGCGAGCAAGAGGGCAATTTGTTCAGCAAACAGACGTGCCTATTGTGATGGGCGGAGAGCGCAATACGTCGCTGACCTTTTTTGAGCAAGGCAAGCTCAACCCGAAACGCTCCAACTCCAACGGCCCTCACTTCTATGAGGTGGCCGAATTGATGCGCAAGAGCTTGGGTGTGGATGTGCCCCTTCACACCTTGATTGCTGCGGTTGCTCGTCGTCAGCCAACGTTTCGCCATCCCGGTTTGTCAAGGCCGATTGATATCTCCGCTGCTACTGAGTCTGCGTTGGACGATTATTGTCAACGTATGAAAACCTATCTGATCGCTCGGCTCCCCGTTGAGAACGTGAGCGTTTGTGGCTGTGGGGGAGCGCTCTGGCTGATTTGGGATAGATTGCAGAACTGGTTCGATGACGAGCTGAAAATTCCAGCCACTTATTTAAGCGCTTCCCTTGAGTCCGACCTTAAGGCGCTTTTGACTGGGGATATAAATTTTAATTTGATGCGCAACCCGGCAGATCCAATCCGGTTCGCCGATGCGTATGGCGTCTATCAAGTTCTGCTAGCTCAATCTCGAATCCAGTTGCCCCCAGCCCAGTTGGTCGCTTAGCTAGGAGAGAAAGCTGATGTCACTTGAACAACCCGATCTTTCGTCGGAATATCCTTGTATCGACTTGCGAATTCAAGCTAAGTACAACACGGTTAATTGGGAGGTTTTTCTCTATCTGATGCGCAACCCTATCTGGAATCCAAAACAAGGTAGGGCAATGTTAAGTCAATCAGTTCAGGACTACTGGCTAGCTTATGCGCGGCAATCATCTGATTCTGCCTTGGCAAAAACAACGGCGCTTGCTTGCATTGGGCGTATGGAATATCAGATTGCTAAGCTGCGTCATGATTTTCAAATAGCGCGATCACCTACACAGTCGCCGCATAGCCAGGTAGACCTAGAGGCAACGCACTTAGCAATCTCAGAGCTTCTCAGTGAAGTCAAGCGGATACCGCTATCTCTAGATGCGATTTCAACCGCACTGATAAACGGTGGAATAACGTTAAATTCAACCGTGCTATCCAATCCGCCAATTGAATCCAGGGCGCTTGAGGCTGAGCCAAAGAGTTTTGATGGCAAGGAAGCGCTGGAGGAATTCCTGAAAGAGAATGGCTCACTTATAAATAACCTGGCAGAAAATTTAGATTTCGGTTAACCCCCCTCTTATCTATACCTTTTACCAACAAAGGAGATTTGACAATGCTGAGAAGATTGCTTATTTCTGGCTGTATGACCGGCGTGTTGGGTCTGTACATAGCTCAGAATATCTACATTTAAGGGTTGGCACATCGTGCAACAAGAGGACGAAATCATCTGGCGACCGCTCACTAGCTCTGAACAATTTACGTTGAACGAGCGCTGGCCGAAGCTATGGCCTTCAGACGCTAAAAGCATTGAAGCTGCCGTCAAAGTGCTGAAACGCGAAGGCTTTGATGCGATCCACCGTAGCGCCTATAAAATGGCGATGCGTACCCAGACCATGCCGAGCGACTATTGCCTGCTGACTCGGGAGTGCAGGACGCACCAGCACAGCAGCGTCCGTTTGTACAAATCACAGCGAATACT
>JBGTIK010000163.1:0-2432 GCA_041745715.1 Phormidesmis sp.
GCGATCGCCGTAGTCGTAGTGGCTCATTGCCCAGAGCTGCGATTGAAAGTCATTGGCACTGACAGAAGGCACGAATTCGTCTTGACAGATAACTAAGTCCGCATCCAGCACCTGCTGTAGATCTGGAATTGCATCAAAGGCTTTGCGGGTAATGTTGCTCAAGACAACGCAGTAGCTGTAAGGGCAAAGGAGCTTACCCCTGTACTTACCAGCGCTACGCACGAGCAGTGGGTCTGTCTCTAGTAGCTGAACGATTTCTAAGGCACAATCCCTTGCTTGTTTCAGCGGGTTCTTCAGCAGCTTCATGCCCTGGTCTGTCTGTAGCTGAACCTCGATATGAGTGACCGCTCCGATGTTGTCTAATTTCCAGTCTTTAACTTCCAAGACCAGCAGCCCGTTATCAGGATGAAGGATAACAAAATCAGGATGTCGTTTTCTGGGGCCAACGGGAACGTCGTACCAGAGCAAATAGTCAGCGTCTAGCTTCTCTTCTAAGCGTTGAGCAAAGCGGCGTTCGCCGAAGGTCATTTTGCTAGAGCAGCTATGAAATGATGGAATTAGCGTGGCCATAGAACTGAGGTTGCCGGATGCCTTTCGATTCAGAGTTCCCTTTGAACTGTAGTGATACAAGCTGCTGGGCAGACTAGGCGTACCAATCGTTCCTTTGCTTAAATGAAGCTTGCTCTCCGTCCAATTTGTCTGGGTCTTTTACTGTTGCTGACAGGACTAGCCGCTGCATCCGCGCGATCGCCTCAAGTAACCGCGTATCTAGCAGCGCAGTTCGCGTCTGATTCATCTGAACAAAGCAAGCATTACGAGCTGTCGAGCGCTCGCGTTATCGACGGCACTACTCTATTGGTTACCAATGGCCAGAAGGAAATAGAAGTGGGTTTATGTGGAATTACAGCGCTAGACGCCGAAGCCTCGAAAGCTCATTTGCGCCAGCTACTGTCTCAAAGCGTAGATAGCCGTATCATTCTCGTTGCGGTAGAGAGCGAGCTATCAGGTCTAGTGGCTGAAGCCTTTCTTCCAACCTCTAGCTCAGAGCCAGAGCTAGAGATTCATGTCAACATGCAGATGCTGCTTGATGGTATGGCCGCTGTTGATGCCGACTCAGTAGATACCTGTCCTAACGGTTCGCTGTATCGAGCCGCCGAAGCTAAGGCAAAATAGTTGCACCTTTTTTCCCTAAAATAATCGCGCCTATTGAGGAGATCACTGTTTGAAAGCACCCCCTGGTTATTCTATGATCTGCAAAGTTATCCTCCTTGTTTGCCAGGAAAATTAGATGAGTAGTGACTGGGAATATTGGGTTGAGCAGCAAGAAGAGGCCCAACAGTTTGCAGCACTGGCTAACCATAACCCAAGCTGTAGGAGCATAGGGTACTGGTTGAATGGAATGGAAAATGAAATATGGAACTGGTATCCTGGCCATCGTGCGTATGGCTGGATGCGTAGGCTCCATAAGGATTTACAAATAGGTAGCCATTGTTTCTTAGCAAAGAATATCTACCCTGCGTCTGAGCGCGAAATGTTTCATGTATCTAAGCATCAGCCGATCCGAGTCATGAATGAAATTGTCTATGAAGTGACAGGTCATGAAGGAGCAGCACGGTACGATGTAATTGTGCTGCCGCCGCAAGATCTAGTCCGTCTAGAGCAAGCAGCCAAAAAAATGGTCATCGCCGCAAAAGATATGAAGGAAGAACACTTCGCAGAAATGCTCGGCGAGATGGTGATCTCCATTAAAGAAGAGAAAACCGTAAAAACATGGGTATTCCATCGGGAGATCTAAACCGTCAAGATGTCGAGGGTTACATTATCCTTCTGAAGGCGTAACCTTGTAGAGTATGCAACTCAGTCTTGCCAAATCAAAACGAGCACAGTTAGGTTTACGCTAATCCTTGAGGTTAGCCTCGCAGGCCGCATATCGGCAGACGCCTATATACGAGATCTCAACGCTCAGTTCGGTCGTACTCAAGCTCGAATACCTCCAGCACTCAGGTTCATTTAAAGCTCGCGGTGCATTTAATAACCTGCCCGTTCGCGATATTCTACAGGCAGGCGTGGTTTCTGCCTCTGGTGGGAACCACGGCGCGGCAATTCCCCCTTCATCGCCTGCAAGAAAATGAGGTCGTGCTTCAGTAAAAGGTGGGATAGGTTGCGAAATCGTGCCATGACCAAGGACTGGTGGCTAATCTAGCCCGCTGAGCAGCGGTGTCTCGACTGCGACTATGCTGCCATATCCAGTTGAAATAACTGACCGTTAGGCGCGCCGTCACCTTGATTTGCTCCCACAGTTTGCCGAACTTGTTAAGGAAATGATGACAGGCACATTCTCAATCAGCTCGGCCAGCGAATTCTAGGAAATCGCGGACTTTCGGCGAATATTCGGTTGATGGCTGCACAAGGCAAACGCGGCATTCCACGAG
>JBGTIK010000164.1:0-12544 GCA_041745715.1 Phormidesmis sp.
CTTTGATAAGGAATCCGTATGCTGAAAAGATTGCTTTTGCTAGGTCTAGTGCTTTGCGTGACGGTCGCTAGTGTAATCGGGCTGAGCGCCGTAGTTGCTAAAGCCGATATCGTGGCCGAATCAGTCGTTTATGAAATCGAAGGTCAGCCTTACGAAGGTTACTTTGCTATCAATAGCGGCTTTGGCGATCAGCAGCCGGTTGTTTTGCTGGTGCATGATTGGGATGGCATTGATGAGTATGAGCAGCGCCGAGTCCAAATGCTAGCCGAAAGAGGATACGCCGCTTTTGCCGTTGATCTGTACGGGCAAGGTGTGCGCCCAACCACACCGGAAGAAGCTCAAGCGCAAAGTGGAAAGCTGTATAGCGATCGCACCGCCATGCGTCAGCGCCTGTTCGCGGGTTTAGCCCAAGCACAAAGCATGGCAGGCATCGACCCTGAGAAAGCCGTTGCGATTGGCTACTGCTTTGGTGGCGCTTCTGTATTAGAGTTCGCCCGTGCAGGCGCTGATTTAGATGGCTTTGTCAGCTTTCACGGTGGCTTAGAAACGCCCGAAGGCCAAGACTACAGCGCAGTCACAGGGCCACTGTTGATTTTGCACGGCAGCGACGATCCGGTTGCGCCCATGACCCAAGTTGCCGCCCTTGCCGATCAGCTCAACGCAGCAGGCGTAGACTATGACATGGATATCTACGGCGGGGCTCGTCATGCCTTTACGGTATGGACAGCCGACAGAGAAAGCTCTCGTTACGATGCCGAAGCTGACATTCAATCTTGGAATGCGCTGATGACATTTTTAGATAAGTCGTTCAGCTAAATTTTCTGGTTAAATTCTCAACCTGGTTAAATTCTCAGCTAGGTTGAGAATAGGAGAATTGTTAGCAGTCTAGGCAATGCTGCCGCGCTTGCGGGCTTCTTTAAATGAGGTGCCAACATTTTTGAGCCCAGCGCGGATCATCTGTTGCTCTAGTAGCATGAAAAAACGGGTGCGATCGCCTCCTCTGACCACCGCCTGATTGTGCGCTTCAGCGAGTGCCACCGGATAGCCAAACCCTTTTTGTACCTGTGCCAGCATCAGGCTCAAAGCCGTATCGAGCAAATCTTTATCTTCCGCGACCCACTGCGGAAACTCTATCCGCGCCACTTCTGCGCCCACATGCACATAGCAAAAGTACACCGAATGATCGCCGTAGCAGCTCAAAATATCGGCTGAACTTTTCCATAAGGGGCCGCGCTCACCGGGCGATAGCGCCGTTGCCGACAAGGTGACATCGCGCAGCGGCGAAAAAGCATTACAAGGCGTTTGATTCCGGTCGGCTTCGCAGTGCTGAAGGCAATCAGGAGACTCGTAAGGGCAAGCCTGAAGGCGCAAAAAATTGAGCGCTTCACCGCTGCGAGAGGCACTGATGTAGCCCATGACCGGCACTTTTGCCTTGCGTAGCTGCTGCCAGGACTCTAAAACCGGGAGCAAAATCTGATCGCGGGCTTTGGCCGGAATTTGCTCCAAAAACCAATAGATTAAAGAGCCATCGGTGATCGCTAAGGCCGGAACATCGGCATCTTGATGGGCAGATACTTCTTGACCCAATTCACCGAGCATCACGGCTTCGGCAGCGGTGCGCCGGTAGCCCATCCATTCTTCGGTGCTGATGCCCCATTGCCGTGAGGCGTAGAGATCTTCGGGGCGATAGATCACTTCGGGTAGGCTGTCGAGCAGCGGATAGCGGCTCTGGCCGTAGTGGATGATTATCCTGCTGATGTTGAGCAAGTAGCAGTAGGCGATTTCGTGGTGACTCGGTGAAATTTGAGAGCCGTCAGCAGAAATGACTGTATGTGCGTCGGGAGCGGTCTGGATGGCGATGCGCGTATTCAGCGGTTCGATGGGTTCGGCGGCGGCAAAGATCAGGCGATCGCGATACTTCTCTAGCTGAGCCACGATCACAGCTTGCCGATTGATCGCTTGGCTCATCAGCCCTTGGGCTATCTCTATGCGCCGCTTGGCCGCCTCGGCTTCCTGCGTCAAGTGATCGCTAATGCCTTGCATTTGGCGCGCGAGTTTGGTCAAATCGAGCATCGAAGATTCAGCTCCTGCCAAGTCAGCTCGTCAGAGCCACTGATCGAACGGTTGTACTATTTGCTTCAACGATAATAGATGAATTCGGGGATTTTGCGCGGCGATCGCGCGATCGCTCGCCAAGTTGTAGCCCCAATCTGCCAAAAAAAGCTGCACATCGGCCAAATCATCCTGCTCAGCGACACCCATCAGCGCCGGTAAGCGATCTTCTATAAACCAAATATGCGTGACTGCATGAATGGCTTTAAGCTGCCGCAACGTTTCGTACTTTGGCCGCTTCACCTCTTTGCCCAAGATTCGCTCCGCCGGAAAATCCAAACCGCTCTGAGCCAGCAAAGCCTGAATAAATCTCCCCTCTTTCGTACTCGCAATATAAACTGGCAGATCGCCCGCCAGCATCTCTTGCAAGCGCTCAATCAGGCCGGGATAAAAGCGATGTAGCTTCAGCCAGCTCGGCAAGTCCTGCTGAATCCAAACATCTCGCACACCGTCTAGCGCCTGCACCGATTGCGCTTTACTCAGTCCCGCTGCCGCCAAATAAGGCAGCGCCATCTGCGGCCACTGCTCAATGATTTGCGCCGCGCCAGCACCCTGCACCAGAGCCTGAATCAATACCGGCATTTCCCAGCCGGTTTCAATAACAGGCCGCAAAGGATAAAACTGCTCAGCGAGGCCAGCAGGCGGCTGTGCATCTTTTTTTATTAGCTCCTTTGCGGTAAAGAGCTGGCAATAGGCCCGCCACGCCGTCTGAAAATATTCAATCAGGCCGTCGCAAATCACCCCATCAAAATCAAACACAATTAGCTCAGGGGAAGTCATCGGCGCTCCATTTTAGATAATCGTTAAAGATCAAGACTGCCACAGCAGACCGGCAGATCAGACCGGCAGCAATATCTAAGCCGGTTCAGGCTGCCATCGCAGCGGCAGGATAATTGTAAACGTAGAGCCCACTCCCAGTTCCGAGGTAAGGCGAATACTGCCCTGAAGCAGCGTCACCATTTGATGCGCTATAGCCAGCCCTAACCCCGTACTGCTCGGTAAATCATGTCCGGCCCTGCCCTGATAATAAGGCTCAAAAATGCGACCTTGCTCAGCCGCTTCAATCCCGACGCCAGTATCGGCCACTTCAATTTCAACCGCTTCGAGTGCAGCGCGTACCTGCACCCGAATGCTGCCAGTCTCGGTGTAGCGAATGGCATTGCTGATTAAATTCGTGACCACTTGGCGCAGGCGGTTTTTGTCGGTGACGATGGGGGTGTGAATGCGATCGCAGCTAGTCACTACCGCCAGCCCCTTCTGCCGCGCCAGCATATCGAGCACTGCCACCACCTCTGTCACCATTTCGCACACCTGCACCGGCTCTGGCGAAATCGTCACCTTCCCCGACTGATAACAGGACATTTCTAGCGAATCATTGATCATCTCTAGCAGCTTGCGCCCACTCGAAAGCACCCGCTCAATAAAATCCAAATGGACATGCCCGCTATGATCCTGCTGACGCAAAAACAAATCAGAATAGCCAATAATGCAGCTCAGCGGACTTTTCAGCTCATGAACCAAATGGGTCAAATTCGTTTGCTCATTGCGTAGCAGGCGATCTAGCTCCTGATTGCTGGCTACCATTTCGTCATAGAGAAAATTCACATCACGCAGCCGCTCTTCGGTAAAGCGCTTCAGGCTAAACACAATCACCTGATCGATTGCGCCATCGATTAGCCGCGTCGTTTTAAACAGCAAAAGCGGCTCACTGCGCAACAGTTCAGGCTCTAGCACATCAAATATCACATCGCGAAAAATAGCGTATTCGCGCACAATTTCTTCAGCGTCACAGCCCTGCGCGGCTTGGCTGGTTTCCGGTTGCAGACTGCGCATTGACGATTGGACGATATCAGCAGGGAGCTTTGTGCTAAATCCAGATCGCTGTAAGAGGTGAGCGATCGCCGCTATCAACCTCGGCAAACTCTCTGACACAGCCTCATACGTGAGCCGCTGAGTACCCTCAACCGCCCGCTCAGAGAACACCTGCGCCATCCAAGCAGTGATAATGCTATCTTTTTTATCTAGAACGGTCTGGCTAAAGCTCATATTTTATAGACCTTACAAGATCTGTTTTTGATTAATCATTCTTTAAAGAATTATTGATGTGACTTGACCCTACCCAATCGCTGTAAAAACCGCCTCTCTCGCTGGCTGTCTCTGCCTTAGCAATCTCTTCACCACCACCACAACTCGCTAAGATGAAAAGCAGATCTAGTGATTTATTCAAATCCGCTAACCTAACTCCAAAGCAGCTAAAACAGCCAAATCAAGCATGAGCGTTTCTTTTGCAGATGAATTCGAGGTAATCGTAGTAGGTGCAGGCCATGCAGGCTGCGAATCTGCCCTAGCCGCCGCTCGATTAGGCTGCCGCACCCTCCTACTTACCATGAATTTGGATCGGATCGCTTGGCAGCCCTGCAACCCTGCCGTCGGTGGCCCTGCCAAATCTCAGCTCGCCCATGAAGTCGATGCCCTGGGCGGCGAAATCGGCAAAATCGCTGATCGCACCTACCTGCAAAAGCGCATCCTCAACAGCTCTCGTGGCCCTGCAGTGTGGGCCTTACGTGCCCAAACCGACAAGCGCGAATACGCTGCGGTGATGAAATCAGTCGTTGAAAACCAGCCAAACCTTGTGCTGCGCGAAGGGATGGCCACCGATTTGGTCTTGGGCAAGCACCATGAAATCATTGGCCTGGAAACCCATTTCGGGATGACATTTGGCTGCAAAGCCGTCATTCTCACCACGGGTACCTTCCTCAATGGCACCATTTGGGTGGGCAAAAAATCCCTTTCCGCAGGTCGAGCTGGTGAGCCTGCCGCCATCGGCATGAGTGAAACGCTCAATCGCTTAGGCTTTGAAACCGGTCGGCTAAAAACCGGGACTCCCGCTAGAGTTGACAAACGCTCAGTTGACTATAGCCAGTTAGAAGATCAGCCGGGTGATTTGGACGTGCGCTGGTTTAGCTTTGATCCGCAGGTATGGCAGCCACGTGAGCAAATCCCTTGCTACATGACCCGCACCACCGCCGCCACCCATCAGCTCGTGCGCGATAATCTGCACCTCTCGCCCGTGTACGGCGGCTGGGTAGAAGCCAAAGGCCCGCGCTACTGCCCCTGCATCGAAGACAAAATTGTCCGCTTTGCCGACAAAGAAAGCCACCAAATTTTTATTGAGCCCGAAGGCCGCGACTACCCCGAACTGTACATTCAGGGCTTTTCAACCGGTTTGCCCGAAACGCTGCAAGTTGCTATGCTCCAAACCCTTCCCGGATTGGAACATTGCACCATGCTCCGCCCTGCCTACGCCGTTGATTACGACTACTTGCCCGCCACCCAATGCTTCCCGACCCTCATGACAAAACAGGTAGAGGGCCTATTTTGCGCAGGCCAAATCAACGGCACAACTGGCTACGAAGAAGCCGCCGCTCAAGGGTTAGTTGCAGGCATCAATGCCGCCCGGCTGTGCCGAGGTCAAGCACCGATTGTCTTTCCGCGTGAGGGCAGCTACATCGGCACGCTGATCGATGATCTGTGCACTAAAGATCTGCGTGAACCCTACCGAGTCCTCACCTCACGTTCAGAATATCGTCTGATTTTGCGCTCTGACAACGCCGATCAAAGGCTGACGCCCCTGGGCCGTGAAATTGGGCTGATTGATGATCGGCGCTGGCGATTGTACAGCGACAAGCAGGCCAATATTGTGGCCGAAAAAGAACGCTTGCACAGTTCACGGATCAAAGAACAAGAAGATATTGGCCAAGCGATTTACGCCGATACTCAGCAGCGGATCAAAGGTTCGGTCACGCTAGCGGATCTTATTCGCCGCCCTAAGTTTCACTACGAACACTTAGAGCGCTATGGGTTGGGCAATTCTGATCTGACGCGAGCCGAGAAAGAAGGCGCTGAAATCGATATTAAATACTCTGGCTACCTTCAGCGGCAGCAAAAGCAGATTGATCTGGTCGCGCGGCAAACCCATCGCGCTTTGCCTCAAGATCTGGACTACATGAGTGTAGAAACGCTGTCGATGGAGTCAAGGGAAAAGCTGAATAAGGTGAAGCCGCTAACGGTAGGGCAAGCCACCAGAATTGGCGGCGTAAACCCGGCTGATGTGAATGCGCTGCTGGTGTTTTTGGAGGTGCGCGATCGCCAAGCAGCTTTATCGAAGTAAAAGCAATCTACCGTCCGAGAAGGCATCCGAGCAGGCAAGCTGATAAATTCGCTCAGATCCACTCAGATCCATGAGTTGAGAAAGCTGTTGCAGATTGCTTACGCTAGCGCTTTTAAGTATGCTTTTACGGCGTTTTCAAATCCCATTTCTAAAGCGTCGGCGGTGAGGGCATGGCCGATGGAGACTTCTAATAGATTGGGGATTTCTTTGAAAAGGGGAAGATTTTCTAAATTCAAATCATGGCCACCGTTGACACCGAGCCCGCAGGCTTGGGCGCATTTGGCGGCCTGCTGATAAAGGGCAAAACTCTCTTGGCCTTTGCCTATCCGGCAGGCAGTAGCGTAGGGTTCGGTGTATAGTTCAATGCGATCGCACCCCAACTCACTCACCCGCTCAATCTGTTCTACATCTGGATCCATAAACAAACTCACCCGGCAGCCTAGCTCATTCAGCTCAGCAATAATCGGCTTCAGCTTCTGGGCATCTTGAATCACATTCCAGCCATGATCAGAGGTATTTTGAATCGGATCATCTGGGACTAAGGTGCACTGGTCGGGGCGCACTTCGCGAATAATTTCCATAAAAGGAGACTCTAACGGGTTACCTTCAATGTTGTATTCAATAGTGGGATGCTGCTTGAGCAACGCGGCTAAATCGTAGACATCAGTGCGGCGAATGTGGCGCTCATCAGGGCGAGGGTGCACCGTCAGACCGTGGGCTCCGGCGGCAATACTGATTTCGCCCATTTTGACGACGCTGGGAATCGCCAGCGGGCGGGCATTTCGCAGCATCGCGACTTTGTTGAGATTAACGCTGAGATTTGTCACTGAAAAGCTATCTCCAGAATGCGGACATAATGCATAGGGCACTGTTATTTTCTCACTTTTGATTGCGTTGTTGAATTTATTTATAGCGTTCTTTGATCTTTGGCAGAATCACTAAAGTCGTGACAAAATAGATTTGAAGAATCATCAAAACAGCGTATTCTCTGGCGAAGTAAGGCCAACTCGTTTGAGAAATTTGAGAGAATAAAACCAGGCCAAGCAGCAACAGCAACCCTGTTTTCTTGTTGACGAAGGCATTAGCCGGTTTTCTGTTGGACTCACTAGATAAACTGCCGGTAGAACTGCCAATAGAACTGCCAGATAAGCCACTGGTCAAATTATCGCTCAAGGATTCACTTTTATTCATCGCCAGTACTTACCTTGCATCACGTCTATTGCAATGCCTACATCAGTAACTTATAGTCTCTCAAAGCAAGCCCAGTGCGCCTTTTAATATCGACAGCAGAGCGATAACCGCCTCGATCAGCTCTTTCGTCAACAATCTTTTGGGCAGCTTCGTAAGTAACGCCAAGGGCGGCGATCTCATCGGATGACAAATAATTAACTCGTCGCCATGAGGAGCCAGTATCTTTCATCGCATCGTATGCAAACATTAGATGAGGACTGATGCGCTGTACTTGATCTACTGGGATGCCAGCAATTTCGGTAAGTTCTTCAGCATGTGTAAAAAGATAGCCTTCGTTTCTGCACAGTTCAATATCGTTGGCGTATACAATCGGCAAATTTAATACTCGTACCAGTTCGTCTTTAGAACAGTTATTAAAATCTACTTTTTGTAAAGGCGGCGGCGGTGCGACAAAAGACAACCTGAAAAAAATTGCTAGCGCTATCTGTACCAGCCAAGCGAAGGTAAAGCTGCCAGCTAGTGCGCTCACCAACGAAAGCGCCAAAACGCCCAACCCTAGCTGAATAAATCGAGTTGCATTTAGGCGGTTGCCTTCGTAGATGATAGCAAGCCCGCCCAGTACAGGAATAAATGACAGCCAAAACGCATTTTGCTGCATTTGAGAGGGCTTTATCAGAGCTGATTTTGGGTTGACCATTACTTTATATAGAATCTAGAATTTTACGGCGTTTCTCTTCGTATTCTTCAGCCGTAATGACATCTGATTCGTACAGTTTTTTAAGTTCGCCCAACGCACTTGCTTTGTCTTTAGTCGATTCTCTGCCGAAGGAAAAATTTGCCCCAGGCGCTGCTGACAACCCGCTATTGAACCTAGCGTTAAATTCTTGATCGCTCATCATCAGGAAGCCAATGCACTCAAAAAAGGCAATCATGGACGGAATTAGAGTCCAGCAAAATAATAGGTACAACAGCCCTGCGCCCGCTTGTCCTAAATAAAACTTATGGATGCCTAGTCCGCCTGCAAAAAAAGCGATGAGCGCAGCAACTGTTTTATCTTTCATGAATCTTGTAGACCTGTCAGTAAAACTGGTAAATGCTGTCATGCTAGCCAATTTGCTGATGATTCAGGGTTAATCTTATGTAAAAAAACATAAGAGATGGCGCAAGCTTAAGTTTTTATAAGTTTTTCTAAGATATACAAACGGATGTTAAGCGGTGAGGCGATCGCCACAGTGCCCACAAAACTTATCTCCAGACTCCACCGCCGAGCCGCATTGCGTACAAAATCGCTTTGCTGAATGAGTCGTTTCATCATTAGGGTCCTTCATCGCGGGTGAAGCGGTGGCTGAACCCATACTCATCGCCATGTTGCCCATTGCCATTGACATCGGATTGAGGTTCATTGTCATTGGGGCCATTGGGGCCATTGGCGTCATCGGTGTCAAGGGAGCCATCGGAGCCATTGGTGGCGTGGCAGCTGGCGGTGCAACCGGCTGCATCGGGACGGCTTGCGAAGTGTTTGACTGAATGAACTGTTGCATTTTCTCAGCCGCTTGGCTAGAGAGCATCTGAGACTGGCCTGCTTGAATTTGCAGATAAGCTGTTGACTGGGGCGCTGCAATCACGACTAAAACCCCTTGAGCAAGCCGGTAGACCTGTGGGCGATCGCGCCACTCACCCGTCACGAAACCTTGACTACTTTGCTGCTGTTGCCCCGGCCCTCGGCTCGACACCGCAACCGTCGTGATCGAGCCATCATTGCTCAAATGCAGCCACTGATCCGATCCTAGATCACATTGATAAGCTGCTGCCTCGGTCATGACTATCCTTCCCGCAAGTACGTCAGCAGATCCGAGCTTGAACCTAAGGGCTCACACCTGCCAGGTTCCTTTAGTATACGGGGGTGCCTCTGAATTTCAACGGCTGATCAAGTTCCTATCTAAAGATAGGTAACAGCGCCATAACTTCCCGGTTAAGCTTCCTGTTTGCTATTTTTTCGTCTCGTACTTCTCCTCACTCCCTTTTAAAGTAAATGACATACTGCCTCGGAATCACTGTTGAAACGGGATTGGTGTTTGCCGCTGACTCTCGAACTAATGCAGGCGTAGACTATATTTCGTCCTATCAAAAGCTGTTCGACTTTTCGGTACCGGGCGATCGCGTCATCATCCTCTGCACAGCCGGTAGCCTATCGACTTCTCAATCCGTTTTTCACACCCTTCAACAGCACATTAAAAACGACGCTGACATCAACCTGCACAAGCTACCTTCGATGCATCAAGTCGCTGGCTACGTCGGCGAAACCATGCGCCAAATTCAAGAAAAAGAGCGCCCCTGGCTAGAAAAAGACGGCATTGACTACCAGAGTTCTTTTTTAGTGGGGGGTCAAATTGCGGGAGAAGCGCATGAGCTGTACCTAGTCTACAGTCAGGGTAATTTTATTGCCGCCACTCCCGAAACGCCGTTTTTGCAAATTGGTGAAACAAAGTACGGCAAACCCATTCTCGATAGAACAGTCAGCTACAAATCACCCTTAGACAGCGCCGCCAAAACAACCTTGCTATCGCTTGACTCGACCATGCGCTCAAACATATCCGTCGGCCCACCCATTGATATGGTGCTGTACGAAGCCGATGCGCTAGCAGTTCGCAATCGCGTTCAGCTCCAAGAAAACGATCCCTACTTACTCAAAATGCGCAGCTATTGGGAGCATACTCTCTCAGAAGCCTCTAAAAACTTGCCCAATATTGAATGGAATCGAGTAGAAGTCAGTGACGATTAAGGTGAGCGATTGAGAACAGCCGCCTTCTAACTGCGAGTCATCAGCGCAAAAAATATTAAGGAACGCAGCTCAGGTGAACAAGCTGTGAGCAAACGCAGTATGGTTTTAAAGGGTTTCTTTCATCCTTAATTTACCCATCCTTTTTATTTGTCTTGTTTACAGCGCGTTAGGGCTTACTTCTCATGCCAAACATTCCCAGCGAATCGTCCATCGAATCCATTCTGCAAGAGCAGCGCGTGTTTGCACCCCCGGCAGCATTTGCTGAAAAGGCGCGAATTCCTAGCATGACAGCTTATCAGAAGCTGTACGATGAGGCCGCTGCTGATCCTGCCGCTTTTTGGGCGCGGTTGGCCGCAGAGGAATTGGACTGGTTTGAAAAGTGGGACAGCGTGCTCGATTGGCAGCCGCCGTTTGCGAAGTGGTTTGTGGGCGGCAAGATCAATATTTCTTATAACTGCCTAGACCGGCATTTGAGCACCGATAGGCGCAACAAGACGGCGCTGATCTGGGAGGGTGAACCGGGTGATACGCGATCGCTTACCTACACTGAGCTGCACCAAGAAGTGTGCCAAATGGCCAATGTGCTCAAAGATATGGGGGTGAAAAAGGGCGATCGCGTCGGCCTCTATATGCCGATGATTCCTGAAGCGGCAGTGGCGATGCTGGCCTGCGCGCGCATCGGCGCGGCGCACACGGTGGTGTTTGGGGGGTTTAGCGCGGAGGCACTGCGTGATCGCCTCAACGACGCCGAAGCCAAAGTAGTGATTACTGCCGACGGCGGCTTTCGTAAAGATAAACCAATGGGCCTCAAACCCGCTGTAGACGCTGCGCTTGCTGATAATGCCGTCCCTTCAGTGACAAATGTACTCGTCGTGCAGCGCACCCAGCAAGCCATCGACTGGATGCCCGAACGCGATGTCTGGTGGCACGATGTGCAGCCCAGTGCCGCCACCGAGTGCCCTGCCGAACCGATGGACAGCGAAGATTTGCTTTTCATTCTCTACACCAGCGGTACTACCGGCAAACCCAAAGGCGTTGTCCACACCACAGCGGGCTATAACCTCTATACCCACATGACCTTTCAGTGGACTTTCGACATTAAAGAAGACGATATTTACTGGTGCACCGCCGATGTTGGCTGGATTACCGGGCACAGCTACATCGTCTATGGCCCCCTTTCTAACGGCGCAACAAGTCTCATGTACGAAGGTGCCCCCCGTCCTTCTAATCCAGGCTGCATGTGGGATGTCGTCGAAAAGCACGGAGTTACCATTTTCTATACCGCCCCGACCGCTATTCGTGCCTTTATGAAAATGGGTGAAGATCTGCCCAAAGCCCGCGATTTGTCTTCTTTGCGGCTGTTGGGCACCGTGGGTGAGCCGATTAACCCAGAAGCTTGGATGTGGTACCGCCGCGTGATTGGCGGCGACCGGTGTCCGATTGTGGACACTTGGTGGCAAACCGAAACCGGCGGCTTTATGCTGACGCCGTTACCCGGTGCGACGCCGACCAAACCAGGTTCTGCCACCAAACCCTTTCCGGGCATTTTGGCTGATGTGGTCGATGCCGAAGGCAACCCTGTCGGGGCGAATGAGGGCGGCTACCTGGTGATCAAACATCCCTGGCCGAGCATGATGCGCACGGTGTATGGCGACGATGCCAGATTTCGCCGCACGTACTGGGAGCATATTCCGCCCAAAGATGGGCAATATCTGTACTTTGCAGGCGACGGTGCGCGTAAGGATGCAGACGGCTACTTTTGGGTGATGGGCCGCACGGATGATGTGCTGAATGTGTCAGGTCATCGCCTGGGAACAATGGAAATTGAGTCGGCTTTGGTGTCGCATCCGGCAGTAGCCGAAGCGGCAGTAGTGGGGCGCAAAGATGATCTTAAAGGTGAGGACGTGTACGCCTTTGTGACGCTGGAAGGCTCCTACACTGGCAGCGATGAGCTGAAAGCTGAGCTAAAGCAGCATGTGGTCAAAGAAATTGGAGCAATAGCTCGCCCTGGCGAAATCCAATTCACCGATGCTTTGCCCAAAACCCGCTCCGGCAAAATCATCCGTCGCTTTTTGCGCAATCTCGCTAGCGGCGAAGAGGTGATTGGCGACGCTACCACAATGGAAGATCAGAGCGTACTCGAAAAGCTGCGTCAGGGTTCCTAGGATCCGACATTCCGCACTTCCAATTGGCACATTGGGTATTTAAACGAAGCAATAAGAATCACAGCCATTTTTTCTAGCATGGTTCTCAATAGTTAACCTTAATTGAGAATTTTTATGACTTAG
>JBGTIK010000165.1:0-3524 GCA_041745715.1 Phormidesmis sp.
TTAGCAGTTCAAATGAACTAAGTCATAAAAATTCTCAATTAAGGTTAACTATTGAGAACCATGCTAGAAAAAATGGCTGTGATTCTTATTGCTTCGTTTAAATACCCAATGTGCCAATTGGAAGTGCGGAATGTCGGTTTAACATCGAGCGCTACTTTTAGCGTAGTGCTTTGATAGTAGGCCGAACCCCCTTATCAACCCGCTTTAACCCCATTACGGCAAACGATTTTATGGCTGATTCAATGATGTATAGCGAGGAGATGTTTGTATTTCTCAGCGCCGAGGCTTCTGAGGCTAGTGAGACTTTCCTCACCCCATCCGAATTGATAGATAAACTTAAGGAAGTGCTAGCAGACTACACAAAAGAAAACGGGGGTGAGCTACCGCACGAGCTTCAGAAACTGTCATCGGCAGATGCGCAGGCCCAATATTTATTAGAAACCCACTGCGAATTTGAAACGGCCCCCGGAGAAACCGTGCAATGGTATGCAGTGCGGTTAGAAAAATAGCGGTGCTGTTTCGGCTAAACAATCACGGACTAAGCAATCACGGCCTTCATGGCTAAAGCCACTTTTTTCTCGGCGGGTTGACTGACTTCGGCGACAATGCCGGGGCCAAAGAAAGTTTCTATTTTCTCCTGCTTTTCTTGCCATTTTTCAATCGGCACGTAAGGCGAGTCAAATTCTAAAACAAGGGTGTAAGCGCCTTCACGCTGCTCTTCATGCAAACCTGATAGCACCGGACGCTGCGTATCGTTGGGGCTGAGGCCAAGGCGCTCTAGGGTTTCATCTAGGTGGGCTTCTTGGCCGTAGCGGTAGCGAGTAACGTCTTTGCGCACTTGGGTTTGGGTCTGGGTGGCTTGCTCCCGCAGGGCAATCACGGCTTCGCTCGGAAGCTGAGTGTAGGGTACGGGCTCTAGCTCAGCGGCGCGCAGAGCAAGTCCCCCTAGCAAAATTGGCACCCCGTAGAAGAAGCCCACTAAGTTAAGGGTGGCATTTTCCTGGGCGTAGGCGACAAATCCGATAGCGGTAAGAATGCCACCGACGACGAGAAGAACGCCGCCGAGGGGAATTTTGCGAAGCATAGGGGTCGGTTTCCGTGGGTTGCTTGGGCGTGAGTTGCTTGAAATAGCAGAGGCAAGCGATACCAAATTAAGACTCAGATGCACTCAGTCCCAAATTTGCTTATCCTAATAAAGAAATGTAACTCATCTCGGAGATCCGTTTGTCATGGAATTTTCTGCCCTCCAGACCCGAATAGAGCTGATTCGCTCCAAACGACAGTCGCTAATCCGCTTGCTAGAGCAGCCCGGTATTGGCACGTTGCGAATTGATATTAATCAGGCGCTAGAAGAAATGGATGATTTGCTTGAAGAGTTTGATCGGACTTTTCCAACGCCAGCGGCCTCTTAGGGCTCCCTAAAATCAAGCCAGCTAGGCCGGTCTGAATAAAGCTTTGCGGTCGGTGAGCTTGGCGGTCGGCAGGCTTGAGACATTTGAGATTTCAAAATAACTTGACTTAACTATTTAAAGAGATGGGTAAAACATTTACGGCTGATATTAGCCACCAAGGGCAGGTTCACCGCGTTCAGGTAGCCGAAGATCAAACGGTGTTAGAAGCTGCGCACGCCGCTGGAGTAGATTTGCCAACTTCTTGCGGGGCGGGAGTCTGCACGACTTGTGCGGCCCTAATCACATCCGGGACGGTGAATCAGGCCGATGGCATGGGGGTGAGCCCGGAGCTTCAGGCCGATGGCTATGCGCTGCTCTGTGTGGCGTTTCCGACGTCTGATCTGACGCTGGTAAGTGAAAAAGAAGACGAGGTGTACGCACGTCAGTTTGCTCAGCCGGGGTAAATGCGGTGCAAACAAAGCTGATCACGATGGCGGTTTCTTTAGTCGGTGAGTCTGGGTTGGAGTCAGGTAAGATGCGTTCTGGTCAGTTGCGATCGCACATCCAAACCCAACTCAGCGCCCACGGCACCCCCTTGCGCTGGGCTATCACCGCCATCGACTCCAACCGCCAAATCGCCCACATTGAGGCGGTCATTACCACCGATTAAGACCAGATTTGAGGCCGATTTGAGGCCCACCTATGACCCTTCAAACGCCTCACACTACCGTCCTTATCATCCCTACCGGCATTGGTGCAGCGATCGGCGGCTATGCTGGAGACGCCTTACCAGTCGCGAGAGCCTTAGCTCAAGTCACCGACCAGCTGATCACCCACCCCAATGTGATGAACGGCGCGCAGATGTATTGGCCGTTGCCAAACGCCTACTATGTGGAGGGTTACGGGCTCGATCAGTTCGCGGCAGGTGAATGGGGGCTGCAACCCGTACATCAAAACCCGATTGGCTTAATTTTTGACCAGTCGATTGAAGACGATCTGCTTTGGCGGCATTTGCAGGCAGCCGATGCCGCTAGAGCGACCTTAGGGCTAGATATTCGCGCTCATGTCGTGACCGATAGGCCGTTAAAAGTGACGCTGAAGACCACCGAATCAGGCGCGTCTTGGGGCACGCTCGAAAATCCAGATAGTCTGTTGCGGGCGGCAGAAAGGCTGATCGTAGAGGCCGGGGTGAAAGCGATCGCAATCATTGCCCGCTTCCCCGATGACGAAGGCTCATCTGCTCTCGAAGCCTACCGCCAGGGCCAAGGCGTCGATCCGCTAGCCGGAGCCGAAGCGGTGATTAGCCATTTAGTGGTGCGTACTTTTCAGATTCCTTGCGCTCACGCGCCAGCTCTGGTCCCGATTCCCTTAAATCCAAGCATTTCACCGCGTTCGGCGGCTGAAGAAATCGGCTATACCTTTTTGCCTTGTGTATTAGCGGGTTTGAGCCGGGCTCCTCAATTCACAGCTACAGGGCAGCCGATGGGGTCTCGACCGCTACATCGTCCAACCAATGCCACCGTCATTCATTCTGTTCACGTCAATGCGATAGTTGTGCCAGCAACTGCTTTTGGCGGTAGCGCTGCGATCAGCCTGGCCCAAAGCGCAGATCAAGTGATTGCAGTCGGCGAAAATACCACGACGATGGCGGTGCAAGCGGCTGATTTGGGCATTCAAGCGACTCACGTAGACACGTATTTGGAAGCGGTGGGAGCGATCGCTGCCTACCGAGCCGGTGTTGCCCCTAGCGCCCTACGGCCTCAAATTCAGCGTTTGCCAGCTTTACCGCCTTTACTACCTTTAGACTCCTGTCAAAAAACGTTAGGTGAAAAATCAGGAATTTTCCCACGTCCTGCGGTATCTTTTGAGTGATAGCTTTTTGGCCAAGGCGCTGTGAATTGAGCGGCTTTGGTCAGTGAAAACGGCTATATTCACCGGCTGGTGCGGCTAAAAAATCCAAAGCAGCTGTCTATACTAGAACGTAACTAGAACCTAAAGAAGAACTGAGGAAAAAACGACATGGGACTGTTTGATCGCGTCAGCCGGGTAGTGCGCTCTAACCTCAACGCGGCGGTAAGTTCCGCTGAAGATCCAGAAAAGATTTTGGATCAGGCCATCATGGATATGCAGGAA
>JBGTIK010000166.1:0-5526 GCA_041745715.1 Phormidesmis sp.
CCATATCTTTAGCGAAGTTGCGGGTGATCCAAATGCCCCAATGACCGAAACCCGAGCACAGATTTTTGAACCGCTTAGTCAGCAGCTCTGCGCAGCCTTAGAAGCAGCAGTGGGCAAGGCGCGACAGGCAGACGCTGGTAAGCCCAACACAGGAATATGGACCAGCGGGGGCATTCGTGCAGAAACCTACGGTTATGAATTTGATGGACTAAGCTCGGACTAAATCGCTGTCTAACGGTGTCCTGAAACCCTTGATTTCTCGTTAAACAGCTCTTCTGAAAGCCTCAAAAGGCAAGGACTAGTTGCCTAACGGGGCAAATCCTCAAGGAAATCAGACCTCCTGAAAGCCTTTTCAAACGAGGGATTTGACCGTAACCGTAGGTTTTGGTTTAAATGCCCCCGCTGGTCCTCGTTCCCTATTGCGGGAAACTCATGTCTGTAAGTTGGAATTTGGAATTGCTGACTGCATTGCCATCCTTCATTTTTTAACTAGCTGGTAACAGTTCGCTGGGCTGACCATGATAGGTGACAGTTACGCTTGATTTTGCTCGGGTAGCAGCAACATGAAGAAGGCAACGCTCGGAGAGCTTAAAAGCTTTGCGAGCAGCAGTATCAGAGGCGGATTCAACAACATATCTCAGGGGTAGCGTGTCGTAATTGATGCCGGCTAAAATCACATGTTCAAACTGAAGTCCTTTTACCCGGTGCATCGTCGCAATCCGAACACCCGGCAAAGCAGGGTTATCAATTTCGCTGCGCTTGATTCTACGGACTTTGATATTCTCTTTCTCTAAACTTTGGGAATAAAGGTCGGCTAGCCTTTGAGTGCGAACCATAATGCATACGTTGGAGAGCTGCGCTTCCGCTTTCTCTAGTTCTTGCAAGTAGGACTGAATAAAGGTGATTTCCTTTTTAAAATTCTCAAATCCATGGACTTTAGGGGCCTCTCCATGCATCAAAGAGCGGTAGTCTTGCAGGGAATCTTTGCCGCCGTCGAGATCGTCTGTGGGGATGCCAGCTAAGACGGCGGTGGCCCATTTTCGAGTTTCGTCGGTGGTGCGGTAGTTAATGCGGAGCTTACGCGATCGCCCTCTAATTTCTACTCCACAGCGGCCTAACACTACCTTCCGTCCATAGATGCGCTGATGTGGATCGCCCACAATCATCATGTTGTTTGGGCCAAATGGCACAATCGCCCGCAGCAGCTTGAAAGCGGCCGCACCCATGTCTTGTGCTTCGTCTACAATCACAGAACGGTAGGGTAGGCTGCCTTCGGGCTTGTTCTCTAACAAGCTGAGTGCATCGTACATGGCATCTTCTCGCTCTTTCCAACCCTTTTGTTTAACTAGCGATCTAAATTCTTCAAAGACTGGCCAAATCTCAGCCTTTTGGATTCTGTTGAGCCGAGTACCTCGGCCGACACGAGAAGCTGAAAAATAGTCTTGAAGCGTCTGTACATTCTGTGCCTGAATAACCTGTTTCCACTCATCTTGATAGAACGCAAGGCTTAACTCTTCGCTATCCACGGCATAAGCTGTTTCCCATAGGGGCTCTAGCTGCTGATCATAAACGATATCAACTGGAACACCTTCTGATCTAAAAAAGGAGGACACTAACAGGTCAAGATTTTCAACCTTGATACGCTTCATGACGTCAGGCGAACATATTTTACGTAAGTTCTCTTCAATATCAATTGCCAGGTTGTGGGTGTAAGTGGTAAAAAGTATGCGATCGCCCACTTCGGTAAATCGATTTTCAGCCAACCACTTTGCCCGGTGCATGGCAACAACCGTTTTTCCTGTCCCGGCACCGCCTAGCACACGCACCGGACCATTCCAATCACGCTCGACAATTTGGCGCTGGCTGGGATGTAAAAATACGCGCCATTTTTCCAGCGGCGCAGCCAGCATTTCCAGCAGTTCGTCATCGTCAGTAATGATATGAAACCGGCGCTTGCTGTCTGCACGCTCTAACGCTTGGTCTAGGTCAGTCGTATCGACTTCTTGATGCTGATCGTCGTCTTTCTCGTAGCGCAGGAGGGCATCGTCGAGCGAATAGCCAGAAGCGAGCATCAAAACCGCATCTACCGCTTCTTCTGGCAGGCGGTCAATGAACTTATCTACATCATCATCGGTCACGACGGCGCGAGCTGCACCGATCATTTCTTCAGGAATTCCGAGCCGGAGAAGATGGTGATCGCGAATCTCATCAAAACGACCTATCGCTTTCGTCTTTGGCTGCTGGCTTATCAGCTCGCTCTCCAGCGCCGCTGTTGCTTCTACATCGATAATTTGCAGTGCGCCCGATTCGGGGTTAATTTTGCATACCTTTTTCTGCGCCCAATTGTAAGCATCGTCGTGCTTATCAACCCACAGCAACAGATAGGCATTGCCTTTATCGGGCTTACGAATGATTGCCCGATAAGCCTGGTCTACTCGAACAGATTTGAGGTTAGGGTCGGCGGCATTGCGAATGACCTCGTAGTTAAGTCCAGACGCTGTCGGGTTTTGCTTGAACTTTTGGATGAAGGCAGAGGTTTTACTCTGAATCTGTTTAGGTAGCTGACTGAAGGCATCCAAAAAGTCAATGGACATCACCAGGCGAATAGTATGGTTGAGCATGGGTTAGGCTTCCTCGTCGGGTGTGTTGATTAAGTAAGTCGTGCGAAATGTTTCTAAGCTGCCGGAATCTTCAGTAAGCGGTGTAAACCCCTGCGCATACCATCCTTGCGCGGCAAAGGCAGAAGCCTCCTGGCTAGCTGATAGTAGCGCCGCTTGATAGTCCGGCCAAGCGAATTCAGCTTCTGCAATGGTCATCTCATCCGCGTCGCTTAGCTCATAACCCAGCTCAGGTAAAGGCCAGTCGGCTTGGGCCATAGCCTCCAAAAGAGGCTTGGACTCTGGAGTAGCGTACTTCATGAGCTTTAACCACTGTGGATTAAGGGGTGGTGCGCTTGTAGCACCCAACGGTGTTTCGGTGGGGAAAATCGAAGGAAGATGAGATCGCACATCCGGATAGCTGGTTTCAGATAGCACATAGGCATACTGCAAAAACTGGAACAGATTGAATTGTCTGAGGACACCTGTCCAAGCTTTAGTAAGCGCTGGATTTGAAAAATCGGTGTCGCGATCATCTATCCAGGTGATGCCGTAAACAGAGTCTTTTTGCTTTTGCCGGTGCTTAGCAGGGTGAACAGACAGAAAGGTTTTCACCAAAGGAATGCCATCAGGAGAGCGCCACTGCAACTCTCCCCAACGGCGGTCTTTATCTTCGATATTAATTTGGCTCAGCGCATCTTCACCCAGCCATGTCCTTATCTGATCTAGCCAGTCCACAGAGGGGGGCATACTGCCTAGCTGTGCAAAAGCCCTCACAAGCGCGAACCCTTGCCATTGCTCGTCGTTAGGACGCGCTAGATAATGGGCTAACCATTCAAAGCTACTGACAGTGGTTAAGCCTCGCAGGGGCTGAGCGCCATAGTGTTCGTACAGCTTGTTTTCACCTTTTTCAAACTGAGCGCTGATATTTTGGTTTAGCAGATCGACATAACCTAAGGTACTGTCGGGATCTAGCTGGGCGTCTACGTCTGACCAGCTGAGCGACCACACGCGGAACTGGTTGCTTTGAGCGATCGCCATACGCTGCAAAAAGTCTTTGCCCATACGATCGCAATGATATTCCCAACCGTCCGTAAACACGGCAATCGGCTTGAGTACAGCCGCATTTTTAGCGGGCCAAAATACAAAATCAGCTTTGCTAGGGGCTGCTACCCCCTGGCTGTAGCCGAGGCTTACTTGCGGCTCTACATTCCAGTCCTGCTCGCCAATGCGCACAAAGTAACCGGACTTACCATTAACCAGCTCTTTATTCACGGTGATGGGGCTATCTTGGTAGCGGTAGCGGCGTAATGCCTCAATAAACTTATGTTCTAAAACGCTGTCGAATAAACTGTTGAGCTTCACGCTAGAAAGAGAGTTCTCAGCGGGCCTGAGTTTATCCCGGCGGCTGAGGATAGCCTTGAGAATACTCACCGCTTCAGTGCGGCTTGTTTTATCTTGGTTGAAGCTATTGCGATAGGCAAACAGGCAGTTATAGCAGCCGTCTTCACAAACGCAGTTTTCAGTCACCTCTAGCGCCTGATCCAGAACGTTCATGAACTCTTCAGGGTTGCGCAATAGCTGCTTGAGGTAACCCGTCCCCCCTGGAACAGTGTCGTATAGAAATAGATAGGGACGGCGTAAGGTGCTATTTAGCTGAGGCTCTTCACTAATGAGCACGCGTAAATGATCCACGCTGCCTTTGTAGTGGTGCTTTAGGCCGAGCTGAAGCGCTGCGATAAATGAGTGCAGCCTTTCGGGAAAGTTGAGCACGTCTACCGGCATCAGAATTCTGAGCGCTTCAGATTCAAACTGGCGGAAGAGATAAAGAATGTCAGCGTATAGGGTTTCGTCTTCCTTATTAGGCGCATTGCAAGAGAGCGCATGTTTAAACTCATCGCGGCTATTGTTACGCTGCACTTTGCCGCAGTGACGGCATACTTTAAATCCTGAGCGGGCCTTTGAAATGCCTGCAATTTCTAGCTTTTCACCCACGGCAACAGCCTCGCCAAAGTTCACTTCCCGAAACTGAGCCTGGGCAATAAATTCAAAGCCAAAGGGAAAGTCTTCGTCTTCGATGACGTAAGTTTCTTCTCGGGCGGTGGGGTCGAAGTCGGCCAGCATTTGCTTGGTGAAAAAAGCAGGCGCGCGATCGTCGCGGTCATCGCTGATGCGACTATTGCGATCGCTAGTGGTTGCCATCACCTGCCGTAGTCTCACCATTTTGCGCTTGCGCCCTGCATCGGGCCACATCGCATCACTACAGCGCGGGCAGGTTTTCTGCTTAGCCTCAAGTAGCGCAGTGGAAACAGCAAACGCGCAGCTACGGCAGAAGCGCCACTCTTCAATCTTAGAAATGTTGAGATCTATTTGGTCAATATCGACCCGGCGACCTTCGGCGTAAAAGCTGCCTGCGGGCACGAGTTCACCAATAGCAACCGCGCCTGGACGCTCGTACTCAAAGGTTTCGGTAATGAATTTTCCTTGGGTACTGTCGCCTTCAATCTGTCGCTTTCGCCAAATAATAGATTTGAGCGTGACGCCTGCTTCCGGGAAAGCGTAGTTAGGTAACAGCCCTTCGTCGGTAAAGAACTGGAGCGTTCGTTTAGCGTTTATCTTTCTTACTAGGTCATTAAGCCCCGAGCGCTCACGGGATAGCTCAGCGAGAATGTCTTCATGGTCTTGACTTTTAGGCCCGCTCTCTTTTTCTTTTATTCGACGTGCTAGGGTTTTGACCTGATTTTTGAGTCGGTTGCGTTCTTCTACCACTTCTCGCAGGCGATCAACAATGCGCCAGCGTAAACCACCCTTTTCCGAATCCCCTTTTTCAATAAAAGCCTGAAGCTGCTCCTGGGTTCGCGGTTCGATATCTTCTTCAAATAGCTGCAAAAACTGGTTAAGCAGTTCGGTTTGGTGGGTGCCGATGTAG
>JBGTIK010000167.1:0-7912 GCA_041745715.1 Phormidesmis sp.
CGTGCCGTAAGTGCCCGAACCGGCTAACACCTCTTGCAAAAAAATATTATTCGGCTCCGGCGGACTCGCGACAATCCGCTGACTCGCCATGCCCAATGACACATCGGTGAGCATACAGAAAAAGCGCGATCGCACCCCTTCTACCACCAAAAACTTACCCACCCGCATTTCTTCGACCAGCACATCAGGATGCAGCCGAACTTCTAGCCCTTTACTCAAAGAGCCTTGAATCACCGAACCCAATGGACGCAAATCGCGCATAAATTAACCCACCCGTCAGCCGTTAGGCTAATAGCAACGGTAACAATGGGCTCATCGTAGCGGAAAGCGCCGATTTAGTACATAGGTTCTGTCAGATTCATCTGTGAAAAGGAAAAATAGAGCGATGAAATAGAGAATTAGATTGCAAGACTCTTAGAACTGAATTCCAACCCCACCTTGCACAGCTGTCGAAGTGCCGCCACCGATTGGCACAATCGCATTGCCGTAAATCACCAAATTGCTGTTGGTCAGCGTGTAATCGACCCCAGGCTGAATCACAAAAGAAGTGCCATCGCCCATCACCGAGCCCTTGCCAGCAAAAGCAATCCCTGCGCCTACATATACTTCAGTGTTAAAGTTGAGAGGATAGTCATAAGAAACCGTTGGCACAAAGGCTGAGCCTTCACCGATAAAAGCCGTGCCTCGAATCGAAATAGGAGCCTCTAAAATGTTGTATCGACCGCTGATGCCGACGGCCAACTGACCATCGCCAAAGGCTGGGCCAATGCCTATGTAGCTACCGTAAGCCGCCTGGGCATGGGCGGGCGCTTGCATCGCACCAGCTAATGCCAAACTACCTAGCACCCATCCGGCAAACCCTATCAAATGCTTCTTAAAAACAGTGACCATGACGCGTAGCTCCTCACAGATAAGCTGGCAATAGGCTAAAAAGCATAACTTTTTAGATCCTATTCGGTTGAATATTGCAGCTAATAACTTACCACGGGGACGCCCGTCAAGGTGCAGTTGTCGATAGATACGGCAGATATAGCGTGATAAGCCACCGCTCGTTATGAGAAGCTACCTTCTGAGAGAACAGATTTTTTGACGATCTGTAAGCTTTTCTGGAGGACTGCCTCACTAATTAAGGTGTTCATGGCTATATTTTGGATATTGCTGATTGGGATTGGGGCCGTACTGATTGTCTGGGGTGCAGAGACTTTTGCTGAGCATTTAGCCGCCGCTGCTGTCCGATTGCGAGTGAGTTCATTTGCCCTAGCGTTATTACTTGCGGGCGCTGAACCAGAAGAGTTGGCAACTGCGGTGACTGCGGCTGTCCGGGAAGTGCCTGCGATCGCCCTAGGTGATGTAATCGGCGCAAACATAGCTATTTGCCTAGTCGCTTTAGGCGTAGGCGCGTGGGTTTCACCGCTGCCTTTTAACCGAAGGGTGATGCGATATGCGCTGCTAGGATTACCCATAGGAGCACTTGCCAGTGAATTCATTTGGGATGGACAATTAAACCGATTAGAAGGCGGGTTATTAGTCGGGCTATACGTTCTGTATGTGTGTGGGATTTGGTGGGCCGAGCGTCAGCCGCCCGCGCTAGGGGAAACCGGAGAACTCGCCGAGGCTTATGAGACACTAGCTGATAATCGGGCCAGAGGAATTCAGCAGTGGGTTGGAAGAGATTTACGGTTGGTTCTAGTCGGTTTGTTGATCATGATTGTGGGCTCTATGTTGCTGGTAGAAGCCGTGCGTCGCATTAGCGGGGTAGAAGCAACCCAGGCTAAACTTGGATTGACCTTAGTGGGGTTTGCCACTGCTTTTGAGCTAGTCGTTTTGGCTTGGTCTACTGCGAGAAGAGGGATGAGTGAGGCAGTCGTAGCGGGGGTAGTCGGCTCGTTTGCTTACAATGTAACCATGACCTTGGGCGTGGCCGCGATCGCCCGTCCGCTGAAGATTTCAGATGCTAACTTGTTGCATTTTCCAACGTTAGCAATGCTTACATCGCTGTCGCTGGTCATTTTGTTGGCATCTACGAAAGGTATCCTGGACAAAATTGCAGGTGCGATTTTGTTAGCAGGTTATCCGCTCTTCCTCATGTCTGTATGGTTGGCTCAATAAAATCTCAATAAAATATCGAGCCAATGTCTTTATCTAAGTCTTCTGGCTTTTTCTGAGCTTAAAGCATCGCCTCCCAAGCCGCAATTACAGCCTGTAAGCTATTGGGCAAATTGTCTACTTCTAGATCAATGTATTCGGTGCTGAGGCCGGGAGCTTCTAGGCGAGTGGTAGGGTAGTCGGCAAAGGCGGCTTCGGTGAGGTAGCGCATCCCGTTGAGATTGGGAAAGCGCTGCTGAGTCAAAACGCGCTGAAAGTCGGCAACTTCTGTGGCCGTGAGCTGACGAATGACGGTGCGCTTTGGCCCTTCTGTCGCTCCCAAGCCTGACTGTTCACGGTATAGGGTGCCATCTGCGGTGAGGGCCGTAATATTGACCGAACCGGCTAAGTCGCCGCTGAGCTGACTTTGGAAAATAATTTGAGAATCAAATCCGAGTGAAGGTTCAGATCCAACGGGCGTAAATAGCGTGTTCACTTCGCTAGGGGCACCGCTAGCGATCGCGTTTTGAGCGACTTGGGTACCGTCGCCATTGAGGTGATAGACCCAACTGGTTTGGCCATTACTAATAATCGTGCGAAAGCCAGCGATCGCAATCATCGTACAGGCTTGGTCGGGTTCAAAAATGCCCAAGCAACCATTCCAGGTAGCGGGCTGTACTTCTAACACTTGTAGGTTAGCAATCGGCTGTTGGACTTGCTGCGCAACTGCCGTCAGCAGATTTTGAGACGTCTCAATTGAAAAATCTGCGGGGCCAAAATCAGGGGTTCCGGCCAAAGGCTCTAAACGGAGTTTGCGGCCAGCGCGATCGCTCCGATATGTCCACATCTGCTGCGAACTTGCAATCTGCACCTGCCATCCGGATACTTCACCGCCCATACAGCGCTCGTTAAAGCGAGCAAGGCCCAAGCACTGATCGGGCCAAGTTTGAGCCGTAGCGTCAATGACTTGGAGGCTGCTGAGCGGAACATTGAGCCGCTGAGCTAAGTCGCGCTGAATGCGGCGTGTGAGCAGGCGAGATGGGGTCAAATTATTCTGATTTAGGGTCTGGGCGGTTGGTACGGAATTGTTCGCAGGCGCTGTGACGGGGGATAGGGTCGGCTGGTCTGACGTGAATGGGGAAGCGAATGATTGAGTGGCGATCGCACCAACACCGCTGACCAGCATTAGGATGCTGGCACCCACGCTAGTTACTCGAAGAGACGCCATGAAAATATCCTCACGTTATAAAGGGTTGTTGTTCTGTCTTTTCAAGATATACAAAATTTCTGTGGCCTAAAAGCCAGTTACCGAAAATGATACGAGGTTTTGTCTACCCCCTTTTTTGTGGCCAGATGAACAACTGTCACAGATAGATGGCCCAACTATTACAATCACAGACAACAGAAGTAATCGATTAAAATAGGGCGGTTTGTTGTTTCGCGGACTCAATCGTGATTAAACCGGTTATTCTGTTGTTAATTTCTAACGTGTTTATGACATTTGCTTGGTACGGTCACCTCAAAGATCTGCGATCTGCGTCGCTGTGGATAGAGATTGGCGTGAGCTGGTCTATTGCCTTTTTTGAATACTGTTTTCAGGTTCCGGCTAATCGTATCGGTGCTGGATATTTCAGTTTGCCTCAGCTCAAAGTTCTACAAGAAATCATTACGATGTTGGTGTTCGCAGCCTTCAGTGTCTCCTATATGAAGGTGCCGCTGACTCGAAATTACTTTTTTGCAGCCATGCTGTTAGCGGGGGCTGCGTATCTTATTTTTAGTGAACAGCGGCGGTAAGTTAGGCCGTAAGCTAGGCGATCAGATAGCTTTTTATCGGCTAAAAACTTGCTTGAGGACGTCGAGGCGTGATCGCTCCCAATAATCTACATGCGATGTTATCAGCCCTGCTTCGTTGAGCTTTAGCTCACTGTGTCCGGGAATGGAGAGACGCGATCGCCAAGGCACGGGCACACCTAAGTGGAGCGTCCATTGCATCGTAATTAGATCCGATGTCGGCTGCTCTATTCCGTGCAAATCCATTTTCACATTGCTAAAGAAACGATCTATAAAGCCGATCATCAGACGATAGCGGATAATGCCTCTAAAGTCGTTGAGCGGATCTTTAAACTGCACGTTTTCCGCATAGAGACTGTAGGTTTGATCTTTCGGAAAGCGGGCGTAATCCTGTTTGAGCTGTTCAATTGTGGTCTTTTCATCCCCAATCTTTTCATCCCCAGTCTTTTCATCCCCAGTCTTTTTATCTATATTCTGACTATCTGTAGTCATGGGCTGAGTCTCATGAATCGATTTCAACCGTAGGCCATAGTCGCTCTAGCTGTCGTTGCCAGGCGCTTAAGGCATTCTTCTGATAGCCGTCTTGACTGTTCATGTCGCCCATCATGCCTTCTGCATAAAAGCGATCTAAAGTTTTGAGCGTATCGTCTAAAGACTTGCCTTGTTTTTTTGAAGCGATAATTATTTGGGTGACTTGAGCTTCTACCATCTGCGCAAAGAAGCCGTCTACCCCATCGGCATTAAGCGCTAATAAGCGGCTAATAGCACTTTCAAACTGCCCCGTATCGAGCGCCGCTAAGTCGTATTGAAAAATGCCCCACACCACGTCTTGATGAAAGGCGTAGCGGGCTTCTTGAGTTTTGTCAAAGTTAGCCTCCATCATCTGGGGAATGAATGGCTGCGCTTCGGCAATCGGCATGATTGGTGTCATCAGCTTGAACCAAGGCCCGGAAGTAATCACCAACAGTCGCTGCCCAGCTTTATCTATTTGCCAGGCATCAGGCGGTATCTGTTGACAGTACTGTGAGCCAAAGTGATCGCTCAAAGCCGCCGTAATCTCATCAGGAGCCATAAGTCTCTCCAAAAACTGAGCCAGTTCATACAAAGTAGCAGTTGCCCACAAAAAAGCGGCCTGCCTAAAGACAAGTCGCTTAGTTTTTAGGGGATGATTCCGAGGGTTTAAAACCGTTAGGAATCAGTCACCTCGATGGGTTTAGTCGTCAGCGAATTTAGTAGTCAAAGTCGCCCATACCGCCGCCCGCGCTCGAAGCACTATCGCCTTCGGCTTTATCGACCACAATGCACTCAGTGGTGAGCACCATTGCCGCAATCGAAGCCGCATTCTGCAAAGCAGAACGAGTCACTTTTGCCGGATCAACAATGCCAGCTTCCAGCATATTGACGTACTCATTGGTCGCTGCGTTATAGCCAATGCTAGCGTCCTTTTCTTTGACCCTTTCAGCGACGACCGCACCGTTTTGTCCGGCGTTTTCAGCAATCCGACGCAAAGGAGCAGTCAGCGCGCGGGTCACAATCATTGCGCCGACTAGCTCTTCGCCGTCTAGGTTGCTGGTAGCCCACTCTACTAAACCAGGCGATAGGTGTGCCAAGGTCGCACCGCCACCGGGAACAATGCCTTCTTCAACAGCGGCTTTAGTCGCATTGATGGCATCTTCTAGGCGCAGCTTGCGATCTTTCATTTCAGTCTCAGTTGCGGCCCCGACTTTGATCACCGCAACGCCGCCCGATAGCTTGGCTAAGCGCTCTTGCAGCTTCTCTTTGTCGTAACTAGAGTCAGACTCGTCAATTTGACGGCGAATCTGATCGCAGCGCGTTTTCACAGCGACTTCGTTACCTTCAGCGACGAGCGTGGTGCTGTCTTTGGTGATGGTGACACGGCGGGCTGTGCCGAGCTGATCGAGGGTGACGGTATCGAGCTTGAGGCCCGCATCTTCCGTGATCACGGTGCCGCCTGTGAGCACAGCAATGTCTTCGAGCATGGCTTTACGGCGATCGCCAAATCCAGGAGCCTTGATGGCCGCTACATTCAGCACGCCGCGCAGACGGTTCACCACCAATGTAGCCAGCGCTTCTTTCTCAATATCTTCTGAGATAATTAATAGAGGGCTACCGCTGCGGGCCACCTGCTCTAGCACGGGCACTAAGTCCTGCACGAGGCCGATTTTTTTGTCGGTGATTAGGATTTTGGGCTCGTCGAACACGGCTTCCATCCGCTCAGGATCGGTGACAAAGTAAGGCGAGATATAGCCTTTGTCAAACCGCATACCTTCGGTGATTTCCAGCTCGGTGGTCATCGATTTGCCTTCTTCTAAGGAGATGACGCCTTCGCGGCCTACTTTCTCCATCGCGCTAGCAATCATTTCGCCCACTTCTGGGTCATTGCCCGCAGAAATAGAGCCGACTTGGGCGATCGCCTTAGAATCTCCGACCGGCTGAGCCTGCTTAGCAATTTGATCGACTAAATAAGTAGTGGCCTTGTCGATGCCGCGCTTGAGAGCGATCGCATTGGCTCCGGCTGCTACGTTGCGCAAGCCTTCTTTGACAATGGCATGAGCCAGCACAGTTGCTGTTGTGGTGCCATCACCGGCTGCGTCGTTGGTTTTAGAAGCCGCCTGACGAATCAGCGCGACACCCGTATTTTCAACGTTGTCTTCTAGCTCGATTTCTTTGGCAATGGTCACACCGTCATTGACGATTTGCGGTGAGCCAAATTTCTTTTCAAGAACGACGTTGCGCCCTTTGGGGCCGAGGGTAACGGCGACCGCTTCGGCCAAAATGTCCATCCCACGCTCAAGCGCGCGGCGGGCATTTTCGTTATAGATAATGCGTTTTGCCATGTTGTGTATCTAGGATTTGTGAGTGGGTTAATCAGCGTTAATAAAATTAAAGAGTGGCCTATGAAACGGTGGCCAAAAGATCTTTTTCCGAAAGCAAAATGTACTCTTCATCGCCAATTTTGATTTCAGTGCCCGCGTACTTGGAGTAAAGCACCTTGTCGCCAACGCTGACATCCATGGATAGGCGGGTGCCTTTGTCATCGACTTTGCCGGGGCCAACAGCGGTGATTTCGCCAACTTGGGGCTTTTCTTTGGCCGCGTCAGGCAAGAAAATGCCGCCAGCCGTCTGTGATTCGGACGCGCTGACCTTGATGAAGACGCGATCGCCTAAGGGCTTAAGATTAGAATTACCTAGAGAAATAGCTGCCATATGAATTACGCTCTCCGCAATGAATCGAAAATACTGGATTGAACTTTGGCAAATGAACTCTGGCAAGGCACTATAAGCTGCTAGGCCCTACAAGACTTGTCAAAACACAGGTCAAAAAACAGAGTTAGCACTCTCTGCCTTTGAGTGCTAACTTATCGAAATTCAGGCGGTAATAGCAACAGCCGACACGGTACGGGTTTCCGAACTAACCCCAACTAATCCCAAGCCACCTGACAAAGCGATCGCCCCACCAAACGATACAAAGCGATCATAAATGTCACCCAAACGACACCTCCCATTGGTTCAGTGCGACTCGTGGGCTTCATAATTTTTAAAGGCGATACATCGGCGATACATCTAGTGATAACCTTGAACATGGCACTTTAAGAACGTCATCCTCTCGCAAGCTAGTGTGAGCTAGTGAGCGCTAATGGCATCCCTTACCAAAGTCGCCATATCAGCTCAAACGTAGGACAGGCGCAGGAATGGTTTCCACCGCAGAGAAAGTAAAGACGGGCTACATCACTCAAATTATTGGCCCCGTATTAGATGTAAAATTTCCAGGCAACTCACTGCCCAATATTTATAACGCGCTTAAAATTACCGGCACCAACCCCGCCGGAGCAGAAGTTTCCGTTACCTGTGAAGTGCAGCAGTTGCTAGGCGACTCCCAGGTTCGTGCCGTTTCGATGAGTACGACCGATGGGCTCGTACGCGGCATGAAAGTTGAAGACTTAGGCGCACCAATTAGCGTCCCGGTGGGCAAAGCCACCCTGGGCCGCATTTTTAACGTATTGGGCGAACCCGT
>JBGTIK010000168.1:0-8489 GCA_041745715.1 Phormidesmis sp.
GAACATGGCGCTACTACGGCGCTTGGCCGTCAGCGTGCTCAATCAAGAAACCTCGAAGCAGCGCTCACTCAGGCAGAAGGCTAAACGAGCGGCGATGAGCTCTGACTACATGCTTGATGTGCTCGCAGCAGCCTCTGCTAGCTAGCATATTTTAAGACGATTTTTCTTGCGCTTACCCTGAATGTTTACGCCATAAATTAGGAAATCAAGCCTGTTTCAAAGCTTGCTAAGCAAGGTTCGTTGCAAAGGGGATAGCCCTAAATTTATTGGCTAGATAGTTGAATAGGTATTAAGCAAAACTAATGTGTATTAAGGCACAGCGGAAATTTTATGAATGATCTGACCTAGTGGACAAATAACAAGTGAATAACGAGTAGACCAAACGTTTAAGCCAATAATTACACAGATTTTTATTGTTTTATCAAATCAATAAAATCACAGTAAAAGAATAGACATTTAAGACAAAAAGTGCATTTGTCAAGTGCATTTATATGAACATCTTTTGAAGTACCGATTCCATCAGGCCTCAAAAAGGCATCAACCTGATGAAAGCTGTATTCAATCAAATCAATTTGCTTAGACTTACGTACATTGGCTGATTTTTTTGTAACGTTATTGAAAAAATAACAGATGCTTCCTGAAGGAATGGCATTAGGTCTGATCGCACCTGGCTAATCCCCAAAGCATCTGCTCAAGGCCTCTGAAAGCGGAATAAGCGCTTGTTTAGACTATGTATTTGAATTGTAAAAAGAGACGAAAAGGAGAGTGCTAAAATTCTAGCACCATAAATGATCGGTCAAACCGCATCCATAAATAGTTAAGTCATCATACATATACATACTTATTTTTGACCCGCGACTTAGTTCTTTAAATTTGTTCGTTTATTTGTTCGGTTAGTGTATTGCCATAGTCGTAGCTGCCCCTTTCAGGACTTCGTAACTGATTAATAGCTTTATCTCAAATAAGGGGGGTGAAGGGGGATGCAATCAGCAGGTTGGCCCTCTATTATTTTTAGTATTGGTAATGTCTGAGAAAATTTTTGAATGCTAGTTGGTGATCGTCATGAATGATATCTGGATCTCTACTGAATTTCTACTGGGACTTTAAGTTTGGCGGTTTCAAGTTGGCAAAGAAGTTTTCAAATCGATCTGAGTCTGACTATCCGAATTTAGAGCCTTTGAGCAGAGCGCAGTTGCTGATTGCAATGGCTGTGACGGCTGTGTTTCTGCTTGCGGTTGCGAGGATCTGGCTATTAATTGAACCGACTCGGTTGCAGATAGCGATCGCCTGGAAAGAGGCGGGCATTGGATTGGCGCTGGGCTTAGTTATTTTTGCCGTGAGCGGATTGAGCTATCGGATTTGGCCTGCCTACCAGCGATCTGCTGACTTCTACCTGGCCTTTGTGCTGAAGCCGCTTATCCTCTGGGACATTATCTGGATTGGGCTATTGCCGGGCATGAGCGAAGAGCTTTTATTTCGAGGCGTGATGCTGCCTTCGATTGGCTTGAATACGACTGGGCTGATAGTCTCTAGCTTATGTTTTGGGGTGCTGCATATGTCTAGTCAGCAGCAGTGGCCTTATGCTGTGTGGGCAGGCTTTGTAGGGTTGATGCTGGGTGGTAGTTTTTTAGTCACCGGCAATTTGCTGGTGCCCATTGTGGGCCATGTTGCTGCCAATGTTTTCTCTAGTTTGTTTTGGCAGATTCGGCGACGGCAAGAAGCTAGAACCCCTTAGGTGCTAGTGACGGCTAGATTAGCCTGATTGACAAGACAAGCCTGATTAACAAGATCCAGCGCATCGGCAACTACTTCAGCCCCTGCGCCCGGTTTGCAGGATCTTTCAGTGATGGTCCGCTTCCAGAGGCGGCTACCCGGCTGGCCGTGAAATAAATGCAGCATATGACGGGTAATACTGTGGAGCTTAAGGCCACGGCTTGTCCAATAATCGATGTAGGGCAGCATTTTTTGGACTACTTGCGGACGGCTCAGAGGCGGATGGGTTTTGCCAAAGATGAGCTGATCGGCCTGTGCAAAGATAAAGGGGTGGTCATACGCAGCGCGGCCAATCATCACGGCATCGACTAAGGCAAGCTGCGTTTTGGCCTGATCGAGGGTGGTAATGCCGCCGTTGATTTCTATTGCTAGGTGGGCAAAGTCTCGCTTGAGCCGGTGAACGTCTGCATATCGAAGGGGCGGGACGGTACGGTTATCTTTGGGGCTGAGCCCTTGCAGCCAAGCTTTACGAGCATGGACGCTGAACTGTTTGCAGCCGGTTTGTGAGACCACTGTGACGAAGTGAGCCATGTCTTCGTAGCGATCGCGCTCATCAATGCCAATGCGGTGTTTGACGCTCACAGGCAACGGGCTAGCAGCCATCATCGCCGCCACACAATCGGCGACCTGTTCGGGCTGAGCCATGAGGCAGGCTCCGAAGTTGCCGCTTTGGACGCGATCGCTCGGACAGCCGACATTCAAATTGATTTCGCAGAAGCCAAAATCTGCTGCTATGCGCGCGCACTCAGCCAATTGCTGAGGATGATCGCCCCCGACTTGTAGCACTAAGGGATTTTCGTCAGGGGTAAAGCCCAGTAATTTTTCTCGGTTGCCATGTTTAATTGCCATGCTGGTGACCATTTCGGTGTACAGCAAGGTACGCCGGGTGATTTGCCGCATGAAATAGCGATAGTGGCGATCAGTGCGATCCATCATGGGGGCAATGCTGAGCGGAAGCATGGGAATCCTTGTCTGTTATGGCTTTTAATGAATTGAGAGGGAAGCAAACGCAAAGCAAAAATGAAGCAGGCTAAAGGCGGAAACTAAGATGCACCTCAGAAGCGTCACTTTTCACTATAGCGATCCAATCCGCCGAAAATAAGCCTCGTGAGATGGCGCTTCTATGCTTGGTTTTGGCGGGCCTGAGAAAGCGAATCGATTAGCGCCTGAGCTTGCTGAGGCTGGCCCCATAGCACTCGCTCACGCTTATAAATAACCATGCCAGGCAGTGCACCTTTGGGCTTGTACACGTTTTTGGGTTCGGTATAAACGACAGGTACTTGATCAGACTGGCGGGCGCGGCTGTAGTAGGCCGCTAAGTTAGCAGCTAGCTGAAGGGTGTCATCGGTAGGGACATCGCCTGCACTGAGCCGCAGCAAAACGTGGCTACCCGGAATTTCTTGAGCGTGAAGCCAGAGGTCGTAGTCGCTGGCTTGCCTGAAGGTGAGCTGCTCGTTCTGGGTGTTGTTGCGACCAATGAGGATGTCTAGCCCTTGTGGCGTGGTATAGCGGCGGAAATCAGCAGGGGCATTGGGGCTTTTATCACCTGCTTTTGATCCTGATTGAGTGCCTGATTTTGAGCTACGCTTGGGCGCGCTTTTGGCACCTGATTGATAGCCGGTGGTATCGCGCAGATAGCCCTGGGCAATCAGTTCGCGTAGCGTTTCTTCGAGCGATCGCAGATCTGCCACTACTTGATAATCACTCACTTGCAGCAAACTCTCTTCCACCTGCTCTAAGTAGTTGATTTCGGCATTAACTTCTGCGAGCAATGGCATCACAGCTTGACGCGCCCGCTTTAGCTTTTGATGCTGCTTATACCAAGCTTGAGCGTTTTGAACAGCATTTTTTTCAGGGTTCAGAAGCAGCAAAACAGGTTCACCACTGTCAAAATCTGACAGCGTTATTTGCGACATTCCTAGCTGCCATCGGGACAAATTAGCCATCATCAAATCAGCTTTGAGCCGATGGCTTTCAGCTTGGTCAGACTGCTGGAGGCGAGTCGTGAACGTATCAGCCTTTTGGCGTAGCTTAGCGAGGAGGACTTTTAATCGCTGAGCGATGCGGTGGTGCAATCGCCGGAACTCTTCTTGATTGAACTGATGTCGGTAGTAATCATCCAGCAAAATTTGAACGTTTTCGGCAGATTTAGACATACCAATGCCTAAAACGGTGTAGCCGCTTTGCGCTGAATTCAGCCAACCGGGAATAAAGGTTTCAGACTTTAGGTGCTGTAGCCAACTGCACCACTGCGTAAATAGGGTTTGCCACTCCGCTAGCGATAGGTCATTTGTAGAGATATCGGCAGGGAGACTAGCGGCGAAAATAAGCTGGCTAGCCATCGATGAACTGACGCCACTATAGGATTTGACCAGCATTTTTTTAAGCGGGCCAGGAATTAAGTCAACGCGATCGCGCCAATCTCCAAAGGCTTCCTCTAAAGTTGGCATCGGGCCGCGAATAGCAGGCGGCGGCAGGTAAGGTTTGCCAGTTTGAATGGGGCGTACACTAGAGCGCTGCTCACTTACTTGATGAGCGGCTGTGACAATTTGATGGTCAGCAGCCGTTAAGATCACATTGCTGTATTGGCCCATAATTTCAACATAAAGGTGCCATAGCGCCGGCTCATTAGGACGGGCTGCAAACTGTAAGTCAAGCACCCTTTCCCAAGGCGATAACGCCTTGATTTGAGTGAGGGCTAAACCGCCTAGCTGATGCTTTAGCTGTTGAGAAAAGGTGAAGGTATCGGGGCGCTTAGGCGGCGGGGCGGCCATGTGAATACGGGCCGCTTGCGGATGCCAAGAAACTGCTAGCCAGCCGCGTGAATTTAGGGTGCGCAAGGCGATGAAAAGGGTGTATTGATCGCGCTGGTAAACTTGTTCGCATCTCGCAGGGAGCCAGCGTTTGCCCAAGTCAGCGCTAACTGCCGACAGCGTAGTAAAGTCAACCGGTTGCACAAAACACCTCGAAAAGTAACAGCATCAAAAAAATAAAAACCAGAAAAGATCTAACTTTTGGTAGAGTAACTTCCCATAAATCTGCTTATTTTCAAAAGCACTATTTATGAGAGCTTTTAAGCTATAAATTACGTGTAATGAAGGCGACTCAAAATCAATCTTTTTTCGCTAATATGAGAGAATAATCTGCTAATATCGGCTACCGCTAATATCGGCTACCGGTTTATAGCATCAGTTTCAAACATCATCAATGGAGATAGGTTTATATCAGGCAAGTTTTGTGTAAAAGGATAACCAACGTAAAAGGATAACCAACAAATTTACCTTTAACGTTTGTCTAAAGTTCAACCAAAGCTTGATTGGCGTTCAACGAGTGTTCAACCAAAGTTTAGCTAAACTTTAGCTAAGGCTTAACAGCTTGATTAAGCTAACTCAATTATAAATCTGCTCCTTAGCGCATCATATAAGTCTCATTTAAATTTTCTTTGCGTTGTCTTATTTTATGCCTTTAGCCGATAAGATTTTTAGTCTTAGAATGTTTATCCTTAGAACACATAACGCCTAAGCGGCGCATCTATCAAAGCCCCCTTTGAAAGCCTCACATTTCAGACTACTGATGCCGACAAGCCAAGCTTTTAAGAGTCTTTGAACGAATTTTTCGTAGCCAGACTCATTTCATTTTCCCCGTACATTTTCACCTTAACTTTCACAGCCATGAAGCTTATTAACATCGGATTTGGAAACATTGTTTCTGCAAACCGAGTCGTCGCCATCGTGAGCCCAGAGTCGGCTCCTATCAAGCGGATTATTTCTGAAGCGCGCGATCGCGGGCAGCTTGTAGACGCTACTTATGGTAGACGAACTCGGGCCGTGATGATTACCGACTCAGGGCATGTTGTGCTGTCGGCGATTCAGCCCGAAACCGTAGCTCACCGCTTTGTGACGCAAAAAGACAGCGGCTCAAAAGACATGGCTCAAAAAGATCCTACTAATGGCGACTGAGTAAATATCCTGTAATCGGCTACTCAGCAAATATCTTTGTTTAGCCCGGTACGGATGCGTTCTGTACCGGGCTTTCTTGATAGCATCGCAATTGAATGCCGTGTTTTTAGCGCTATTGTAAAGGAGTGTTTCAAAGATAGTTAGCGCTTATTTTTTCTATGACTGCTTCTGATCGCCCTGCCCAGCTCGATAAACTCGTCAATCGATTTGCCCGCATTAGTGAGCCTAAGCGCCGATACGAGCAGCTCTTGTGGTACGCAAAAAAGCTAGAGGACTTTCCAGATGAAGATAAAACTGAGGAAAACAAAGTACCTGGTTGCGTTTCACAAGTCTATGTGACGGCGAACCTAACAGAGGACAAAGTAGCCTTTCAAGGAGACTCCGACGCTCAAATTACTAAAGGGTTGCTAGCTATGCTGATTACGGCTCTCAGCGGCCTTTCCCCGACCGAAATTATTCAACTCACGCCTGATTTTATTAAGGAAACGCAGCTAGATGTCAGTTTGACCCCTTCACGGGCCAATGGGTTTTATAACATTTTTAAGACCATGCAAAAAAAGGCGCTGCTGCTGTTAGCGGGCAAGGCTTAGAGCACCGTCAGCAATTGATTTCGCTAAAGATTTTTCTGAACGAACAAATCCAGGCTTTTGAATAGTTGGGTGATCGTCTCAGGGGAGCTATAGGGATTGAGAAGTACGGCTTTAAGCCAGCGCTGACGGCGGTAAAGGGGCAGTGATAAAAAGATGGATGGAGTCTTAGCTAGCAAATGGTGCTGTAGCTTGGCGTTGAGATCGTCCCACTGTTCGGGGGGGATGTGTTGGGGCTGTAGGCGAAAGCATACCAGATTCATTTGGGGAGTGCTGGCAAGGGTTAAGTCAGGCCGCGTTGTTACTTCTTTCGCAAATTGAGTGGCGATCGCATAGTTATGACGAATAATATCGGCGTATCCGGCTTTGCCTAAGTGCTGCAATGACAGCCACAGCTTAAGAATGTCAGGATGGCGGGTGCCTTGCAGGGTGAGTTCACCGAGGTTTGGCCACTGGCTATCATCAGCCATGTAGGGAGCAGCTATACGGAAATGGCGGTTGAGTACGTCAAAGTTTTTAAACAGTACCGTGGCACAGGTTTTGGTGATGTAGAGCCATTTTTGAGGATTGAAGGTAATAGAATCGGCCTGCTCAATGCCTGCGAGTAGGTGACGGTGCTCAGGTGAAAAAATCAGGGCTCCGCCATAGGCTGCATCAACATGAAACCAAAGGCTGTGAGCTTGAGCAAATTCGGCCATTGCGGCAATCGGATCGATGTTGCCAGTGACGGTGGTGCCTGCGGTGGCGACGAGAGCAAAAGGGGCTTGGCCAGCGCTGTGAGCTTGGGCAAATTTTTGCTGTAGGTCGCTGATGTCTATTTGTGAGTTGGCGTTGGTGCGAATGGCGATCGCGGCTTCAGCCCCTAGTCCCATCACCATCGCTGCTTTTTGCATAGAGGTATGGGCAACTTCTGAAACAAAAAATACGGGCTGACGATCTAGCCCAACGATCCCGGTTTTGATCGCATCGAACAGCGCATTGCGGGCAACAATCAGCGCCTGCAAATTGGCTAAGCTACCGCCACTGACCATGACCCCGCCTGCCGCTGCACCGAGGTCAAATTGAGCGGCCAACTGCTGCATGACCAAAGGCTCTAGCCTCGAGAAAACGGGTGACATTTCGACGCTGAGCATGTTGTTATTCAGCGCTGCTACCAGCAAATCGCCAATCACTGACATCGTGGTAGGAATCGAGTCCATGTGACCCATATAGCCAGGATGGGCGGCGTTCATAGAATGCTGGAGGTGCGATCGCACTACTTCTAACAGCGCTGATGCCTCTACAGAGCGCTCAGGAATCTGCGCCCATTGCTCAAATTGTTCGGTATGAAGGGCTTTGGGGAGGGGCGATCTCGCCTGGGCCTGCGTCATTTCTGCCAGCACCAGCGCTACCGCCTGATGTAGCAGTGCTTCAACCTCAGCGCGGTTGTGCCCAGTCGGATCGATAAAGGCTGTTTTCGGTAAAGCGTTCACTAGGCGTTCAGATGGATGAGTACGCAATCAATCACTGCCAAAAATTGTACCAACAGCATCACAGCGTCAGATCGACCCTACCAGTGAATACCGCACTCAGTTTTTTCAGTGCCGCGCCAGCGTCCGGCCCGCTCGTCTTCACCGGCTGCTGTCGGCGTCGTTAGCGGCTGATCGCCAATGCTGGTATAGCCCTGATCGTGTAGCGGGTTATAGACCACGTTGTGCTCATCGACATAGGCCCAGATATCTTGAGTGGTCCAACGGGCGAGAGGATTAATCTTGATGCGGCCATCGTCAGCGCGCTCAAAAATCGGTAGATCTTGGCGAGTTTTCGACTGATCGCGCCGCCGTCCAGTAATCCAAGCCTTAACCTTGAGTTCGCTTAATGCCCGTTGCAAGGGCTCCACTTTCGTCAGTGCATAAAAGCGATCAATATCGCGCGCCCATAGCTCATCGCCATAGCGATTAGCAAAGGCTTCTCGGCTATCTACCCCCCAAGCGCGGTAGGTATGCAGGTCTAGGTCATACACAAACGTAGCCTTAGCGGCGGTGTCTAACGTCTCAGGAAAAAGATGCAGCGTATCTAAAAAGATTACTGGCACGGAGTGATTTAGCTCTTTGTAGAGCATGTGGGTCACAGCCAGCAGGCTAAAAGAGCTAGTTTGCGCGAGTCCATCAGGGATATGCTGAATGCACCA
>JBGTIK010000169.1:0-23913 GCA_041745715.1 Phormidesmis sp.
CACTCTTCTTTGAGCTATCTGACACCCAGTGAGTTTGAAGAAAATTGGAGGAAGGCACAGTAACCGTCTAAAGATGATACGGATAAGTCCAGACTTTCTATCATCTGATTTTACTGTCCAAATTTAGGGGTTCACTTCAGTGTCTTTAACTTAGGGGAGTCGCACACAAATAAGGTACCGTTTATACAGGAACAATGGTGACATCCCATTTAGGCAATTGTTCAGAGCGTTGGGCACTGGTTCCGTCGAATTGGATATGAAAAGCGTTGTTACGTAAGGGATACAAGGATTCTCCTCAACAATAAGTTAGTTAAATTTTTGCCCTAAAATGGCCGAATACCTTGATTTCACGGTCACTGACCGCAACGACAGCTTCCGCTTATACAGTGTTGAAGTCGAGACACCTGCCTCTGTTCCTGAGCCGTCGGCTGTGCTAGGGCTAATTGCTGTGGGTGCGCTTGGCATTGCAGTTAAGAAAAAGGCTGCGATCGCTTAGCGCTCATCTAATTCATCAATCTGGTTTTATTCAATAGGTATCTACCTAAGCTAGATATCTAAACTAAAGGTAGGGGATGGTTTATTCCTCTACCTTTTTTGTTTTTTGAATACCTCTATGCCTCAAGTTTCACTGCCTCAGCTAGTCGATGCATTAGCAAAATCTCCTCATCTGATTAGTTTCCCAACCGATACAGTTCCGGCTTTAGCGACTCGCCCCGAACATAGCGAACTGATTTACGCAGCTAAGCAGCGGGCATGGTCGAAACCTTTAATTCTCATGGGGGCTTCATTGGTGGATCTATTGCCCTACGTATCGGCAGAAGCTGAGGCCCAAGCAGCCTGGATGGCCTTAGCTGATAAGCACTGGCCAGGGCAACTCACACTGGTACTGCCGACGAGCCACTATCCGTTTCAGGTTCTACAAAAGGGCGCTCAAAGCCAAAATACGCTAGGTATTCGCGTCCCAAATCATCCGGTAGCTTTAGACCTATTAGCTCAGACTGGCCCTCTGGCGACGACCAGCGCCAATTTGTCTGGGCAGCCGCCGCTGACGACTTTAGCCGATATCGCTAGCACCTTCCCGACGGCTTTGACGCTGAGCGCTGAAGCTTTTGAAGATGTTGATAAAAGGGCTAGCAAAGCCAGCGGGACGCCTTCTACCGTGGTTAAATGGACAGAACAAGGCTGGCAGATACTGCGCCAAGGGGCAGTCAATATTTAGCCTGCGTCAAGGGGCGGTTAATACGTCGTCAATGTTTAGACAGACGCTTGAGATAAACGTTTTAATCAGATACTTTTTTCATGGCACTTGATACTTCTGAGCCGGGTGCAAATATGCGGCTGGCCTATCAGCGGCTGCTAGCACTTGAGCGCTTTAAAAGCGGTTTTTTGGCGCGCACGGCACATGAGCTGCGATCGCCTATTAATACCATCGTTAGCCTGCATCAGCTCATTCTCGAAGATCTCTGTGAAGACCCAGCCGAAGAAAAAGAGTTTTTGCTTCAGTCCAAAGCCGCAGCCCTGAAAATGCTGGCTTTATTTGATCGCGTTGCGGCAGTGGCGAAGTTAGATGTGGGCCGAGAGCCGCCCCAGCTAGCCGCTGTTGACTTAACCTTTTTGCTGCCTGAAGTCGAGATGCTGAGCGCTCTGCAAGCGGCGAATGAAAATGTGCGCTATAGCGTGGAATCACCCGAAACCGAAGTCGTCGTGCACACCGATGGCAAATGGCTGAAAAATATTCTGCTCAGCTTGATTCAAGATGCCATTTCGCATACTAAGCTTTTGCGGTTGGCTCTAGAATCTGATGAGCAGACTGTGGCGGTGGTGATAGAGTGCGATCGCTCTGCTGCTAATTTACAGAGCGAACTCGACAGCGTTGCCGACGCCCTGACGCTTTTCCAAGGCAGTGAGGCTCTGCCAGTCGAACCGAATCCACCTTTGTCGCTAGCTCAAATCGAAAATCTTCAGCTCTCCACAGGGCTCGTTTTGGCCACCGCGCACACCGCTTTGCCCGCAATTCAGGGCGAATTTTCCATTGCGCCGCATCCGACAGAACCCGAACGGAGCCGCTTGATATGTGCATTTTTCACTCAAAATCATCATGAATGAGTCATCGGCAACTGCTTTTCTTTTACCTACAGAAGCTAGTCATTCCAAGGCCCGATATTCTCTGGGATTAGGGCTTACCTGCCTTTTACTCGGCGCGGCAACAACCTGCCTCAGTCTATGGGTAATGCTCCTCAATGGGCAATTTAGCAGCGCCATCATTGTTGGTGTGCTCTTAATTGGCATTGGCATTTTGTACCTGAGTCGCCCTTACTTTTCTTTAGCACCTAATCGCCTGACGGTTTACAACCTGCTTGGCAACACCGTTAAGCGCTATTCTTTTGAGTCCTTTGGCCATCTCACCATAGAAAAAGGCAGCTTATATATAGAGAACAGTGACAAAAGCAGAGAAATGGTGAAAATTAATCGGTGGATGGTGAAATCAGCCGATTGGGAAAAGCTACAGCAGATCGCCAGCTCGGCAATGATGCCCAGTCCATAAATAAAATCAATGGTTAGCATTGATTTGTTAGCAAACCAGCTTTGCGTCTAGCTTTTTCCAGATCTAAGAGCCTTTATTCCTCGCAGAAGGCTGTCTTAACGGGCTCGGTGCGGTTGTCTCAACGATCACAATAGCAATTTTTCATATACCCGACTATTTTGGTCGGGTATATTTGCGGCGCGATCTCTCGCGTGTTAGCATCGTTCCACTTACATTTGAAATAGGTCTGTAACTCTATTTCCTCAGCGATCGCTAGTGCCGTCATTTGATTTTTCAAGGCATTAGCAGCGTGCTTCTTACCACAGTTTTAGAGGGTTAAACACCGATGACTCAAGCTATTGAAAGACTTTCCACGCTCAAAACAGCATTGCCCAGAACCTTTACAGCGCTGCAATGCAAAGAGTGTGGAGAGCAATACGGCCTCGGCGCTAAGCACGTTTGCGAAGACGTGTGCTTTGGCCCTCTAGAAGTCGCTTACGACTACGAAGCGATCAAACGACAAGTTTCGCGAGAAACCATTGCCGCTGGCCCTCACTCTATTTGGCGCTACAAAGCCTTTTTGCCGGTTGAAACCGATACCCCCATTGATGTCGGCACTGGCATGACCCCTTTGGTGAAGGCCAATCGCTTGGCTCGTCAGCTCGGCATTAAAAATCTCTATATCAAGAATGATGCGGTTAACATGCCGACCTTGAGCTTCAAAGATCGGGTGGTCTCGGTGGCCCTGACACGGGCTCAAGAGCTAGGCTTTACGACCGTTTCCTGTGCGAGTACGGGTAACTTGGCGAATTCTACAGCGGCGATCGCGGCCCATGCTGGCCTAGAGTGTTGTGTCTTCATCCCCGCCGATCTCGAAGCCGGTAAGATCCTCGGCACTTTGATTTACAACCCCACACTGATGGCCGTTAAAGGCAACTACGATCAGGTCAACCGCCTTTGCTCCGAAGTCGCCAACACCCACGGCTGGGGCTTCGTCAACATCAACCTGCGCCCCTACTACTCCGAAGGCTCCAAAACTCTTGGCTTTGAAGTCGCTGAGCAGCTCGGCTGGCAGCTTCCGGATCACGTTGTTGTTCCTTGTGCATCGGGCTCTCTATTCACCAAAATCCACAAAGGCTTCAATGAATTTGTCAAAACTGGCCTAGTAGAAGATAAAGCCGTACGCTTCAGCGGCGCACAGGCCGAAGGCTGCTCCCCAATTTCTCAAGCCTTCAAAGCCGGTCAAGACTTTATCACCCCTGTGAAGCCCAACACTATTGCCAAGTCAATTGCCATTGGCAACCCGGCAGATGGCATGTACGCCCTAGAAGTCGCCCGCAAAACCAACGGTCAAATCGAAGATGTCACCGACGCTGAAATCATTGCTGGCATGAAGCTACTGGCAGAAACCGAAGGCATTTTCACCGAGACGGCTGGGGGTACCACCATCGCTGTGCTCAAAAAGCTCGTGGAAGCCGGTAAAATTGACCCCAATGAAACGACCGTGGCCTTTATCACGGGCAACGGCCTGAAAACCACTGAAGCAGTGCAGGGCTACATTGGTGAGCCCTTGACCATCGAGCCTAAGCTCGAAAGCTTTGAGCGGGCATGGGAGCGGGCCAATACGCTCAATCGCTTGGAGTGGCAGCAGACTCAGGTTTAGCTTGTTGAGTTACTTGTATAGTCAGTATCCAGTTAGTTGGCTGGTTTCGTTTAGCTGTTTAACCTTTGAAAACACATAGTGAAGAGATATGGCCGTTAAGGTTTTAATTCCAACCCCTCTGCAAAAGTTCACCAATGATGAAGCTACCGTCGAATGTGAGGGCAGCGATATTGTTGAACTGATGAATACCTTGGAGAGTAAATTTCCGGGGATCAAAAAGCGTCTTTGTGATGACAGCGGTGAACTGCGCCGGTTCATCAACTTCTATGTGAATAGTGAAGACATTCGCTTTTTGGATAACAAAGAGACTGCGCTCAAAGATGGCGATGAAGTCAGCATTGTGCCCGCTGTTGCTGGCGGCTAAACTGCCGTTGAGATTGCGCTCCATTTAGCCACCGTAGCTGTTGACGGTGGCTTTTGTTTGACTGGCTTTTGTTTGACTGGCTTTTGTTTGGCTGGCTTTGGGTAACAGAGGTTAATTGATCCGACCTTTACACTGCGAACTTACCTTGATTTTTGAGGACATCTAAGAACATTTCGACGGCAGGCGCGTGGGGTGTGGTGGCTAACGTGGCTGCGCCAATGATGCGGTTTAGTCGGGTGGGGAGTGATCGCACATACACCCCATCCGGAATCGGTAGCGCTGCTAAGCGAGGTAAAACCGCCGCCCCTAAGCCTTGCGCTACCATGCTAACAATCGTCGAATCTTCTTTAATCACATAGCCCACTTCAAAAGGCTGACCGCACTGCGCCCAGTGATTGCGCACCGCACTTGTACATTCTGCGTAGTTAAACAGAATGAATGAGTATTTAGAAAGATCGTCCCAAGTCAGATTTTTAGGCGGCGGGGAATCCGTCTTCGGCAGGAGTACAACATATTCATCGCGGGCGATTTCGACAGTTTTAAATTCTTCCGAACGGGGCAGTGGAATCAGTCCGATATCAGTCTGCCCTTCTCGCAAAGACTGTTCTACCCCGGCAGGATCAAGTTCTGCTAAGGTCAACTCCACATGGGGAAACTGCCTGCGAAAGCGGGCAATATTAGCCGGTAACAGGTGAGTAGCCGCGCTCCGAAAAGATGAAATCCGTAGACGGCTGTTGTAGAGTCCCTTTTCTAAATTAACCTCGTAATCTATGTGCTCTTTGAGATCTAGCATCTTTTGAGTATGTTGGATGATTCGCTCGCCCAGCGGAGTGAGCTTAGCGCCAAAGCGACCTCTGCTCAAAAGCGCCACTCCTAGCTCAGTTTCCAACGAAGCGATCGCTCGACTCACTGCTGATTGAGATACTTCAAGATTGATAGCAGCATCCGAAAAAGTACCGAATTCTACGACGGCAGAGAGAATCTCAAGCTGAAAAATGTTCATAAATCAATTCTATTCGCTTCCCGCATAGATATACACCAGTAGGCGGTTTGATCCTGCCAATCGCCAGGGCTAAAGTAGCCTGTATCAATTCCAATTTCTCCCAAAGATCGCGCTGCAGCGGTCAGCTTCTAAGCGAAGTTTGTTAGCCTTTAGTCAACTTTCAGCGGTTAGTCTCATACCAGTTTAGTCAATCTCAGGGGAGTTCCTTTCGATGTTTCAGCTACTTCAGTTCCAAAAGTTTAGAGATACACCCAGCGTTCAGTTTTTCGACATTACCGTGCCGTCTTCCAACGCTCGGGATTTGGTTTCTCACACCGGGCCAGCGATCAGCCCTAACAACGCTGAAGACAACAGTTGGCAGTTTTACCTTCACCCTCGTCAGGAAGATAATCTGCTAGCGCTCTCCGGCGGACGCACGTTTCATCTGGTCAATTTTGACTGGGAATGCCCGTATCACATCGTTCGGCTAGATGCGAACCGCCACATTTTGCGCATTCCGCCCGGTACGTTTCACCGCTCTGAGTCTGATTTCAACGGATCGCTGGTGATAAATCAGGCGGTGCGAACTGAAAATGCCAGTGTCCAAAATGAGTTCCGAGTATACAACAGCGACGAAATTCCAAAGCTAAAGCAGCTATTATCTTCGGGGTTCCAGCCACAATGTCACGGATTTGAAGTGGAGTATCTACGGGCAGCTTAGGGGCAAGCTATATGCTCAATAGGCTTTATGATTGTGAGATATTTTAGGGTATTGGCTCAAGGCGCTGGAGTTTCGTTCTAAAATGGAGTAATAAAATTCGCCCGTCCCGTGGCCGGTATCTTGCACAATGACACAGCTTCAAAATAGGTCAGCCGATTCGACTCAAAATCTTGCCAAGGATTTAGATAGAGTACTGATCTTCGACACGACGCTGCGTGATGGAGAGCAATCGCCGGGTGCCACTATGAATGTGGCTGAAAAGCTAGCCGTTGCTAAGCAGCTTGCAAGGCTAAATGTAGATATTATTGAGGCGGGTTTTCCGTTTGCGAGTCCGGGTGATTTTGAAGCAGTGCAGACCATTGCCGGTGAGGTCGGTACGCCTCAAGGGCCGATCATTTGCGGATTAGCGCGGGCAACCAAGGGCGATATTGAGGCGGCGGCAAGGGCGGTGGCTCCGGCAGCAAAAGGGCGGATTCATACCTTTATTGCCACTTCAGATATTCACATGAAGTACAAGCTGAAAAAGTCTCGCGCTGAGGTGCTAGCGATCGCCGATGAAATGGTCAGCTATGCCAAAAGCTTTACTCATGATGTGGAGTTTTCACCCGAAGATGCGGGCCGCAGCGATCCTGAGTTTTTGTATGAGGTGTTGGAGCGGGCGATTCTGGCTGGCGCTACGACCCTCAACATTCCTGATACGGTGGGCTATCTGACGCCCGGTGAATTTGGAGACTTAATTCGCGGCATTAAAGCCCATGTGCCTAGCATTGATCGCGCCGTGATTTCGGTGCATGGTCACAATGATTTGGGTTTGGCCGTTGCGAACTTTTTGGAAGCCGTCAAAGCGGGTGCTCGGCAATTAGAATGCACGATTAACGGTATTGGTGAGCGGGCCGGGAACGCTGCTTTAGAAGAGTTAGTCATGGCCTTGCACGTTCGCCGTCAGTATTACAATCCCTTTTTCGGTCTGCCGCCTGAATCTGAAGCACCGCTGACGCGTATTAATACCAAAGAGATTTATAAGGCGTCACGGCTCGTTTCTAATATGACCGGAATGCTGGTGCAGCCGAATAAAGCGATTGTGGGAGCAAATGCGTTTGCGCATGAATCGGGCATTCATCAAGACGGTGTGCTCAAAAACCGACTGACTTACGAGATTATGGATGCGCGCTCGATTGGGCTCAACGACAATCAAATCGTGTTGGGCAAGCACTCAGGCCGCAATGCATTTCGTACTCGGCTGAATGAATTGGGCTTTGATCTCAATGATCAGGATTTGAACAGGGCTTTTTTGCGCTTTAAAGATGTAGCCGATAAGAAGAAAGAGATTAGCGATCGCGATCTCGAAGCCATTGTCAATGACGAAGCGCTACAGGTCGCTGAGCACTTTAAGCTAGAGCTAGTACAGGTTTCCTGTGGCAGTAATGCGCAGCCTACGGCAACGATTACCATCCGAATGCCCGACGGTGAAGAGATTACTGACGCCTCTGTCGGCACTGGCCCAGTAGATGCCATTTATCAAGCGATCAACCGCGTGGTCGATATTGATAATGACCTGATTGAATACTCAGTGCAATCGGTCACCGCAGGCATTGATGCTATGGGAGAAGTCACTATTCGCGTCCGCAACGGCGAGAGAATTTATTCTGGCCATGCGGCTAACACCGACATTATCGTCGCTTCTGCCTACGCCTACATCAGTGCTCTAAACCGACTCTATACGGCGCTGCAAGCGGGCGTTTCGATTCATCCACAGCGAGAAAAAGTGCCTGCTGGAACGGGCGTTTAGTCCTATGTGCGCTGATTATTAACCCAGCTTGCAGTATGCCTCACCGCCCAATTCGATCCAACCGTGAATCAGCCCTGATGTTGATTGCGCTGCTGAACAACGGCCCGCATTGTCAATCACAATCACACCGCCTTCGCCTTGAACCTTTTTGACTAAGTAGTTAATCCCGGCTTGGGCAGCAGCGGCAGCATCCATGCTTTTGAAATAAACAAAGTCAGATACCGTTTTGGCTAGCACTGTGCGCAAAAACTGTTCTCCGTAGCCCGTCGCCGACACCCCGCAGGTTTCATTGTCGGCAAATACGCCTGCCCCAATCACGGGCGTATCGCCAATTCGACCCCAGCGCTTATTGACAAGGCCCCCAGTTGACGTTGCTGCGGCCAGATTGCCATTAATATCTCTTGCCACTGCGCCGACGGTGCCGAGCTTTTGAATCGGCGCAACGCGTTCGTGATCTAGCGTCATGATCCCTGCGGCCTTAGCGGCTGCTAGCTGTTTGATCCGAGCCTCGGTGATGAAATACTCATTGGGGCAGGTAGTGGCCTCACAGAATTTTGCGAAGGCTAAAGCGCCTTCACCAGCCAGCATAACGTGATCGCCTTGTTCTAAAACCTGACGCGCTAGAGAAATTGGATTTTTAATAGTTTTTACACAAGTCACTGCCCCGGCTTTGAGATCGCGGCCATTCATAATGGCTGCATCCATTTCTACTTGGCCGTTTTCATTTAGTACGGAGCCTTTGCCCGCATTGTAAAGCGGATTGTCTTCGAGCAAATTGACGCAGTATTCAACAACATCTAAGGCCGCGTCACCTGCTTCTAATCGCTGCCGACCTGCCGCTAAGATGGCGGCAATGCTCTCTTTAAATTCGGATTCACCCGCTTCATATTTCAAGTCTTCAAGTGCGCCAGCGCCGCCGTGGATAATTAAAGAGTAAGGTTGAGCCATTGTAAAAGAGTAAAAGTTGAAGTGGGTGCTGGTAAGAGATGGAGAAAAGCTAGCTTACAAAAAGCTATTGCGGAGAGAGTTCTTCTAGGATCGTAAAGCGAATGTGGTTGATTGCCAGATTGCCCAGGGAGAATTTTGCGGGTCGGTTGTCGGCTTTGAGCTTGGCAAATGGAATGCCCTTACCGAGTTCGGTATGGTACCAAGCTAGCCCCATAAAAAATCGAGTCGGATACGGTCCGCGATCTATAACATCATCCACATTTGATTCCATCGGTAGCCAGCCAATGCCAGGAATGTAAAACTCTAGCCATACATGGTTAAAGTCTGGCTCTAGCGGGAGGTTGCGCAGCTCTGGCTTTTGGGGGCATTTGTAGCGGCCAATGGTGCGACAGGCAATGCCATTGAGCCGAAAGAGTGCTAGCAAAATGCCGACGTATTCACCGCAAGAAGCGGTGCCGCGATCTAGGGCGACATCGGGGGTATCGATTTTAGGCTGAATCCCATATGACAGCCGGTCGTAAACGTAATTACGAATTTTGAGGGCTTTGCGAAGGATGTTGGTTTCGGTGCCGACAGCTTCTTTGGCAGCGCGCTGAATAGTTTCACTTTCCATGGCTAGCTCGTCGTCGTCAACTAGATAGCGCTGCTGAAAGTCTGCGGGTAAGGGCGGGGCTTGGGCTACGTCTTCAGGGGTGAAGCTGTATTTGATGCCGTACATTTCAAGGGTGGCTTTCCAGCCAACTAACCCGGCCTGATTGGGCGTGAGCTGATCAAATTTGTAGACGGCGACGCGCTGACCGTCTTGAATTTCTTCGGTGAAGGGGTGGCCAATCGACTCTATTTTGCAGACTTTTTGGCGAGCGGTATCAGCGGGTAGGGCAATGCGCCATTCGACATTAGTAAGAGTCGGCACGTCTTCTAAGGGCAGCAGTTCTTCGACGTATGAAAGCTCTATACGGTAGCCGTTAGAAAGCGTGTAGTGCTCGTCGGCATGGGGTTGGATGTAAAGGGGGTGGATAAAGGTGCGATCACGAAAGGTAAGCTGATAGGGCGAATCGGCATTTGGATCATCGCGAATGTAGGGCTCTTCGTCAGCGTAGGCAATGTAGCAAGTGGGGGGTGCATCCTCGGCTGAAGGCTGAAAGGCGATCGCCGTGGGCGAAGCAAATGGGGTCAGGGCACTAAAGCAAAGTTTGCCGGTGGTGCGATCTAGGCAGTAGACGGTTTGTTCCGTGCGATCACACACCCAGAGTGATTCCGCCGTCGCGGTCATATTTTCACTGCCGACACCGGGCTGAACCAGCTTCTCTGTAGACTGAGCGCTATGGCGATCAAAAACGTGAATGTAGCCAGATTTTTGGCAGCTTATATAGACCTGCGATTCCCAAACGGCTACGCCATTCGCTGGATAGATCAGCTTTGTAAACGCAGTCGGCACAGAAACTGAAAGCGTTTCGCGGTTAAAGTCGCAGTAAAAAACAGACTCTTCTCTAGCAAACCAAATCGTATCTTGCCACATGGCTAGCCCGGTTGCCCCAATCCACTCAGTCACCGCGTTCGGATTGAGAATAATCGTGTTATTGCTTTGAGGATCGATTTTGACCAAATATCCTCGCAGCGTATCGATTGCTAGCAGATACGATGATCCGGCGCTAGCAAAGGGGTCTCTAAAAGACAGTCCAGAAAGAACATAGACGCCAATAGGCCTGATAGTTGAAGGAGACATAGCTACGGGTCAAGTCCAATACGTATGTGAACGGGTGTTGGCTATTCCTAACGATACAACCTGGCATACGTTCTCAAAGCTTTCACAGAGACTTTTTCTAGGCTTTTCAACACAAATGCGGGGCTGAGCGGGACGATAAAACCCGCGCGAAAACACCTACATTCGGATAAAAAACTGCCTGTTTAGGTTTCTATGCTCATATGATTAAAAGGCGATCAGTGAGCCGAACAGCTCTCTTAACATAACCTTCAATGAAAGCGATCTATGAAAGTAGTCTACGATCCAGACAAAGATATCTTGCAGGTTTCATTTAGCGCAGCCTCAATTGAAGAAACCGCTCAGCTAGCACCCGGATTGATTTTAGACTATGACGAAGATGGCAACGTCATTGGTTTCGAGCTGAGGCAGGCGTCTAAAAAAGTAGATAAGCCTCGCGAAATCACCTATTTAGTCGGCGAGGCAAATCTTGAAAAGCCGCCGCTCAAAGGGAACCAATATCTTTGAGCGGATTTTCGTGCGAATCTGTGAGCAGATCAGCGCTTTGAATGAGGCTGACGGCTCACTGAATCGCTTACTTAGTCGTTAACCCAAGCCTCTTGGCCGATCAGGTCGCAGATGTGATCTCTTAAAAGGTAGTCGTGAGTTTCTAAAATGTGCTCTACCTCTGGCCATTCGCGATCGCTAAAGTAGCGCGATAGCGAAAAAATCTGATGATTTTTGCCCACTGAGCCTTTGGTGATTAAAGCTCGAACTTCGTCTTGAATAAAGTCTAGAGAATACTGACGGGCTTCTTTTAGCATGATAAAAGTCCTAGGTAAATGTCTGAGTTAAATGTCTGAATTATGTCTAAATCATGGGGTCGAAATGAAAACGGAAGCGAATTTCGATGAAATAGCTCTAGCAGTCAGCGAGAAGTCAGTAAGCGGTAAAGCTGACAACGCTATAAATCAGCATAGTCAAAATATTTTACAAGACAAAGCTCTCTATGTTAAAACAGCGGTTAATTCTGTAAAAAACAATACATTTGGTGCCTCTATTTTCTAGAGTAGAAGCTTAATTGTAGGGAGAAGAGATACCAAATGTTGATGCACAGTATTGGAAAATCTTATGTAATGAGTCGATAGCTAATAGGCTGGTGTCGAAGCCGCTGTTGGAGGTGACGAATTCAGAGATTTAGGATTCCAGCCTTATGAATTCGGACACTGAAGGGGGTAGGTGACTCACCACTTTTGTAGTTTTCTCAGCGAAAAATCACACTCAATTTGCAGGGTTAGTCTGGTAGGCGCTGGTTAGAGACTTGTGAAGGTAACGGGCGGTTAAACGATCAGCTTGTAAAAAACATGAGATGCGCCAAGCTTTAATGAGACTGCTAGGAATATGTCGAAAACCATGTCAAAAATAGCTCAGGACTAGGTCTTGCCAAAAAGGAGTAAAAGATGGCTTTTATTAAATTTCTGACTATGGTATTCGCTTAGGTATCTAAGTGATCCCAGCATCTCGTTGAGTCATAACTGTATTGTACAGTACCGTTTTCTGCCCAAATCAGCCCTTTGGTTATGGTTCCCTAACAATTTTGTGAATAGATCATTCTTAGGGATAGTGGTAAATCCGTTGGTATAGCTTACTTATCGTGATTTTATCAGCACTTAAGCAATTGTTTGTATAAACAGATACTACAGAATATTTCTATATTGCTCCGAAATCATAACATTCTGTTATGAGATGATTTCATTAGCTGTCAAATTAAGGATATTTAGCGTCAGATCTATTGAAAAATATAGAGATTGCGAATAAGACTTAGAGACATAAATGAAATTGTTTTAAGGTGTTACGTATCCTAAAGTGGGTACCCAATAAGGACAACTATGACGGATGCAGTAAGAATTTTGATGTGCCCTCCCCATCATTACGATGTGGACTACGTGATTAATCCGTGGATGGAGGGCAACATTCATCGTTCATCGAGAGAACGCGCTGAGCAGCAGTGGAATCGGCTTTACGAGGTGCTTAAAGATCTTGCTTCCGTAGAGCTGGTGACGCCTGAAAAAGGCTGGCCTGATATGGTGTTTGCGGCGAATGCGGGGCTCGTGCTGGGCGATCGCGTGGTTTTGAGCCGCTTTTTGCACCCAGAGCGGCAAGGCGAAGAACCCTACTTTCAGGCGTGGTTTGAGGCCAACGGCTTCACCGTCCATACGCTGCCAAAAAGCCTGCCGTTTGAAGGCGCAGGCGACGCCCTGTTTGACCGAGCCGGAGGCTGGCTGTGGGCTGGCTACGGCTTTCGCTCAGAATTGGATTCGCATCCTTATCTAGCTGATTGGTTAGATATTGAAGTCCTGTCTTTGCGCTTGGTAGATCAGCGTTTCTATCATTTAGATACCTGCTTTTGCCCACTGACAGACGGATACTTGATGTACTATCCGCCCGCTTTTGACGCTTATTCCAACCGCCTAATTGAGCTGCGTGTGCCAGCCGAAAAACGCATTGCTATTGATGAAATTGATGCGATCAATTTTGCTTGTAACACGGTGAATGTGGATCGCACAGTGGTGATGAATCAAGCTAGCGATGCCCTTAAAGAAGCTTTAAATGAGCGCGGGTTCACGGTTAAAGAAACGCCTTTAACAGAATTTTTGAAAGCGGGGGGCGCGGCCAAATGTCTAACTTTAAAAGTCACCGAGCCTCGCCAAGATACGCCCAAAGTATCCACTATCCAAAGCCGAGTGATTCATTTAGAAGGTCATCTTCTCGATTCGGGTTTGGTCAATCGCGCCCTCGATACGATTGTCACGGGTGGCGGCAGCTTTCAAGTGCTGAATTTTGATCTCGGTAAGCAGCGCCAAGATCCTTCGATGGCAGAGGTGAAGGTTTCTGCGCCGGATCAAACGGTGATGGATGACATTATGGGTCAGCTGATTGACCTAGGCGCTGTCAGCCTGCCGAGAGAAGTGACCCCGGCGGCACTTGCACCCGTTGTGCAGGCAGGCGTTGCGCCAGATGACTTTTACGTGACCACCATCTACCCGACAAAAGTGCTGGTTGGGAATAGCTGGATCACGGTAGAAGGGCAGCGGATGGATGGTGCGATCGCCATTACTCACCCGACTGATAATGGATCCAATCAGGAGCCGGTAGCGCGCTGTAAGCTGCTGCGAGATTTGCAGGTAGGAGAAGATGTCGTGGTTGGCAGCAAGGGCATTCATACTTTGCGCACAGCTCCCTCGCTGAAAAAGAAAACAGACGACTTTAGCTTTATGGGGGCGGGCGTTTCGAGCGAGCGCCGGGTAGAGCTAGTCGTGGAACAAATTGCCTGGGATTTGCGGCGGATTCGCGATCGCGGCGGCAAAGTCGTGGTCACCGCTGGCCCTGTAGTCATCCACACAGGCGGCAGCGAGCATCTCAAAAGCTTGATCCAAGGGGGCTATGTCCATGCGCTATTGGGCGGCAATGCGATTGCTGTTCATGACATTGAGCAGTCGATGATGGGCACCTCATTAGGCATGGATATGAAGCGCGGCGTTTCGGTACAGGGTGGTCACCGCCATCATCTCAAAGCAATCAACACCATTCGCCGGTATGGCAGTATCGCCAATGCGGTTGAAAAAGGTGTTTTGACCAGCGGTGTGATGTATGAATGCGTGAAAAACAATATTCCCTTTTCGTTGGCAGGCTCTATTCGCGACGATGGTCCCCTGCCCGATACGCAAATGAACCTGATAGAAGCCCAGGCCGATTACGCCCGGTTGATTGAAGGGGCAGATTTAATTCTGATGCTCTCGTCCATGCTGCACTCTATCGGCGTCGGCAATATGACGCCAGCGGGTGTGAAGATGGTATGTGTAGATATCAACCCGGCAGTTGTGACAAAGCTGAGCGATCGCGGCTCAGTAGAATCCACTGGCGTTGTGACAGATGTCGGATTGTTTTTGAGTTTGCTCGTTCAGCAACTGAGCAAGCTAACCGGCCAATATGCCCACAGTTAGCTTGCTGCGGATAATCCATACCTAAACACAGCTAAGCAAATAGCTCATACTTATTTGCTTAGCTCATTGTTTAGGTACTCTTATCAAGAGCTGATTTTGAAACCGTCGCTCCTAGCCTCTGCCTGAGCTTACTTAGGTTTTACGATGATTATCCGCCACGATATTGATCCTGAGCTTTATCTCACAAGCCCAGCGCAGTTTCCGGCGGTGATCGCTGTCAGCAGCTTACAAGTCGAAGTCCAAATGGCTTACGACAACATCGATCAGCTGCTCAAGCCCAACCTGATCCCGATCGTTCAAACAGCGCCTGAGTATCGCACTTGCTGCAATGGGATGGGAACTTTGATTCGCCCGGATTGGGTTGTGAGCGCTGCTCAGGTGGCGGCAGAAATACCTTTAAAAGAAACCATTGAAATTGGAGGGAGTGCGATCGCCATTCAGCAAATCGTGCTGCACCCTCATTTCCAAGACGCTACACTAGCCAAACCTTTCGCTGAAAACGATATTGCCCTGATTCAGCTTAAGCAGCCCATTAAAGGTGTTTCACCTGTGCCCTTGTATCGCAGGCAAGGTGAGCAGCAGCAGCAGACTGTGTTAATTGGTAGAGGAGACTTTGGCAACGGTCTCACCGGGCCAGATCAAGTCGATGGCAAACTGCGAATGGCCACCAACCGTATTGAGAAAGTAGAGAATCAATGGCTGCTGATAAAGTTTGATGCCCCACCTGAAAGCACTGAGCTAGAAGGAATTGCAGGGCCAGGAGATAGCGGTGGCCCTGCCCTATTAGCCGTAAAAACAGGTTGGGCCTTGGCGGGTGTTCGCTCTACTCAAGCGTCAGGGCGCTTAGGCGAAGGCTACTATGGCGTTTGGGAATATTACACCCGCATTTCCCATTATTTAGACTGGATAGACTCTATTGTCGATGCCTAAAGCAGTTTCCAAATCACTCATCTCAATGAGCTATAAGATCACTATTTAGATCACCGCTTCACTATTTAGATCACCGCTCAGATCACCACAGGTACAGAAGAATAAACAAGATAATCCAAATGACATCAACGAAATGCCAGTACAGCTCTACGGCTTCGACGCCGAAGTGACTTTCGCTAGAATAGTGACCGGGCTTGCGGGCGCGCCACAAAACGGACAACATCAGCAGCAACCCCACAAAAACGTGCAAGCCGTGGAAGCCTGTAAGTACGTAGAACGTACTCGCAAACAAATTATCTCGCAGGCCAAATTCTAGGTTGCTGTATTCATAGAGCTGACCCAGCAAAAAGACGGTGCCCATCACTACGGTGGCGCTAAACCAAACCTTCAGACCGTTGATATTGTTATTTTTAACAGCGGTGTCTGCTTTGTGAATTACAAAACTACTGGAAATGAGGATGAGAGAGTTAATGCCGGGAAGCAACAGTTCTAGCTTTGGCGTACCTGCCGGAGGCCATTCGACGGCGACTAGCCGAAAGGTGATATAGGCAACAAATAGGCCCATAAAGAGCATACTCTCAGCGCATAAGAACACTAAGATCCCAAACATCCGATGGTCGGGATGCTCTTCGTGATGGCTAGCTGCACCCTCTTGGGCGAGATTGATCATCCCTTCGGCAGTATCGATAGAGCTTTGCATGGATAGGTAAAAGTAGGGGGTTAGGAGGCAACGGGAGCGGGCACAGCATGTTCGTACAGCTCAGCGGGATCTTTTTCGGCAATGTAGCCTAAGCCATAGTCATAAGGGCCAGTTTTTAGCACGGGCAGCTCTTCAAAGTTTTCAATGTGCGGCGGTGAGAGCGTTTGCCACTCTAGCGTCAGTGCGCGCCAAGGATTCGCGGGGGCTTTGGGCCCATAGCGCCATGACCAAACCGCATTGATCAAAAAGGGAATCGTCGAAACTGCCATGATGTAAGAGCCAATGGTGGCCAGCACATTCAAGTCAGTAAACTGAGGATCGTACAGCGCAATCCGGCGGTTCATGCCCATGAGTCCAAGTTCGTGCATGGGCATGAAGGTGAGATTCATGCCGACGAAGGTAAGAGCAAAGTGAATGCGGCCCCAAGTTTCATTCATCATATGGCCGGTCATTTTGGGGAACCAGTGGTACACCGCCATGAAGACGCCAAATACCGAAGCGCCAAACAGCACATAGTGGAAGTGAGCGACCACAAAGTAAGTGTCGTGAACGTGAATATCAAACGGAACCGCAGCTAGCATCACGCCGCTGATGCCACCGATTAGAAAGAGGGCGATAAAGCCAAGGGCAAACAGCATGGCGCTGGTAAAGGCAATTTTGCCGCGCCACAGCGTTGCTACCCAGCCAAAGACTTTAATCCCAGTGGGCACCGCAATCACCATCGTAGTGATCATAAAGAACATCCGCAGCCAAGGGGGGGTGCCGCTGGTAAACATATGGTGAGCCCAGACAATCAGGCCCAAGAAGCTAATCACGATGGAGGAGTAGGCAATAGCCCGGTAGCCAAAAATCGGCTTGCGCGCATGGACAGAAATCACTTCGCTAATTGCGCCAAACAGCGGCAGCACAAAAATGTACACTGCTGGATGCGAGTAGAACCAGAACATGTGCTGATAGACCACCGGATTACCGCCACCAGTGGGGTTAAAGAAGGCAGTGCCAGCTAGCAAGTCAAAAGCGAGCAAAATCAGCGCCCCTGCCAGCACGGGCGTACTGATCAAAATCAGCAGAGAGGTGGCAATCATGGCCCAGCAAAACAGCGGCATGTCCGTTAAAGACATGCTGGGCACTCGCATTTTTAGAATGGTGACCAAAAAGTTGAGCCCGCCCAAAATCGAAGCCGTGCCGCCGACTAAAAGGCTCAAAATCCAAATGCCCTCACCCAATGCGCCAGTAGTCAGACTCAGCGGTGGATAAGACGTCCAACCTGCCTGCGGGGGCTCATAAAAAAAGCTGCTAATTAACAGCAGTCCAGACGGTGGGATCATCCAAAAGGCGATCGCGTTAAGCCGAGGAAAGGCCATATCACGCGCCCCAATCATTAACGGAATCAAGTAGTTGGCCAGCCCTGCCCCAGCGGGCACAATCCATAAAAACAGCATGACGGTGCCATGCAGGGTTAGTAGACCGTTGTACACATCGGGCGTGACGATATCGGGCGCGGGCGTAGCTAGCTCGGTGCGCATGACAGTCGCGAGGCTACCGCCGACTAAGTAAAAGAAGAAGGCGGTTACCAGATACTGAATACCAATCACTTTGTGATCGGTGCAAAACGTAAAATAGTCAGTCCATTTGCGCTCGTTGCCTAAGAGCATTGGCACATCTACGGGGGCGGTTGCTTTAGCTTCTGAAGTGGCTGTCATAAACGCTTAGGGTTCTATGGCTAATTGATAAGGACTAATTGAAGGTGGCCTATTGAAGGCAGCTAGTGTGAAGGATGCACGTGAGCGTGCAGCATGGCTAGGCTTTCGGGCGCAACTGCTAGCTGCATGGGCTCAACAAAGGTGTTGAGATATTCGGCTTCAGTGCGATCTGCGGGGGGGGAGGGGAGGTTAGCGATAGTGCTATTGCCCGCCGCCATTGCCGTTAAGCGGCTATCTACCCAAGTTGCATAGTCTTCAGCCGATTCGACAATCACCTGAGTGCGCATACCACCGTGATAAGGCCCGCATAGCTCAGCGCAGACCACCGGATAAGTGCCTTCGCGAATCGCCGTAAACACCAGCTTGGTGTCCTGACCAGGGATCATGTCTTGCTTAATCCGAAACTCCGGTAGCCAAAAGGCGTGAAGAACATCTTGAGCATTGAGGTTAAGTTCTACCGGCTGATCGACGGGTACATGCAGTTCACCGTCTACGATTCCGTTGGGATAGTTAAAGATAAAAGCATACTGCAAACCTTTGACATCAACCGATAGTACGGAGTCCTCATCTTGTCCCGGCATCAGGCCCATCCCGGCGCTAGCATCTGTTAGTAAAGGGGCGGCACCGTTTTTGACCTGGTAAGCAACCTGCATGGCCGGAGCATTCGTTGGGGCCATGCTGTGATTCATCAGATCAAGGCCACCCATACGGGTATAGATATCAAAGCTATAAATCGAGATGCCAAGTACAACCACCGCCGGAATCGCTGTCCAGAGAATTTCTAGCGGGATATTGCCCTCCAAGTGTTCGCCGTCACTCTCATCGCCCGGGCGGCGACGAAAGCGAATAGCCGCAACCACTAACGCGCCTTCTACGAGTAAAAACAGGCCAAACCCAATCGTCATCATCACGTTAAACAGTTGGTCTACTAGCTCAGCTTCGCTAGAGGCGGCTACCGGCAGCAGGCCATGATTTTGGCCATACCACAGGCTGGCAAGGGTAACGAAAATACCCACTAAAAGAGTCACAATAGAGCTTGGAATATTCACAGTACTAGGTACAGATCTCTACCGATCTGTTGCTTTGGGTTACTTTTCTATTGCCAGATCTTGCTTCGGCTGAGTTTGCTTAAGCTGATTTCTTTGGTAGCTGATATCTTTTTCTAAGAGTCTTCTATAACGAGAATAATCAAGTCATGGCTTGACTGATTGCCTATACAAGGTAGCGCTCTTTGGAGGGATGTGAGTATCTTTTTAAAAGATGTTTGAGGCTTTAATCTTTTCTATAGAATTTTGCTTACAGGTAGTCTGTATCTGGCGCTAGGCTGAGAATACCTGTCCAAAAACTTGAGTTGAACCTTGACATCACAAAAATTATCTCAAAGCGACGAGCGTATGCCTATTGTAAGGGGCTAATTATTAAGCAAAGTTAAACGCAGTAGGCCGATTTGGAAGAAAATCTCTACAACCAGAGGATATTTTTTATTTGCGCTATATTCTCATCAAAAGAAGATTCTTTGGGGAAGTTAATAATACTATAGAAAATCTTTTGACAATGCTAAGGCTGGGTTAAGGCTGGTAAGGTTAGGGCGGTTTGTCATGAGAATCAAACCCGCCTAAAAGCTTTAGTTCTCTGCATCCTACTACTTGTTGTTCTGCACCTTATGGTTAATTCCAGTTTAAATTCTGGCTTTTCGAGCGCCCAGATAACTGAGCCAGTTACTGCCCAAATAGCGGCTCAGACACCGGCCCAGACACCGGCTCAGACACCGGCCCAAACGCTGGTGAGGCGCTGGGTGTGGAAAATGGCTGCGGCCACGCTTTTGCTGATGGCGGTTGGCAGTGCCACGCGGGTGATGAATGCGGGGCTTGCCTGTCCTGATTGGCCTTTGTGCTACGGGCAGTTAGTGCCGACAGCGCAGATGAATTTGCAGGTATTTTTGGAGTGGTTTCACCGCTTGGATGCGTCTTTGATTGGGCTGATGGCACTAGCTCTTGTAGCCATCTGCGCTTGGTACCGGCGAGTGCTTCCTGCTTGGCTGCCTTGGGCCTCGCTGGGCGCACTGTTTTTAATCCTGGTGCAGGGCTTATTAGGCGGGCTCACCGTCATGCAGCTCCTCCGATTTGACATTGTTACTGCCCACCTAGGCACTGCCCTGCTATTTTTCTGCGCGCTGCTGGTGATGGGCACATTGCTGATGCCTTACCAGCCCACTGGCAACGTGGGCAAACTGCCCTGGATTGGCTTGGCAGCAGCCGTTGCGGTGTACTGCCAAAGCCTTTTGGGAGGGCTGGTGGGCTCCCGCTGGGCGGCGCATCAGTGCTTTGGTTTCAATGACTTGTGCAGCGTCATGAATACGCATATTGTCGGGGTTGTGCCGCCGACCTTGGCGGTGATTGTTTTGGTGGTTGGGGTTTGGCGCACGCCTGCTTTGAGCTGGTGGCTGCGAACCCTCGCGAATACGGCAGGGCTGCTAGTGGTGTTGCAGATTGCCTTGGGGATCGCCACCTTTAAGCTGCGGCTTCAGGTAGAGCCGCTGACGGTTTCACACCAAGCGATTGGGGCGACGCTGCTAGGGACGTTGGTAAGCTTTACAGTGTTGGCTTGGCGCGATCACCTGTTCTCAAGCTCAGCTCCAAATCCAGCCCTAAGCCCCGCTTCTATTGATGCCCGCTAACTTAACCGGCCCCGATTTAACCTTAAAGAGGATTTATACCCAGATTATGCAAACTTCTTCCCTTGGGAGCGCCCAGCATCACGAAAACCCCTGGCAGGTGGTGCGCAGCTACTGGCAGCTAACCAAGCCTCGGATTATTCCGCTGCTGCTCATCGAAACAGCCGCAGGGATGTGGGTTGCAGGTCAAGGCCGAGTCAGCCCGACGCTGCTACTGGTGACGCTATTAAGTGGAGCCTTAGCCGCTGCCTCGGCGCAGACCATTAACTGCATTTATGATCGCGATATCGACTACGACATGGAGCGTACGCGCCATCGGCCCATTCCTTCTGGGCGAGTACAGCCCAAAGATGCGCTCGTGTTTGCGGTGGTGATGGCGGTGATGTCTTTTGCGCTGCTGGCGGGGTTTGCTAACCTGCTGAGTGCGGGCCTAGCGATGCTGGGGATCGTCGTCTATATCGGTGTGTACACGTTTTGGCTGAAGCGATCTTCACCACAAAATATTGTGATCGGGGGTGCGGCGGGTGCGATTCCGCCTTTGGTTGGCTGGGCAGCGGTAACGGGTGAGCTGAGCCTTGCGGCCTGGGTGATTTTTGCGATTGTATTTGTTTGGACGCCGCCTCACTTTTGGGCGCTGGCGATGCTCATTCAAGATGACTATGCCAAGGTGAAGGTGCCGATGCTGCCGGTGGTAGTGGGCAACCAAGCGACGGCCAAGCAAATTTGGCTGTATACGGTGGTGCTGGTGCCGCTGACGCTGACACTTGTGTATCCGCTAGGCGTGTGCGGTATCGTGTATGGGCTGAGCGCGGCGGCGATGGGCTACCTGTTTTTGCAAAAAGCTTGGGAACTGCGCAGCGACTACGATGATCGCGATCTAGCACGGGACACCTTCAAATATTCTATTTTTTACATGATGCTGCTTTCAGTCGCGATGGTGATTGATTCACTGCCGGTTGTGCGCTATGGCACGGCGGCTTTGGCAAATGGAGTACAGTCCATCCTGGCTGCGATCCCAATGTTGGGCTAGACATCAGGTTAACGAGTTGGCCGGTAGGTTTGCTTGGTTTGGGGCCATTGGCGCTAAGACACTAAAATAGAAGAAAGCACTTTTTTCTTTCAAGGTGATCTATGGCTCCTGCTGTTTTGGTGGAAAATCTCAAAAAATCTTACGGCGATGTCGCTGCCGTTAAAGAGGTTTCTTTCACGATTGAACCTGGAGAGATTTTTGGCTTGCTAGGGCCCAATGGCGCGGGTAAAACGACCACTATTCGCTGCCTCTGTACGCTGATGACGCCGGATGCAGGCAGGCTCGAACTCAATGGCATTTCGGTAATAGACTCTCCGCGCAGGGCTCGGCAACTGCTGGGCTACATCGCCCAAGAAGTCGCGATCGATAAGGTGCTGACGGGGCGTGAACTGCTGGAATTGCAGGCGGCGATCTATCATTTGCCGAAAAGTTTGGTCAAGCCCAGAATTGAGCAAATGCTTAATCTGCTAGAAATTGCTGATATTGCCGATAAAAAGACGGGCAATTATTCGGGCGGACAAAAGAAACGGCTAGATTTGGCGGCGGGGTTGCTGCATCAACCGGCGGTGCTAGTACTAGATGAACCGACGGTGGGCTTAGATATTGAGAGTCGCACGGCGGTGTGGAAATTTTTGCAGCAGTTGCGCCAAGAAGGGACGACGATTCTACTCACCAGTCACTATCTCGAAGAGGTGGATATGCTGGCAAATCGAGTGGCGATTATTGATGCGGGTAAGGTGATTTCGAGTGGAACACCGGCGGCATTAAAGGCGGAGGTGGGGGGCGATCGCATCACCCTCCGCATTCGCGAATTCACTCCCGACGACGAAGCCGACACAGCCCAAAGCCTGCTCTCAGCATTGCCCGTTGTTCAAGACGTGATTGTCAACAGCGCCCAAGGCAATTCTCTCAACCTTGTTGTCGATAAAAACGCCGACGCCCTGAGTGCCGTTCAAGCTGCGCTCAAAGCCGCTAACCTCCCGACCTTTGGCATCTCGCAATCTCAGCCCAGCCTAGATGACGTATACTTAGCAGCGACTGGTCGCACCCTGATGGATGCTGAAATGGCCGCTGTTGGTAAGCGCGACATTAAAAAAGAGAAAAAGCAAAGTATGCGATAGCGGTTCAGGTGTCTTTTTTTAGCCCACCGCAAATTCTGTATGAGGTCTTATGGCCTCAGGTTTAAACCCCAAAACGATATCTTCCTGAGGGACACCAAGCTCTACCAGCTTGTAGGCAATTCCCCCTTCTGTCCCGTCGTACTGAATCCAGATTTTGTCATCTTTAATATCAAGGTGCAGCAAACAGCCATAGTCTCTTAGACCATTGCGCTTCCAGCCGACATAAACCAACTGGTAGTGATCTCGCACCGTATCGAAAATGGTTTGAGCCTCTACTTCACTAGGTCACTGCCGAGAACGTTCTGCTCGTTCTGTGAGGAGCTGCTAAATGTAGGTGCGATAGGTGTTTACTCTATCCATTGCACGATGCTCTCCTTACTGATGGCCAGAGGTTAGCCATTCGCTATTTTACACCCCGCGCAAGTGTATGGCGTCTCCAGACAAAAAGACTGTGACCCTCATGCAACGCGGCTGAGTGTAATGCTTTCATAAACGGCTGCAAATAACGCGCCGTTGGGCTTGCGCTAGCTAAGCGAATGCCGTTTACTGATGGGGAGAATATCTGCCTTTGGGTAAGCCTAGTGACGATAGCCGAAAAAAGACGGGTAGCCATCACCGCTCAGGAAGTATTACGCCGCTACGCTGCCGGAGAGCGCGACTTTCGCAATGCCAGCTTGCGGGGTGCGAACTTTAAGGGGCAAACCCTGTCTGGCGCAGACTTTAGCGGGGCAGATATTCGCAGTGCGAACTTTACGAATGCGGTGCTGCATGAGGTGAAGTTTACGAATGCGCAGGCCGGTTTGCAGCGGCGGTGGATGGTGATGCAACTGCTGTTGATAGCGGTAATCGCTGGTGTGGCGGGCATTTTACAAGCATTTTCAGGTGCTTTTGCAACCGTTTTCTGGGATGGGGGTTCTACCTCTGGGGTGATTGCAACCATCGCTTATGGGCTGTTACTGATTGTCACTTATGGTGCGATCTCATTACAAGGATTTACAAATCGAGCCGAAGGCTCGATTCTGACTGCATTCGCATTCGCATTCGCATTCGCATTCGCA
>JBGTIK010000170.1:0-3787 GCA_041745715.1 Phormidesmis sp.
CTAGATTGCACAGCTTAAACTTACCCCTTAGCTCATGCGTCAGCTTACTATTCAAGTGTCTCAAGGCTACGGCAAGCAGGTGTTGCAGCTAGCGGAGCGCTACGATGGCCGCTGTCTGTCACTCGCTTCAGCTACCGGCCCCAAAGGAAGCATCGATCACTTTAGGCACTGATACCTAATCGCAAAGTAGGCGATCTGCTAGATGCGCTCGAAAAAGCCGTGCCTTCGTCTGAGGTTTCTTTGCTGCCAAGTGCAGTGCTGTCACTACGGCTACCGACGGATGAAATTCCTCAAGGCTTACAGGAGGTGCAGCCGCGCAGCTCATTGGAAGTTTTTCTCCAAGGGGTGCAGAGCATTGGTTCTTGGCCAAGCTTTTTAGCCTATGCCACCATCGCTGGCGTAATCGTATGGATTGGACTCTATACTAATAGCGTTTTTTTGCTGGTAGCGGCGATGCTGATTGCGCCCTTTGGTGGGCCTGCAATGAATGTTGCGATCGCTTCAGCTAGAGGCGATACTCAGTTACTCAAGCGCAGCCTGCTGCGATATTTTGTAGCATTAGCGGTGATTGTGGTAGTCACTTGGCTGCTCAGCATGGCCTTTGGCCAAACCGTTGCCACCCAGCAGATGACTCTAACCAGTGAAATCTCAGCGACAGCGACTTTGTTGCCCTTAGCTGGCGGTGTTGCGGGCGCACTGCAACTAGTGCAGTCTGAGCGCAGCAGCTTGGTATCGGGTACAGCCATTGGCATGTTAGTCGCAGCAGCATTGGCTCCACCAGCGGGGATGATTGGCATGGCGATCGCCATTCAGCGCCCTGAGATGATCATTAGCGGTATTTTTTTACTGCTATTGCAGCTAGTCGCCATCAATATCGCCTGCGCCATCGTTTTTCGGCTATACGGCCTCAATTCGCAAGGCGCTATCTATACGCGGGGCAAGCGGCGGTTTTTCCCAATCGCAATTGGGCTCTCTGCGGTAGCGCTGGCGCTACTGCTATTTTGGCAGTTTTCTACCACACCTGATTTGCTGCGAGCTAGCCGCGCTCAAAAAGCAGAGAGCATTATTCAAACCGTCGTTAAAAATAATCCTGATGTCAGCTTAGTCGAGGTCAACGTTCGCTTTACTCAATCTGATATTGCTGGTCAAAATACGCTGCTTAGTGACATCTATGTGCAGCCCATAAAGGGCCAAAGCCTCTCTAGCGAACCAGTCAGTCGCCGTTTGAGCACTCAGATTCAAACAGAACTGCTCAACTCAGGCTTTAACGTCACGCCACTGGTAAACGTCACGCTATTGGAACCGCCTTAATCAGCAGCCGGTTGGATAGATTAGCAGAATGGCAAAAATTCAGCGTTTTTCCTGTTCTTCTGCTCAATCCTGAATGTATTCACTGCCTTGAATTAGCGCTATTTCTGCCCGCACAAATTCGCGCCCCAAGTAAGCGGCATGATCTAAGTAGCTGATTGGGCAAGGGTTCTCTTTGTCTTCAAAGATTTTCATGCACAGCTCTTTGGCGGTTCGCCCGGTGAAGAGTTGAGATGAGGGGCGATCGCTGCCGCCGCGTACAGATAGCGGCTTCCCTGTTACCGGATCGCAGGCCAAGCCTTTGTCGTTGATAGTGTTAGTAAAGTGCTTAGCACACAGCAAACCGGCCTCGCGATCTATATAGATCAAAAAGTAGCCATCTGGATCGAGCGCAATAAACCGCTTAGAGAGCTTGTCATCTAATGCAGCCAACGCTTTTGCATCAACCGTCTTGGCGTTTTTTGTAGGAATAGAAAGGGATGCCATAGTGCTTCAAAAAGTGCTTCAGAACGGTTGGAAATGTAGTTTAGCACTCCATTTTAACGCATCTGTTGAGCGTAAGGCACCCTGCTTGTTAGTCTTCGGACAGCTCTTCGGGTTCGTGCTGAGTGGAGTTAGCCAAAGCTGTTGCGATCGCATCCACCACCCGCCCGACTTCTATTACCTCCATCCCCATTCCAGTCCGCTTTTGCCCTTTCGGCACCAGCGCCCGCTTAAACCCTAGCTTAGCGGCTTCTTTCAGCCGCAATTCCATTTGTGACACCGGGCGAATTTGCCCGCCAAGGCCGACTTCTCCAATCAGCACTAGCTCTGGATCGATGATGCGATCGCGAAAACTCGCCGCCACTGCCACCGCAATGCCGAGATCTGCCGCCGGTTCACCCACATTTAGTCCACCCGAAGAAGCCACATAGGCATCGAGCTTAGAGAGCGGAATCCCGACCCGCTTTTCGAGCACCGCCAAAATCTGCAATAGTCTGTTGTATTCGATGCCCGTTGTAGAGCGGCGCGGCGAACTGTAGCTAGTCGGGCTCACCAGCGACTGAAGCTCTACCACCAAAGGTCGCGTGCCTTCACAGGCCACAATGGTTGCAACTCCCGGCACATTCTCTTCTTGATTGCTCATAAACAGCTCGGACGGGTTCAGCACTTCGGCTAAGCCCTTATCGACCATTTCAAACACACCAAGTTCGTGAGTGGCACCAAAGCGGTTTTTTACCGAGCGCAGCAGCCGATGACTCGCAAAGCGATCGCCCTCAAAATACAGCACCGTATCGACCAAATGCTCCAGTACTTTCGGGCCAGCGATCGCCCCATCTTTTGTCACATGTCCTACAATAAACAGCGAAATATTCTCTTTTTTCGCGAGCTGCATCAGCGCCGACGTACATTCTCTTACCTGCGCAACCGATCCGGGTGCAGAGGTCAGCGCTGAATAGAACAATGCCTGAATACTATCAATCACCGCCACCTGAGGCCGTAGCGATTCTAATTCTTCTAAAATAGTTTCCAAATTTGTCTCAGGCAACAGATAGAGATTTTCCCGAATGCCGCCTGTGTTGTTCCCGGTTGGATTCTCCTCGCCAGCCATTCCCAAGCGAAGGGATCTAAGCTTTACCTGCTGCCCCGACTCTTCTGCACAAACGTACAGAATCGGTGTTTTTTGGGCGAGCTGATTAGCCGTTTGCAACAGCAGCGTCGATTTCCCAATACCCGGATCACCCCCTAACAGCACCAGCGATCCCGGCACAATGCCGCCCCCTAGCACCCGATCTAGCTCATGATAGCCAGAAGGAATTCGAGCCTGTGGATGATCTTGAATTTGATTAAAGGTGAGCGATAGGCGCGGCTGAGCCGGAGCTTTTGAACGGCGGCTCGTGCCCGTGCGCGATTTCATACTAGGGCGAGTCGTGCTCGTTTCAATCGGTTCTAGCTTTTGCTCGACCAAGCGGTTCCAGCTATGGCAGGTCGGGCATTTGCCAAAATACTGGCCAGATTCTGCCCCACAGGCATTGCATATATAGACGGATCGAGTTTTAACCATGAATAGAAATCGCTCTCTACAAAAACCGGACAAAAACCAGGCGGTTCAAAACATCGGCAGCTGTTAGGACACCGAATTAACCGTATCCATCATCAGTATAAACGTACTACAACTAGGATAGTGGTCAATTTACTTTACACAAGTAACCAACTCTATACATTTCTTCGCAATTATTAGACAACTGGAGTTTAGACAAAATCTGTTTTGCGAGCAGGCGAAATCAAACTCTCGGAGAACTGTGTGGAGAGTCGAGGTCAATATAGCCTAATCCAGAGCCTATGCAGCAGTTCGCTTATCTGATTTGGGCTTGGAATAGGTCTTTTTAACAGTCGGGCAACGGGCACGAGGGGTTCTGGCTTTGCCGGGAGGCCATCCGGGTGACTTTCTGCGAGGTTTGGGGTCTTCGGCTGGAGAACCCATCCTGCCTAAAATGGC
>JBGTIK010000171.1:0-31949 GCA_041745715.1 Phormidesmis sp.
CTGCAAACCACCTTGAACGGCCTGCAAGTCAGCAGATCCCGGAAAACGTCCAGCGGCATCAGCCGAAGCGATCGCAGAGGTTACAACAGATTTCATGATTTATTTTCTCCAAATGATGTTTGATCGGTCGAACTCAAAAAAAGTCGATAGTCTAGTCAAGCTTTAATCCATTTACTCTAAAAGGCTCTGCTAAATAGTTGCTATTCGGCTTTGCCCAGAGCAACTAGGAAAGCGCAGACACAACTCGATCAAAGTAACCAGCAGCTTCAGAAGCCAGCGCAGAACAGTCGCCTTGAGCAGCGTCGTTCTTGTTATAACGAGAACCACCTGCTTCAGGGCTGTTAGTGCCAGTGATGTGAGCAACACTGGACGCCTTCATGATGTTGACTGCGCGAGCAGAAGAACCCGTTGGCACACCTAGAGCAGCGTAAGTTTCTTTCAGACCGTTTAGACAACGATCATCGAGAACGGAAGCGTCACCTGCGAGCAAAGCGTAGGAAACGTAGCGCAAAATGATTTCACCATCGCGAAGGCAAGCAGCCATGCGACGAGTGGGGTAGCAGTTACCACCAGCTTGAATCAAGCCAGTGTTCTCACAGATCATGCCAGAAACTGCATCAGAAACGATGCAGCTAGCGTTGGAAGCAATAGCATTTACAGCATCCAAGCGCTTGTTACCTTCGGCAACAAAGCTTTTTAGAGCGGCAAGTTCGCCACCACCGATAGTAGCGGTCTTGGTATCGGCCGTGACAACGGCTCTAGAGAAAGCGTCAAGCATCAAGCTCTCCTTCTTCGTAATACAGCAGCTGACTTAGTTAATTAAGCCAGTGAAATAAGAGTAAAAGATGAACCCGCTCTCAGTCCCTTTTATGAAAAACAAAGCAATAATCCGTCACATAATCGCAGGCAAATAGCTAGGATGCCGTTAAACAAAGGCGTGTAGCCATATCATGAAAAGCTGACATCTAAGATGCCGTTGCAATATTTCGTAATATTTGTGGTTTTGACGCGCCGCTGCCCCAATCCCTAAGCTCAGCTAGGAGCGGATCGCACCTAGCAAATCAAAGCTCGATGAAGCGTACGCTAAATCAATCGGGCATTAAACGTAGAGATTAAAAAAGCCGAGCTAATCATAGGGATTAGCTCGGCTCGAAATATCTAGATTTGATAAAAGGAACTGGTTTAACTTGTTCAAAGGTGCCCTCTATTAATTTAGGGCTGAAGTGATAGACGAGGTTCCAAATTCTAGCCATTGAATAACGGCTTTGGGAAACGAGCTGATAGCTCAGACCTAAAATGAATTTTGAACTTTAGATTCAGCGGTTAAGCATTCTTGAGTAGATGCTTAACTAAGTTGTCTTTCACCATCATCTGCCTCATCACTTCGACAACGTACTCTTGGGCTTGCTCTAAACTCAGCCCTCTGACTTGATCTTTGACGATCTGTAATTTGAACTGCTGCTCCAAGCTAAGGCTGCCGGGCAGTGTGTCTTTGCCTGACTTATCCATAATGGTGTCTCCTCTAAAAGGCCTCTAAAAGGTTAGAAAGATCTTGTAAGGTTAATCAAGATCTGGGGGAATCAGACTTTTGAGCTAGCCCCTGTAAGTTGGGGTCAACTCTAAAACATGAGGCTTCACTGGCCTAAAGCTGGCGGATTTGCGATCGCAGAATCCACTTTAAAGTCCAATCAAGCTTCACCATTAATACATAATAACGCCAAATTGTAAATATGTTCAGTAACAAGCGTTACTTAAATTACCCTCTTGAAACTGACTCAACCGCTATGAAATCCGGAAAATTACCGTCATCTAAGGGTTTTGGGCTTTTTGCAGAAGCTGGATTTCGCTTTGAGATCAGCCGAAGTTAGGTAAATTTGCTGACCTCACAAGCTATGACATCATCCTAATAACAGTTGATTAGTCACTAACTCTTTCAAAAGAGGGGACTGCGTTTAGTGAGGTATCTCTCTTAGGGTGATTACAAATCCTAGTCCGCAGTTGAACGCTATAGTGGGGAGTGAATTCAGTATTTTCGGTATCCAAAGTTCCTTAACGGCAAGGTTGCCCGCATTAAAAAATAAAGTGGAAAGATAGAGTGAACAGTAGAGGTCAAGTCAAAGGTCAAGTAGAGGTCAGAGCGGCTCAATGAATGTAATGGAGTTTTTTCAGCAAAGTGCTGGGCAGTGGCAGTCTCAGCGGACAACTCATCACTTACCCTTTCGCCGTGCGGAGTTGGGCGGCTCTAACATTTCGGTAGAGGCGCTTCCGGCTGACAATGAAAAAATTATTGAGATCTGCAAAATGCACGCGGTCGATCCGGCCACTGCTGTAGGCGGCGCGTATGTGCAGTGGAACGGCGAAATGGCCTGGGACAAAGAAGGCGAAGACCACCAGGGTTCGACCGTATTTGCGCTAGTGCCAGATGAAGACAATCCGCAGACAGGAAATCTGCTGCGTGAGCGCGGCTATGCGGAAATTGTGCCCGTGATTGGCCGATACGAGATGGATGCAGAAAATGGCCTAGTGCTGACGACTGATTATGAAACGATGAGTTCAGTAGAGCGCTTTTGGTTTGCCAATCCTGATTTGCGGCTGCGCACGAGCGTGGTCAAGCGCTTTGGGGGACTCAGCACAGCTTCTTTTTGCGCTGAGTCACGGATAGAGACGGTATCGCCTCAAGCAAAGGATGATGCCGCCGCGCGCGAAGCATTTTCCGCAGGCTCTCGTTACTCCTCATTCGGCTGGTAGCAGCTGTCAACGGCTGATCTAAACTTAGCCCAAGTGCCAATAGTCCCACGACTGCTGTGAGCATGACCTTGCTTTCGAGATACTCGTCAAGCCATTCATCCAGATAGTCATCAGCGTGCCCCACTTTACGGCAGCTAGCCGACTATTCTAGCGACTCATCATCCATCACTATAGATACCGAATACGCGGATCAAGTACGCCATACAGCAAATCAGCCATCAGGTTAAACACCACAATTAAAATGGCATAAATAAAAGTAATTGACATCACAACCGGCGTATCGCTGCGGTTAATTGAGTCGATGAGTAACGAGCCAATACCCGGCACGCGAAATACTTGCTCGGTTACCAATGCGCCCGTAAACACCGCCGGAATATCCAGCGCGATTAGGGTAACCACCGGGATGAGGGCATTGCGCAGCACATGACGAATTATCACCTGCCTGCTGCTCAGCCCTTTGGCGTAAGCGGTGCGCACATAGTCTAAATTGAGCTGTTCGATTACAGCAGCGCGAATGTAGCGCATCAGCACAGCGGTTTGAAACAAGGTGAGCACAGCAATCGGCATGATTGACTGCTTAAGCTGCGCCATGAGACTACTGAAATCGCTGACAATCAGCGTACTGTCGTAAATAAAAGGAAGCCAGCCCAGCCACACGCTGAAGATAATAATCAAGATTAAGCCGGTGAAAAAGGGCGGAGTAGAGAAGCCCGCAAAGGCAAAGGTTGTTGCTAGCTGATCGAGCCATGTGTAGCGCTTTAGGGCAGAAAGAATGCCAAGCGGGAAGGCAATCAGCACCGAAAAAAAATAGGCAAATCCAACAATCCAAAGAGTGGTCGGCAAGCGCTGAAAAATTAGATCGCGCACCGGCACCGGACTGACATAAGAGTAGCCCATATTACCGGTCATAAAGGCCGAAGCCCATTTGAAATAGCGGACATGAATAGGCTGATCGAGCCCCAGCACCCGGCGAAGATTTTCTCGTATTTCGGCAGTAATCGAGGGGCTGTTGGCCATTTCGCCCAGCGGATCGCCGGGGGCTAAAGCCAGCACTAAGTAAATCACCATGCTAATGGCGACCAGCGTTGGAATGGCGATCAAAACCCGTTTCAGGAGATATTTGCCCATGAGTTAGTTTACTGCTTGCCCCAATCACTGAGCTTCCAAGTGCTGGCCGCCCAAGGCGTAAATTCTAGATTTGTGAGAGAGTTCGCGATCGCATAGGCATCACTGCGCCGCACCAGCGGAATCAGCGCCACATCTTCGATCAACAGATCGTTCATCTCAATAAACAAAGCCTTTCGTTTTTCAGGATCGGTTATTGCGCCGAGCTTTGCTAAAAGTGCGTCATAGGCAGGATTGCAGTAGCGAGAAGAATTTTCTTTTGACCACTGATTCTCTTTTTGAGAGATTTGATCGCAAGCGTAAAGCTCCATGTATGAGTCAGGCTCAGGCGTTTCACTATCGAATGCAAATAGCTGAAGATCCGCATTAAATTGATTCACCGAATCTGCATTAGTCGCATCGCCAAAATATACGCCTGCTTCTACGCTCTTAAGTTCTACAGACATACCGAGAGATTCTAGATTCTGCTTAATAATCTCTTGCGTTTTTTGTCTTACTGGGTTTACGGAGCTGGTGAACAAAATGTTCATCTCCACGCCATTTTTATCGCGAATGCCGTTGCTGTTGGTATCTTTCCAGCCCGCATCATCTAGGAGCTTTGCTGCCTTCTCCAAACTAAATTCATATTCTGTGTTTGGCGAAGCGTATTTATCCGGTGCGACGATAAAATTAGTTGCAACCGTACCGGCTTTTCCATAGAGCTGAGTGGTAATGGTTTCGCGGTCAATAGCAAGGCTGATAGCTTCGCGAATCGGTTTTTCAGAGAGAAAAGGGTGAGGCGTATCTTTTTGGGATTTCTGGCCATTGACTTCTTTGTTGGGATCAGAGAAGTTAATATAAATCCGCTCCATCAGCGGCTTACGCACGTACGACATTTTGCCTTTGCCAGCGGCTTCTAAGCCTTCAATGACAGCGGGTTCGGCCTGAATATTCCAGCCGTAGTCAGCCTCACCCGTTTGCAGCACCGCCCGCGCCGCCGAAACCGCGTCACCACCGCCTTTAATTTCTACGCTGCTGAAGGCTGAGGGTTCGCCGCGAAAGTTAGGATTGGGCTCATAGACAATGGTGTCACCGGGCTTGAATTCCTTGACCTGAAAGGCGTTGGTGCCGACAGGAGCTGTGTTTCCAGGAGCAGAGCGAGCTTGAGCGCCAAGATAATCTTTAAAGATATGTTCAGGAATAATCATGCCGCTGCCGCCAACAAAAGGGCTCATGGGAGCGGGAGTCGGCTGCTTAAAGGTAATTTTCACGGTGAGATCGTCAACGGCTTCGACGCTGGCCACCTCGCCATAGAATTCGCCCGAAGTAGCGCCGACTTCTGGATTGGTAATGAATTGGTATGTGAAGGCAACATCTTTAGCGGTAAAAGGCTCACCGTCTGACCATTTCACGCCTTCTTTGAGCTTCCAGGTAACGGTGGTGTTGTCGGCGCTGATGCCGCCGTTTTCAGCGATGGGGATTTCGGCGGCTAAAATCGGCTCTAGTTCTTCGGCTTCGTTGTAGGCGGCTAGCGGTTCTAAAACGATGCTGGCGGCTTCAAGATCTTTGATGCCTGGGGAGAGATGCGGGTTTAGGGTGGTAGGGGCTTGCCAATAGAGGAGCTTAATGGCGGTGGTTGCAGGGGGAGCGATCGCGGCGGGTTCGCTATTGGAGGGCTCAGTTTTGGGCGGGTTGCAGGCGGTGAGCAAGGCGCTCGTAAAAAGGCCGGTGGTAAGGAGGGTAAGCCCTCGCTGAATGAGTTTGGTTTGGCGCATGTGAGGGGTTCCTTCTTCCCAATGTTGGCCGAGACGATGTATGGCACAAAGCATTTAGGTGAAACTATAGCGCGATTGACTAAATGAAATTTCTGACTGCTCCCTATGTCGATACGTTATGAGGCATGCATCACGGCAGGATGATGGCTATTTCCTACTGATGGGTGCGCTTTTAGTAAAAATGGCTTTGCCCGACTTAAAGGCGCTGCTCAAAGATATTGTGGCACAGAGCAATTTGAAACTGAGTCATAAAAATTCCGCTTTTCCTTAATTCTGTTATTTCAATTTTCAATATAGGTTTTTGCCAAGGTCGCTTCTTTGATAATTTGAACTGTTGAGCAAATCAGAAAAATCAATCCGTTTTGTATCTGTTGACACTTTTGCTTGTCGGGCTTCTGGTTAAAGTTTGGACGCTATGGTATTGCTGAAAAGTTAATGTGAAGATTTTCTCCGCTTTCTTTTGGTCGTATTTGTAGCTGTTTAAAACTGATCAGCTAGAAGATTGTTTCTAGGGTTCCGGTTAGCTGTGATGCTGTGTGAATAGGTGGCTTTTTAATTGAGCTGCTTTTTGTGAGCGATCGCCTAATGTCTGGTCCAAGAGAAACCGCTAGAGCCCGTAAGTTAACGCTTATATCGCGCTTTAGTACACGGAGGGATAAAAGCCCGGGAGAGTGAAGCTACCAGGTGCCGCTGTAGGGTGCCGCCATAGCTCCCTCACCGGGTTTTGCTATGGAAAGGGAGTAGCTTTGCGCCTGCACACCCATTTCCTTTGGCACGAACCAAAGGCTTAAGCTTTATGAGCGATCAACCTACCTTTCGGAGCCAAGATGGCCGCAGTGAGGCTGACTCTGCCTTAGAAAAAGAAACCAGGCTGCCGATGACCGGCTGGCAGCAAGAAGTCGATCAGGGCTTGATGTATGGCCTAGAAGCGGCGGAGAGTATTCGCGATCGCACCATTCCTACCTTCTCTCGCGGCGAACTGCCTCACTATGCAGGCATCAATACCTTTCTCAAAGCGCCCTACATTGAAGATGTGCGTAAGGTCGGCGAATACGATGTCGCAATTGTCGGCGTGCCGCACGATTCGGGCACTACCTACCGTCCGGGTACGCGCTTTGGGCCGCAGGGCATTCGACGAATTTCAGCGCTGTACACACCCTATAACTTCGAGCTGGGCGTAGATTTGCGTGAAAGCATCACGATGTGCGATGTGGGCGATATTTTCACCATTCCCGCCAACAACGAAAAATCTTTTGACCAAATTTCAAAAGGAATTGCCCATATTTTTAGCTCAGGAGCCCTGCCGATTATCCTCGGTGGCGATCACTCCATTGGCTTTCCCACCGTGCGCGGCGTCTGCCGTCATTTGGGCGATAAAAAGGTCGGCATTATTCACTTTGATCGCCATGTCGATACGCAAGAAACTGACCTCGATGAGCGGATGCACACCTGCCCTTGGTTTCATGCCACTAATATCGCCAATGCCCCGGCCAAAAATCTGGTGCAGCTTGGCATTGGTGGCTGGCAAGTGCCTCGCCCTGGGGTAAAAGTATGCCGTGAGCGGGCCACCAATATTCTCACGGTGACTGATATTACCGAAATGGGGTTAGATGCAGCGGTAGACTTTGCTGTGGAAAGGGCAACTGATGGTACTGACTGCGTTTACATCAGTTTTGATATTGACTGCATCGATGCGGGCTTTGTGCCCGGTACAGGTTGGCCTGAACCCGGTGGACTGCTGCCGCGTGAAGCGCTTTATTTACTAGGCAAAATTGTCTCCAGAGTGAAGGTCTGTGGCTTAGAGATTGTCGAGGTGTCGCCGCCTTACGATGTTAGCGATATGACTTCGCTGATGGCCACGAGAGTGATTTGCGATGCGCTGGCCCATTTGGTGCTTTCTGAGCAGTTGCCTCGCAGCGTCCGGCCTGACTACATTCACGAGACAGCTGATATGAGCTTAGGCAGCGGTGAATGGCAGTAGGCATTTAATTTAATCATCGCTGTATAGCAGCGGATATCTGGAACCTTCAGAATACGGCGTCTGAGATGGAATCGAGGAGACGAAGAGAATGCACGAGACTGATATGACGAAGGCGCTGATTTTGACGGTGAAAGATTGGCTGGCTGAGCAGCCGGAGCAGGCCACAGTGGAAAGAGTGCATTTGACCGTTGGCGACTTTGCCGGAGTGGAGCCCGCGAGTCTTCAGTTTGCTTTTCAGGTGCAGACGCAGGGGACTTTTTTAGACGGGGCTGAGCTGGTGATTGAGCGCAAGCCTTTGATTGCCTTTTGTCATCCGTGTCAGCAGGAATATAAGCCTGAAATCGGGATGCAGTATGGCTGTCCGGACTGTCAATCGCCGATGGATGACATTCGCTCCGGGCGAGAGCTGAAAATTAAGCGAGTAGAGTTTTCGCGAGCGGTGTCGGTCTAAAAGATTAGCCAGAAGATTGGCTGAGAAGCTTAGCCAAAAAAATGGCCTAAACAAATTTATTTGGAGATGATGGATGCACCAGACATTTGACGCTGTATTAGAGATGAATTTGCTTCATGCCAATCAGGCCGGGGCGGATGCGAATCGCGATCGCTTCGATCACTGGGGCATTACCTGCCTGAATATTATGAGCAGTCCGGGTTCGGGTAAAACTCAGCTACTGGAGGAAACTTTGCGATCGCTGCAAGCCGAACTGCGGATGGCCGTCATCGAAGGCGATATGACCACGCAGCTAGACGCCGAACGACTGCGTAAAGGCGGCACTCCGGTGATTGCGATTAACACCGGCAGAGCCTGTCACCTCGATTCTAAAATGGTCGCCGGGGGCTTGCATCAGTTCGAGCATGAGCAGCAGCCCGCAGCCTTTGATCTAATGTTTGTTGAAAACGTCGGCAATCTGGTCTGCCCAGCAGAATTTGAGGTAGGAGAACATGCCAAAGTCGCGCTCTTGAGCATCACTGAAGGCGAAGACAAGCCGCTTAAATATCCGCTGATGTTTCGTGAAGCAGATTGCTTGTTGATCACCAAAACAGATTTGGCCCCTTACTTAGAGATTGATATCGACAAAATTGAGGCCAACGTAAGGCAGATCAACTCACGCGCCGTGATTATTCCTCTATCAGCAAAAACGGGTGAAGGCTTAGAAGAATGGTATACCTGGATTCGACAGACCAGGATGGCCCAGGCTGAGCAGCTTATTTCTCAAAGCGTCTCTCAAAGCGTCTAGCAGTCTCAAATCATACTTTCCTCCTCTCTCCTCCCTTATCGTTATTCTTACTTCCTTCATGAAAAGACGCCAGCTTATTTCTCTTTGTTTAGCTTTCTTCTGTACCCTGCTAGTGACCGTAAGCTGCGGCGCTGCACCTGAAAACGACAGCGCTGCCGATAGCGGTTCAGCCTCCACAGAGGCCACAGAAGCCATTGTAATTGGCTACAGCAACTGGGCGGGCTGGTGGCCTTGGGCTATTGCCGAACAAGAAGGACTTTTTGCTGCTAACAATGTGAATGTAGAAATGAAGTGGTTTGATGGCTACATTGAATCGATGGAAGCCTTTGCTACGGGTCAACTCGATGGCAATTGCCAAACCCTAAACGACACGATTTCATTTGCCGCTGATGCCATCAATGGCGAAGTCGCGGTGCTCGTAAACGACAACTCGGCTGGCAATGACAAAATCATTGTGACGGCAGAAATTAATACTGTAGCGGACTTAAAGGGCAAAAAAGTTGCTGTTGAAGAAGGCGTAGTCGATGACTTTTTGCTGAGTTTGGCATTAGAAAAAGAAGGACTCTCACGCGATGACGTGGAAATTGTGCCGTTAGAAACTGGGGCCGCTACAGCAGCGTTTGCGGCGGGTCAAGTCGATGCAGTGGGCGCTTTCCCACCTTTTTGGCTGACGGCGTTAGAGCGTGAGGGCAGCAAAGAGCTAGTGACTTCTGCTGATTTTCCGGGGGCGATTCCGGATCTGTTAGTGATGAGTAAAACCATTATTGATGAGCGCCCAGAAGATGTGCAGGCAATTGTGAACACTTGGTTCGATGTGTTGGCGTTTATGGAAGAAAATCCTGATAAAGCCGATGAGATTATGGCGAAGCGGGCCGGGGTTTCGATTGAAGAATTTCAACAGCTCAAGGTAGGCACTCGATTTTTTACGATAGAAGACAATCTTGAAGCCTTTAGCGAAGGCGAAGGGATGACGTATATGCCCTCTGCCGCTAAAGAGATGGCTGACTTTATGACAGGTGTCGGGTTTATTCCTGAAGCGCCCGATTTAGCACCTATTTTAGACGATCAGTTTGTTAAAGCTTATGCCGCAGCTAACCCGTAGTTCGCCGTTTTCTCTACTTTTGGAGCGTCTTAAAGCGCTTTAAAGAGTAGTGGAGAAGGACAAGGAGAGTTTTATGATGGATGTTGAAGGGTTTTCACCGCCGCTTTTACAGCGTGAGAAAGCTAATCACAAAGCCTGGAAGCCTAGAACTTTTTGGCGAATGGGTGAGCCGATTTCGGGCCGGTTGAGTTTAGGGCTGCGCATTCTCTCGATAGGGGTGCCTTTTGGCCTATGGTGGGCGCTGTCGGCGAGTGGGATAGTGAATCCAAAGTTTTTGCCCTCGCCGATAGAGGTGGCGCAAGCGTTTGGACGGCTGTGGGCTGAGGGTTATTTGCTGGAAGATGTGCGCGCTAGCGTGACGCGGGTGGGGCTGGGGTTTTTGCTGGCGGCGGTGCTGTCGGTGCCTTTGGGCATTGGGATGGGGGCGTTTGCAACGGTGCGATCGCTGCTAGAGCCGATTATGGGCATCGTCCGCTACATGCCTGCTCCGGCCTTTATTCCGCTGCTGATTATCTATCTGGGCCTAGATGAAGCGCCGAAGATTGCGCTGATTTTTATCGGCGTGATTTTTTTTAATACGCTGATGATTATGGATGCGGTCAAGTTTGTGCCGAAGCATTTACTAGAGGCAACCTACACGCTGGGCGGATCGCGGCGGCAAACGCTGATGCAGGTAATTCTGCCGTTTGTGGTGCCCAACATTCTCGATGCTTTTCGCATTAATATGGCGTCGGCTTGGAATTTGGTGGTCGTCGCTGAGCTGATCGCGGCGACTGAGGGCTTGGGTAAGCGGATTGCGATCGCTCAAAAATTCTTCAGAACAGACGAGATCTTCGCGTACCTAATCTTGCTGGGTGTCATTGGCTTTTTGTTTGATCTGCTGCTGCGCTGGGCGCTGAGAGCGAGCTGCAAATGGGCCGTTGATTAGCTGTCGTTTGAATGTCGAATGCCGTTCATTGAGAACTGACTATGCACCTCGAAGTTTCCGAACTCAATAAAAATTTTTCAACGGTAAAAGGAGACGTGGTTGCGCTTAAAGATCTCAATTTGCACGTTGAGCAAGGTGAGTTTGTGTGTGTAGTCGGCGCTTCTGGCTCTGGCAAGTCTACGCTGCTAAGGCTAATCGCGGGGCTCGATCAGCCCACAACCGGGGCGATTACGGTCGATCAGCAGCCGGTCATTGGCCCTGGCGCTGATCGGGGCATGGTGTTTCAAGACTACACGCTATACCCGTGGATGACAGTGCAACAAAATGTCGAGTTTGGCCTAAAGCTGCAAGGGGTGAGTGCTAAAGCGCGCCGAGAGCAGGCATCTTACTATTTGGATATGGTCAAGCTCACTGCCTTTGCTCAGTCTTTGCCGAAGCAGCTATCAGGTGGGATGAAGCAGCGAGTTGCTATAGCCCGCGCGCTGGCGAGCCAACCCAAAATATTGCTGATGGACGAGCCCTTTGGCGCACTCGATATCCAGACTAAAGAGACGATGCAGCAGTTTATGCTGGATCTTTGGGCGCGCACGGGCACTAGCATTTTAATGATCACTCACGATGTCAGAGAGGCCGTTTTTCTCTCTCAACGCATTTATGTAATGACGGCTCTGCCCGGCACCGTGCGCGCTGAAATTGAGGTGGCCTTAGGCACAGCGCGGACGGCGGCTACTCGTGAAGAGCCCCGATTTAAAGCGTATCAAGATCAGGTGATTGATCTGCTGACTGGTTCTGCTGATCAGGCGGTTGATCAGACGGTCGAGCAGGCGCTAATTCGGTAGGGCTTCGAGCGTGATTTGGGCTTTGCTCGCAGCAGAGGAGTCGCCTTGGCCTTGATAGAGAGCGATCGCCTGCTCTAGAGCAGCGCGGGCCTGCGTATGGTCGCCTGCTTCCGCTTGAATGACGCCCCTTAGGTAGTAAGCGTAGGCGTTGCGCGGGTTGATGATCAGCGCCCGATCAATGGTCTGAGCAGCTTCTTCGTAATTTTTTTGATCGAGGTAGGTTTGGGTTTCGTCTAAATAGTTCTGCTCGTAGTTAACGCCCCGAAACCGCCGCTCTAGCGTCGAGATTGCCCCATAGCTGTCGGTGCGATAGCCGTAGGTATCTGAGCTGTAGCCTCTGGCTCGACCCACTTCAGCGTTGCTGATGGTTTGCAAAGAGCGATTTTCGGTAATGGCTTTGGCCACTGCAATTGAAAGCCCTTCGCCGACGCTTACATTCAGCTCTACAATCCGGCCAGCAGTGGTGCCCAAGCCGCCGAAGCCAGATGCGGGGCCAAGCACTGACAGATTTTGCCGTTCTCTGGGTAAAGTTTGGCGAAAGCCGTAATTAAATACGGGCATTTGCCTAAAGTTCAGCAGCCTCAGGGCTGAATCATTCACCCGCTCCGCTAAGCCTTCAATGCCGCCGCGATCGTCAAGGTGATAGCTAAACGTGCCCAGTGCGGCATTGCCCGGAATGCCGCCAGCCGCCATCAGCGTCGCTGACAGCTCATCAATCGGATGGGCAATTTGGCCAGCGTTACGAATGTATAGCTCCTCCATAATTTCTACCCGCTCGACCCCCATGCGCTTAAATAGGTCAGCAACGGCTTCGGCGGTAGAGCGCATTTCGCGGGTGGGTTGGGCTCCAGTGGTGCTGAGCTGCTGCGCGGTTTCAGAATTGGCGTAAAACAGCAGTGCGTTAAAGCTCAGCCGATCAGGCAAAATCGCAATATTAGCGCGATCAAACAAAAAGCCAGAGGATTTGATGTCGTATTCTTTGCCTAAATAGCCATGTACCAAAATACTGAAGGCCAGCGATCGCACATCGGCAGAATCCGGTGTGCCTTGGTACATCAGCTTGGGCTGATTGTAATAGTCGAGCAAGCCTTGCAGCAACTCTTGGCGCTTAGCAGGGTCGTTGCCGCTAGCTGCTGTCAGCCACTTTTGGGCGGCTGCATCTTGCGGATCAAAAAATCTTGTGATCAGCTGAGACTCTACTGCTCTGAGCTGATCGATATTGACCCCGTACAGATCGAGTATCAAACCGATGCTTAAAGAGCTGTTAGGAAAACCTAGCGCTTCTAATCCCTGCATCATTTCGACGCCGCTAGCAGCTGCAAGTTCGCCACTTTGACTCGCGTCAATAAACTGCGGGGCGGTGTAGGTCTGGCCGCCTGCTGTGAGTGCACATACCAAAGGCCCAGAGGTCTGCACCTCGCCTAAATCTGCTTTATCAATCACATCAACGCCTGCTCGGCTGAGTGCCTGCTGAAAGTTGCGGGCGGCGGCAAAGCGATCTAGGGCAATTTCTCGGACTTGGCCCAGATTCAAAAATTCTTGATAAAGGCGGCTGGGTTGGCCAAAAATGCCGTAGCGCGATCGCAGGCTTTGTGGCACCTGATTGCGGTCTAGATACGCTAGCCCGCCCCTGACCAAATGTCCGCCAATGCCGTTGTCGGTATTGCCTTCGGTAATGATGGCCACCTTGCTGCTGTGGTTGCGCGCCTGCAATTCCCTTTGTACCTTGAGGGCGCTCATCACCCCCGGCACTTCGTCGCCAAAGACAATGACATCGTAGCTGCGGGCGTTTCTAATAGCCGGACAGGTAGGGGTAGGGGTTTCTGATGAGGGGGCGGCTGATCTGGCTAGATCAGGAGCATTCGAGGTTGCTTGAGCTCTGACTTGATCATTGGCTTGAGCCTTGGCAGGAAGCGGTTGTCCTAAGCCTACGATGAGCGTCGCACCGACATAAAAAGAAAGTAGGAACTCTCTCATAAAAGCAATCTCTATTCCAGCACTAAACCAGCTAGATCAATACAACATTATAGGGGCCGCTGTAAAGTTCAGTGATCCCCTATAAGAGTACAGTGTTGTTTGCCAATTTCAGCTTGTTTTTAGGTCGGCTCACGGACGCTTCATCGTTTTAATGAATACGCTAAATACGTAGAGAATGGCTTGAGAGGCTAACTTTTTAGTGCGATCGCGCTGATAAAAACTTCTCCCAAAAGCGACTCGGCACTTATTCTCAAATCACTATTAACATTACAATCTGCCTCTTTTCGGCAGCTTTTACAGAGCATTTTTTAAGAGCGTGAGCAGCCGTTTCACAGTCTTTGAGCCATTCGGCTGGATTATATTGTGAAGTATCAAAGTAGTTAAGCAGCTCTTTTATATTGGTTGTGTGAAGGATTTGCGCGATCGCCCCAACCTGATTCGGCCTAAAATAGCACAGATCAAAATCTGAATTGCGAACATATCTAAAAATATAGATCTAGATCTAGAGCGTGTCGCAGGCGGTGCTTGAAACCAATTGAACATACCAGTGCCGCTGTAGCTCCACAAAAAACTTTGATCAGTATTTGTAGCTTCTTGTCAGCTCAATCTGTTCAAGTAGATTTATTGTCAAGTAGATTTATTGTCATGGCTTGCTTAGCAACAGAATATGACATCTTTATGGAATGAGTTTCTTTGAGAGAGATTCTTTCAGCGATAGGCGGTAAACAGCTCAAGCGCCGATGTCTGTCTTCAGTCGGACGACTTATGGTTAAAAACTTTGTACGCTGATGCCGAAGTTAAGTAGAAGTGGAGTTAAGGATTTTGAGTATGAATAGTTTACGCGATGCTATTTCATCCGTCATTAGCACCTGCCTCGAAGGGGTTAGCCTTCGCCGTCTGGGTATCGTTCTATCAGTAAGCTTATTGTGGATGACAACGGCTTGCGCTCAGCCTAATACAACGGCCAGTGCAAAGGCAAACCAGCCCTCTGTACCGGTTCCAGAGAAGACCGAGGCCGCTGTCGAAAGAGCTAGAGGAAATTTGAGCGATCATGCGGTCGATGAAGACGTGCTTTCTCAGCAAGGTGAATCACGAGCAAGGCAGAGCGATGGTAGTATGGCCTCGCCCTAATCCGTTATTAAGGCTGATTTAGCTCGTAAGATGACCAATATTCCTCTGTGGTGGGTATCAGCGCTAGCAGCTTTATTGCTGGCGCTCATTCATATCCAAGCCAGCAAGCTGAGGTTTTTAAAGCGCAAACCGCGCAGCCGCTGGCTCTCGCTGGGCAGCGGTGTCTCGGTGGCATACGTTTTCGTCCATGTTCTGCCCGATCTCAGTGCGGCTCAGGAAAATTTTCAAAATCAAGTCACGCTATTAGCAGCTGTTGAGCATCACCTGTATGTGATGGCACTGTTAGGGCTGTTAGCCTTTTATGGGCTAGAGCAAGCAGCTAAAACATCTCGTCAACAAAACCGTAAGGAGGGCAAAGGTGATGCCACTCAGCCTGCTGTTTTTTGGCTGCATATGACCTCTTTTGCGCTTTACAATGCGCTGATTGGCTATTTGCTAATGCATCGTGAGGAGCCCGGAGCCGGAAATTTGATGATTTATGTGATCGCGATGGCTTTGCACTTTGTTGTCAATGACTACAGCCTCAGTGAAGATCACAAAGCAGCCTATGAGAAAAAGGGTCGGTGGATTCTCGCATCGGCTGTTGTCTGTGGCTGGATCGTTGGTAGCCAAATCGATATCACGACTGCGGCGACCGCTACGCTGTTTGCCTTTCTGGCAGGCAGTATCGTTCTAAATGTGCTCAAAGAAGAGCTGCCAGAGGCAAAAGAAAGCCGCTTTGGAACATTTTTTTTGGGTGCTTTAGGCTATACAGGACTGTTGCTGTTACTGGGCTGAGAAAACAACTGAAAAAATATCTGAGAAAAAGCCTGGGAAGACAGTTATTCTCCCGATTCAATCACTTCATCCGCTCTCTCAAGAACCGCTGCGGGCAAAGTAACGCCCATTTTTTCGGCGGTGGTTGGATTTATAAAGAGCTGAACTACTTTGACAAATTCTACGGACAAATCTTCTGGATTTCTACCTTTGAGGACTTTTATCACCATATTGGCTGTTTGGCGGCCAATGTCATAGTAGCTGAAGCTGATGCCTGCGATCGCGCCTTTTCTTACTCCCGCTGTGTCCCCCGCAAATACAGGCAAGTTATTGTCTTGACCCACCTGCACAACCGCTGATAGAGCCAAGTTTAGCCGAATATCGGCAGGCATATAAATCGCATCAACTGAGCCAACTAGGCTACGCGCTGCGCCGACAACTTCGCCAGAAGAAAAAATAGCAATCTCTTTTATCTCTGTAAATTCTTGGTGTTGAGCCTGCGTATGAATCAATGCCATCAGGCTTTCCCAATGTTCTTCTTCAGCGTCATAAATCACGCCTAGCCTTTTTGCTGCCGGTAAAATCTCTCTAATTAAAGCCATATGCTGATCAATCGGGGTGCGATCGCTCACGCCACTCACAGTGTTACCCGGCTTATCCACCGCTTCGACTAGCTTGGCCTCAACAGGATCTGCAACAGCTGAAAAGACAACCGGAACATTTCCTGCTAATGAGGCAACCGCTTGAGCGCTTAGGGCAGAAATTGCCACAATGACATCCGGCTTAGCCCACACGTACTTTTTGGCAATTTGCAGCGCCGTTGCCGGATTGCCTTGAGCACTTTTCCACTCCCAGCGTAGGCTTTTTCCTTCTTTGTAGCCCGCTTCTACTAGCGCCGCGTGTAGTCCACTGCGCACCGCATTTAAGTCAGGCTGCTCTATAAATTGAGTCACAGCCACAAACGGCACGCTGTCTAGTCCAGCGACGGTTTGTGCGGCGTTTTCACAGCTCATCAGCGCAGTGCTTAGGGCAAGCGCTATCCCCATCAGCGCCAGCGCCATAAACCCAACCCGACTCACAGATCGCCCCATAAACAGCTTTACAAACAGCAGCAAAAAACGCATAGCCCTGATAAAATTCGTTGGTAGCGCACCGGATTAACCGGATTAGCCAGTGGCGCACTATACTAGCTAATTTCTGTCCAGCAGGATCGTCTGCTTTAAGCTTTGTGATACGCCGATGAAGGCTCAATCTCCGCCATTTTAATCCCCACCATATTGAGCCTTTAGCTCAGCTACGCGGTCATCATCAATTTTTTGAATGAGTACAGGCGGCACGTCAAAGGCTCGGCCTGCTTTCAAAATCGATAAATCGGTGGCAGCGGTCATGGTACTTTGCCGCTCGGCGGGTGTGAGCTGAAGCGCTTCAAATAGCTGCTCGGCAGTGCTCGGAATAAAAGGAGCCGAAGCGACTGCATACAGTCGAATCAGGTTAATGCATGTGCGAATCACCACGGCTGCTTCGGCTTTATCTTGCTTGAACAGAGTCCAGGGAGCGCGGATATCAATATATTGGTTTCCGGCTGACCACAAGGCATTGAGCGCTTCGGTAGCTTTGCGAAATTCCATGTTGTGCAGGTGCGATCGCAACCCTTCCACCATTTCTTTGCACTTAGCCTCTAGCTCAGCTTCTGCCGCTCCCGGCTCACCGCCAGCAGGTAGTTCATTGCCAAACCGCGACGCTGTAAACTTCAAAATCCGGTTGATAAAATTGCCAAAATTATCTGCCAGCTCCTTATTCACCTTCGTTTGAAACTGCTCCCAGGTAAATGCCGAATCCGCCGACTCCGGCGCAGACGCCATCAGCATGTAGCGCCAATAATCCGCTGGCGCGATCTCTAGTGCCTGATCCAAAAACACGCCCCGCTTAGAACTCGTCGAAAACTTGCCCCCGTAATAATTCAGCCAGTTAAAACCCTTGATGTAGTCCGCCATCTTCCAGGGTTCACGCGTACCCAAAATCGTCGCTGGCCACATAATCGTATGAAACGGCAAATTATCCTTCGCCATAAACTGCGCATAGCGCACATCGTCAGCGTCATACCACCAGCTTTTCCAATCTTCGCCTGTCACTTCACCCCAGCTTTTCGTCGCCGATACATAGCCAATCGGCGCATCAAACCATACGTAAAAAACCTTATCTTCAAAGCCTGCTTTGGGTACCGGCACCCCCCACTTCAAATCGCGGGTAATCCCTCGACTTTGCAGCCCCTCATCTAGCCACTTCTTGGCAATCGAATTCGTTAAATTTGGCCAATCCGTCTGCGCTTCTACCCAACTGCGCACCTCATCGCTAAGCTGATCGAGCCGCAAAAACAAATGGCGACTCGTGCGCACTTCCACATCGGTAGAGCCTGACACCGCCGAACGGGGATTGATCAAATCTGTCGGGTTCAGCATCTTAGTGCAGTTCTCACACTGATCGCCCCTAGCCTTCTCATAGCCACAGTTTGGACAGGTTCCCTCGACGTAGCGATCTGGCAAAAAACGCTCATCCGTAATCGAGTAAACTTGACTAATTTCGCGCTCTTCAATAAAGCCGTGCTCATCCAAGCTCCGGTAAAAATCCTGCGTTAGCTCTTTTTGCTCCGGCGAGGACGTGCGCCCAAAATAATCAAACGACAGCCCAAACTTTTGATACACATCCGCCTGCCGCTCATACTGCCGCTTGCAAAATTCAGCTACATCAAGCCCTTCTTCTAGCGCTGCAATCTCGGCTGGCGTCCCATGCTCATCCGTCCCACAGATATACAGTACAGCTTCCCCTTCCTGCCTCAGAAAGCGGGCATACACATCAGCAGGCAGCATAGAACCTACCAAGTTGCCAAGGTGCTTAATACCATTGATATAAGGAAGCGCGCTGGTGATGAGATATCGCATATAGATCTGAAGGGTAAGCTCATTAGAGAACTAAGCAGGAATGGTTATAACCTTATTAAGACTAGCTGTTTGAGGTACTCACTGATCAGCCAGTCTAAACTTGTAAGCGCTCGACCGGTTACACCCATTGCTAAAGTAACAAAGCAGTTATCTATTTTCCTTTTATGTCGGCTATCTATCGCTACGAAATTACGGTACCGGCTGCGGCGATTGATGAGAATGGGCATTTAAACAATGTGGAGTACGTGCAGTGGATGCAGAGGGTCGCGATCGCACACGCCAATCACACCCCTTGCGCCCAAGCCAGCGCCGCCGTCGGCTGCACCTGGATCGTCCGCGCTCACCGAATTGAATACCTGCAATCGGCTTTTGAAGGTGAAGCCATTGCCATCCTGACCTGGATCGCCAACATTCGCAAAGTTCGAGCCCTGCGCAAGTATAAATTTTTCCGCCTCAGCGATGGAGTTGTGCTGGCGACCGGCGAAACCGATTGGGTCTTCGCCGATGCCAAAACCGGTCGTCCCAAAGCCATGCCTGCTGCGGTTGCCACCGCCTTTGAAGTCGTTCCCGACGAAGCCGTCCCGGTAAAATTGACCTCATAACTAAAAAATAAAATTTTCGCACTAAAATTTTCACAATAAAAAACCCACTATTTTCTATAGATATTTCCATAGAAAATAATAGTGGGCCAAAAATAACCGCTAAGAACCTCTAAAAAGGCTAGATGGTCGCTGGGTACACACTCACCTTCTTACGGCTCTTACCTTTACGTTCAAACTTTACAAAGCCATCGATCAGGGAAAACAACGTGTCATCCCCACCGATCCCCACATTCTCGCCTACATGGTACTTGGTTCCGCGCTGACGCACGAGGATGTTGCCCGCAATGACCTGTTCGCCGCCGTACTTTTTGACGCCCAGCCGCTGAGCATTAGAGTCGCGACCGTTACGAGTACTACCTGTGCCTTTCTTATGTGCCATGCCTTAATAATTTCCTTTCGGTAATGATGTAATGGTTCTGCCATTATTCTGCCGTTATTCTGGCGTTATTCTACTGTTGCCGTAATTGTCTGTCTGTTGCCGTAATTGTCTGTCCGCCAACCGTAATCGAATCAATCATCACACGAGTCAAATCCTGACGGTGACCTTGCTTCTTGCGAGTTTTTTTCTTCGGCTGCATCTTATAGACAATGACTTTTTTGGCACGTAAATGGCTCACAATTGTGCCGCTTACGGTCGCCCCTTCTACCAAGGGCTGACCAATGCTGACATCACCGTCGTTCTCTACCATCAGCACATTGTCAATCGTAATCTTTTCGTCAGGCTCAACCGGCAACCGGTTGATATCATAAAATCGACCGGGCTCTACCCTGATTTGGGTGCCCCCTGCTGCAATAATTGCGTAAGCCATAGTTTCTTTGTTCCTCTTGCCGTACAGGTAGATCAGCCGACTGAGCTAGCTCAAAGTTCGAGCAAGCCCAAACCCGACTCAAACCTTTTCACCTGGTCCGAGCAGTGCTTTTGAGCGTTTTAAATCGTGAGTAACTATTGTGCGGGTAAAAGCTTCTCTCTGTCAAGAGGCCATAAGAGGGAACAATTAACCTTGTACAATTAAGAGCATATTAGTATCTGCAACTGGTTTCACCTTTAAGATTCTATTTTTCGTCCGTATTTTGTCCATAACCCGCAACTTAGAGACTTATGAAGCCCTATCTAGCGGCTGCTCTGCAAATGACTAGCCTGCCTGATCTTGCTAAAAACTTAGCTCAGGCCGAAGAACTTATCGATTTAGCGACCCGTCGCGGCGCTGAGCTTATAACCCTACCTGAAAATTTTTCCTTTTTGGGTGACGAAAGCGCCAAATTCAACCAGGCCGAAGAGATCTGCACAGCTAGCGAAAAGTTTATTAAAACGATGGCTCAGCGCTATCGGATTACGCTTTTAGGCGGCGGCTATCCGGTGCCTTCTCCTGACGGGCGCACCTACAATCGTGCCCTGCTCGTCAATGCCAATGGCGAGGAACTCACCCGCTATGACAAGGTTCATCTCTTTGACGTGAATTTGCCTGATGGCAACACCTATCAAGAGTCTAAAGAGGTGACTTCTGGCAGTACCTTGCCTAAGGTTCATAGCTCTCCAAGGCTTGGTAATCTGGGGATTTCTGTCTGCTATGACGTGCGTTTTCCGGAGCTATACCGTCAGCTTTCTAAAGAGGGCGCTGAGGTGCTGGTTGTCCCGGCTGCTTTCACTGCTTTTACGGGTAAAGATCACTGGCAGGTGCTGCTTCAAGCCCGCGCTATCGAAAACACCTGTTACGTGATTGCTCCCGCTCAAACCGGCTTTCACAATGCCCGTCGCCAAACTCACGGCCACGCGATGATTATCGATCCTTGGGGAATAACTTTGGCCGATGCGGGTGATCCGGTAGGAATGGCGATCGCTGAAATCAACCCTTCCCGACTAGCGCAAGTCCGGCGTCAAATGCCTTCTCTTCAGCACCGAGTCTTCGGCTAGCGTGTGGTTAAGCCTTGAATTAGCTCACCTTTGCTTTTCGGTATCCTTAGCACAATGTGTCCTTAGCACAATTTAGTATTCGCTTATAACTAAATGAACAAAATATAAATCAGCTACTCGTGTAAATTAGATTACGACGAGTGGCGAAAAACTGCATGATTGATCTAGGATTGCTCGGCTCAACGAACGGTTTGACAGCTTATTTTACCGATTTTTTAGTAAGTCCGCTTATGGGCAGCTTGCCGACTGCGCTAGCGCCTTTAATCCCGCCGCTCATAGCCGAAGTCGATCAAGCAGAAGTCGGTTCAATAGTGCTAGCAGGCGTACTGCTGAGCTTGATTACCGTTTTTGTTGCGGCCAAAGTCGGCGGTGAGCTATGCGCTCGACTTAATTTGCCCTCCGTTTTAGGCGAACTAATCGGCGGGGTCGTCGTGGGCATTTCGGCGCTGCACCTCATTGTTTTTCCAGAAGGCACGAGCCTTCCTCACTCGGCGCTCATGGATCTGGTGCAGATGAGCGCTCATCTAGAGCCAGAGAGTCTACTCAGTGTCTTTAGCGGTGAAAGCGAAGCGCTCTCGGTTTTGGCTGAACTCGGCGTGATTATTTTGCTGTTTGAAATCGGGCTAGAATCCGATCTTAAAGAACTCATCCGAGTAGGCCCACAAGCCGCTGTCGTTGCGGTCGTTGGCGTTCTTGTTCCTTTCATTGCAGGCACCGCCGGACTAATTTTCTTCTTTAACATCAGCACCATTCCCGCCGTGTTTGCTGGGGCTGCACTGACCGCGACCAGCATTGGCATCACTGCCAAAGTGCTGGCAGAAATGCAACAGCTCAGCTCTAGAGAAGGTCAAATTATTATTGGCGCAGCAGTCCTTGACGATGTACTCGGCATCATCGTGCTAGCGGTCGTTGCCAGCTTAGCCAAAACCGGCGAAATCGAAATTTTAAACGTCATCTATTTAGTGGTAGGCGCGGCTGCTTTTCTGGTTGGTTCGATTTTGCTAGGGCGGCTTTTGAGTCCACTGTTCGTGTCTTTAGTCGATCAGATGCAAACGCGCGGACAGCTAATTATCACATCGCTGGTCTTTGCCTTTGTGCTCTCGTACATTGCGGCGGCTATTCAGCTCGAAACGATTTTAGGCGCGTTTGCAGCGGGTCTGATTTTGGCCGAAACGTCCAAGCGGAAGGAACTTGAAGAGCAAATTACCCCCATTGCAGATATGTTGGTGCCGGTGTTTTTTGTCACGGTTGGAGCCCGCACCGATATCAGCGTGCTCAATCCGATGGTGGCCGCTAACCGGGAGGGGCTGATCATCGCTTCTTTTTTAGTGCTGGTTGCCATCATTGGTAAAACCATCACTGGCTATGTTGTGTTCGGTCAAGCGGGCATTAATCGATTAGCGGTGGGCTTCGGCATGATTCCTCGCGGTGAGGTAGGCTTGGTCTTTGCTGGCGTCGGCGCGGCCAGCGGCGTTTTGTCTGAATCGTTAGATGCGGCCATTATCGTGATGGTGATTGTGACGACGTTTATTGCTCCGCCGTTGCTGAGGTTTGCCTTTGACAAAGATGATGAGTCGGGTGATGCGCTTACCGCAGTCGATGTTGCTGGCGATAAGGGCGGGGTGAGTGAGGCGATCGCCGCGACAGAATCTATTGAGTCTTAAACACCCGTCTTAAATATTCAGGCTTAAATATCTGAATGTATCCGTAAAAATACGGATACACCTTGTAGATGAAAGCATCTATTCTCTCTTCCATTCAACTGCTTGTTAACCGCCAGAATCCGGTGAAAATAAAAACAACTTGACGTCCGCTCACACAGACATCAAGTTGTTTGGCGGCTCGCCGAGGCTGAAAATATTTGGGAACAGTTAACAATAGCAACTGAAAATATCCGTAAGCGCCTCAAAAAACCAGTCAAAAAGAATAGATTCATACTTTTCTGCCCTCAAAGGCAAAAATAGACCGAGTAAAGTTTCTAAATCCGACTAAACTCTAGACAATATTTATACGCTTAGCCAAGTGAGCATATTTACCTATGAGCATTCCACCCCTCTCTAGCCAACTACGCTCTAATTTCAAAATTGGCGTTTTTGACAGCGGTGTGGGAGGGCTCACAGTGCTAAGAGAAATGCGTAAGCAGCTTCCGCATGAGTCCGTTATCTACTTTGGCGATACCGCCAGAGTGCCCTACGGCAACCGTTCCAAGGGTGAAATTTTGCGCTTCGTGCGAGAAATTATCGCTTGGATGATGGGGCTTGACGTCAAAATAATTGTGATGGCCTGCAATACCAGCTCGGCACTGGTGCTAGAAGAAGTCCGCTCAGAATTTCCGATTCCGATTTTGGGGATTATCTTACCGGGTGCTCGCGCTGCGGTGAAAAGCGGTCGGCGAATCGGCGTGATCTCAACTCAAGCAACTGCTGATAGCGATGCCTACCAGCAGGCTGTACTAGAAATTGACGTTAATGCTAAGGTTTGGCAAGTCGGCTGTCCGGAGTTTGTGCCGCTGATTGAAAATGATCGCATTCACGATCCTTACACGCTAGCAGTGGCCAAGCAATACCTGAAGCCGATGATTAATCAGGGCATCGATACGCTGGTGTACGGCTGCACTCACTATCCTCACTTGGCCCCGGTGGTTAAACAGATTTTGCCTAGCTCGATTGCTTTGGTTGATCCGGCCAAGCATTTGGCTATAGCTGCCGCTCAAGAGCTAAAAATTTTGAGGCTCAACCGATCGCTTAATACCTCAGCAGAATTTGCAACCAAGTTTTATGTCAGCGGCGATACCGATCACTTTGCTCAGGTTTCGCAGCAGTGGCTAGGCTATTTGCCTCAAGTGGATCAGGTATCGGTGGCCGCTTTAGAAAACATTCATGCGTCGTCGGCTCGATTGAGCGATCGCTAATCGTTAAGACCATTCAACCCACTAACAAGCCCTCGCAAACAAATCACGAGAGCTTGTTAGATGGCCTTTAAAAATCACCTTCAAAAATCAGACGTTCTAGAACTCATCCACATCATCACAAAATATACAGTCAGCAGATAGCCTAAGGCAGGCAACACAATCACAATCGGGCTAGCAAAAGAAAAGTTTGGCATGGCAAGCAGCAGATGAGAAAACAGACAGGAAAAAGAGACCTAAAGTCCAGTAAAAAAACGCGAAAAAATCCACCACTGACGAAAGACCTTTTTGAAAGCAGCTTGTATTCGATAGCATAGGTTAAGCTAATTGGCTCTCTAGCCGTTGCTGAAGCAATAGCTAAGGTAGTCCTTCCAAACGCTACCTAAAAATCGTATTCTGAGCGATCTGCTAAGCAAAACCAAGAACCAGCAAGACCACTAAAAGATGGGCTACATCCTTAGTTTAAAGGCGTGGTGCTCAACTTTGCTGCGCCAATAAGCCGCTAGAAAAAGCAGCTGCCAATGTAGCTTTCTAGCCCTGTTCGCTTGGCGGTAAGCTGATAGACCTGTCAGCTTAAACGGCTGATTGAGCGTGGCTTTATTTAGTCCAACCAAAGCTGTAAAACCAAGCCTTATCCGAAGGTCCGATCAAAAGCAACTTCTAGCAAAAGCTTTTAGATAAAGCCATGGCCCTAAGCCATTTTTGCTATTTGTTGGAAGGTCAGGCTGTAGGAGTTCAGACTTCTGTTAGAAATAAGTGCAACAGACAATATGCAATCGATATGCATACGATGCGCAATCATTCCACTGTTTATATCCAGTGGCTGGTCTTCTAGAAATCGTTAAACAAGACGTTTCACCTTACAGAGACGCTAAAAAAGTAACGTGCTACGCACAATATCTCGACATCTCGAATTGTCTAAACCATCCAACAAAAGCTTGGCCAATAAAGCTTGACTGCTTACGCTTTCTTTATCAAAAGTTTGGCCAACGATGCTTTGCTTAATCCATGCTCAAACCGTGCTCAAACTCACTGGATAAACCCTAAAAATAGCTCTGTAGCAACTTTCAGGTAAGATGCGCTGCACTCACTTAGCCTTGTGCATCAAGCTAGGCTCATAAAGCGTCGCTTACTGAGTCCTGCTTGAGCTGTACAAACTAATTGGACTTAATCGCATTCAATGAGTTCGTACTCAATAAATACTTAAAGCAGTTGGCTAGCTGTATTCGCTGAATTGGCTGAATTAAGGCTGTTGGCTGGACTAAAGCTGCGGTAAGAATGATTCTTTCGTGCACCTATCTTATCATAAGAATTTTTTATGCGAAAGGGTTTGTTCAAAATATTTTTACGGTTTTTATCTAGAAAATTTGGCGGCTAGAGCCGGTCTAGTCTGATGAATAGCGCTGAATAGTGCTGAACAGAAGCGGCTTTCATTAAAAGCTCAGCCCCTTTGCTAACGCGATAGCTTAGAATAAAGAAAGACAGCTTAAAGTTTCGTAACCTAATCCGCCTGAGTCGCGTATTCCATGACCTCAGCAACCTCTCTTTTTTTTCCTGTAGAAGCCGATCTAGCGCTCCTAACCGACAACCTTAAGAACCTAGTTGGTGCCCGCCACAAGATTCTTTATGCCGCTGCTGAACATTTGTTTGGGGCGGGGGGTAAGCGCATTCGTCCGGCTATTGTGCTGCTGCTGGCTAGGGCTACTCAGCCTGATGGTGGTATTACCTCCCGGCATCGGCGATTGGCAGAAATCACTGAAATGATTCACACCGCTAGCCTCGTGCATGACGATGTGGTCGATGAGGCGGCCACCAGACGCGGTGTGCCGACGGTTCACAGCCTCTTCGATAATCGAGTTGCTGTGCTGGCAGGAGATTTTCTCTTTGCTCAATCCTCTTGGTACTTAGCCAATTTGGACAATTTGGAGGTCGTGAAGCTGCTTTCGCGGGTGATTATGGACTTGGCTGAAGGTGAAATTCGTCAGGGACTGAAGCACTATGATACGAGCCTGTCAATTGATGCTTATCTAGAGAAAAGCTATTACAAAACTGCGACGTTGATTGCTAACAGTGCCAAGGCTGTCGGCGTGCTGAGCGAAGTGCCGCCGCCTGTGGCTGAGAGTCTGTACCAGTTTGGCCGGAGTCTGGGTTTGGCTTATCAAGTGGTCGATGACATTTTGGACTTTACCGGCTCTAGTGAGGTGCTCGGCAAGCCTACGGGTTCGGATTTGCTGAGCGGAAACTTGACGGCTCCGGTGCTCTATGCGATGGAGGAAGTACCCTATCTCAAAACGCTGATAGATCGAGAGTTTTCTGAAACAGAAGATTTTGAACAGGCGATTGAGTTGGTACAGTCTAGTCAGGGCATTAGTCGATCTCGTAATTTGGCAACGGATCACATTAGCCATGCGATTGAGTGTCTGCATCAGTTAGCGCCGTCAGAGTCGCGGCAGTCACTGGAAGATATTTCGCATTATGTGCTGCGAAGATTGAAGTAGGTGCCAAGAGACTGGAGTAGAAGATTGAAGTAGGTGGTCATAGAAGGCTTGTGAATCGTGCGGTTTGCCTGGGAGAGATCTGGATTGACTGCTTTTCTGAGCAGCCCGGATTGCCTCGCAGTGAGGTCACTAGCTGGTTGCCGCTGCCGGGGGGAGCGCCTGCGAATGTGGCTTGTGGGCTAGCTAAGCTCGGCGATCGCGCTGAATTTATCGCGGCAGTGGGTCGCGATCACTGGGGTGATGCTTTGCTTAAGCTACTGAGCGATAGGGGGGTGGGCTATAGCGGTGTACAGCGACGCCAAAAAGCACCAACCCGTCAGGTATATGTGACTCAAGATGAGTCGGGCGATCGCACTTTTTCAGGCTTTAGCCAAAGCGATCCGGCGGTGTTTGCCGATGCTCATCTATTTGCCGATGCTCTGGCGGCTGATCTATTCGTCGGGGCTGATTTTTTGATCTTAGGCACCCTGTCGCTGGCCTACAGCGATACTCGCCAAGCCGTGATGCAAGCGGTGAAGCTAGCGACTGAGAACAGACTCTCGGTAGTGGTCGATGTCAATTGGCGACCGATGTTTTGGCCGCATCCAGCAGAAGCGCCCGGGCGAGTGTATGACCTGTTGAAAAAGGTGCATTTTCTCAAAGTATCCGATGCAGAAGCGGAGTGGCTGTTTGGTAGCGCTTCAGCGACGGCCATAGCCCATCAGCTTCCGCATCTCAAGGGCGTGCTGGTGACTGCTGGAGCCCAAGGCTGTCACTACTGGCTGATGGGCAATGCGGGCCATGTGGCAGGCTTTGACGTCGATGTGGAAGAAACCACGGGTGCAGGCGATGCCTTTACGGCAGGCTTTGTGCATCAGCTGATGCACAAAGGTGTGCAGTGTTTGCAAGATGCTGAAGTGGCCCAGTCAGTGGTGACTTATGCTAATGCGGTTGGGGCTCTGACCACAACGCGGCCAGGGGCGATCGCAGCATTGCCTTCTGCGAATGAAGTGGAAGTGTTTCTTTATTTGCACTAGAAATTTGCACTAGGAGACTTCGCCGCTGTCCGTTTGCACAACTTAGGAAAGATTGATTTAGATGGCTAAAGAGATTGAACGAAAATTTTTGGTTGCCAATGATGGCTGGAGATCGCTCACCACCCATCCTGGCAATACCGGCAAAGCCTACTGCCAAGGCTACATTGCGACCGCTCAACCGGGTCAAAGCGTCAGGGTGCGCATTGCCGCTGATCAGGGCTATTTGACGATTAAAGGGCCAGCCCAAGGCTTGAGTCGAGCTGAATTTGAATATGCAATTCCGCTCACCGATGCTCAAGAGATGCTGCAAACGATCTGCTTGAAGCCTTTGATTGAAAAAACTCGCTATCGTCTCCCGGTCGGCGATGTAGTGTGGGAAATTGATGAATTTGTGGGTGAAAATACGGGCTTAATCGTAGCGGAAGTAGAGCTGCAAGCTGAGACGCAACGATTTGAACGGCCTGATTGGCTAGGCGAAGAAGTTTCGGGCATTGCTAAATACTACAACGCCAGTTTGGTTACTTATCCTTATTCTCAATGGGTTTAATTTGGTGGGTTTAATTTGGTGGGTTTAGCTTGCTGAATTTAATTTAGTGGGTTTGAGCAGCCGACCACACCACGTAAGGTAGCTGACTGGCCGTTGTCATGATCGCCTCTGCCTGCGCCACCAGCTGCCCGCAAGCATCCCAAGTCCCTTTGACAAACATCTGCCGAGGGCCAGCGCCCATCGTTACCGGCACCGATAAATCACTGGCGGTTGCGGTCATTTTGTCTAAATCCACCGTCACCTGAACCGTAGGATTGTCAGTAATTTGTTTCTGCAAAGCCGCGACGCCGTCAGTATCAGCCGTTACGCAGGGCACCCCCATGGCCACACAGTTACCAAAAAAGATCTCCGCAAAGCTTTCGCCGACTAGTGCCTGAATGCCCCATCGAGCGATCGCTTGTGGCGCATGTTCACGAGAAGACCCACAGCCAAAGTTTCGATTCACCACCAGCACAGCCGCACCCTGATACTGCACCTGGTTAAACGGATGCGCCGCTAGCTGCTGCCGATCATCGGTAAATACCTGCTCACCGAGTCCATCGAATGTCACCGCCCGTAAAAATCTGGCCGGAATAATTCGATCAGTATCAATGTCATTGCCAACCAAAGGCAGACCCCGACCCGAAATAGTGTGAACCTGAGAAGAATTGCTCATCAGCTTTGTGCTGCCAAACAGCGACTTATACAGCTATTTATAACAGTAATGGATGAAGCTCTCCGAATAAAGCCTGATCTAACAATTGCTCTGCTTGTTAGCCTATCGTCAGACTGCAAAGCAACAGCGCTTCTGTCCATTCCACCACTGCCCCGTAAGTATCACCGGTATGGCCGCCTAGCTGCCGGTTAAAGTAAGCGCTCGTTAGGATAGAAAGCAAAAAACCGCCGATTGAGGTACGCCACACCATTGTCCAAGGGGCGACTTGGAGCGCTGTGCAAACGACACTAATAAACGCAATTCCTACCAAGCTTGGTAGCGTATAGATAATAGAAGGCAAAGCAGCCTGATGAAAAGCGCCTTTGCCTTCTGCTTTTAGGTACCGGTAGCGAGCTATGGCCCACTGCTGCCCCCATCGGCCCCACACAGCAACGGCTACCAGCACCCAGGCTCGATGTGAGGCAATTGCTGATAGTGCACTGACTTTGAGTAGAATTAGGGTGATCGCTGCCATTCCACCAAACGCCCCCATCCGGCTATCTGCCATCACCTCTAGCCGCTTGGTTCTAGACTCAGCCACCGATCCAGTGCCCGGTACCGCTAAGCCATCAGCGGTATCCATCACTCCATCTAAATGCAGACCCCCTGTCAGCAAAATTCCCAGTGCTACAACCAGCGCACTGCGGACTAAATTGGGCATCTGCAACGCGGCTAAAATCGTGTCTGCGATCGCCAGCAATCCGCCAATCACCACGCCAACCCACGGCACCCAGCGGGCGACGTAGCGAAATTCTAGCGGCCAGCTCTGAGGAATTGGCAAGCAGGTATAAAATATCAAAGCCCCATTCCAGCTTGCCCAGCCTTGCTCAATGGCCCGTTTCATCTATTAAAAAATTAAAGAACTAAAATCCTGACTCATATTGACCTGCGCACCGTTACCTAGCCTTATGATCAAATCGCATCGCTTTTATTCATAAGCTACATCATTTTTTTACAAAACCCTCCGGCTATTTCAGCCCATCTAGCGCTTCCTCAAAATCTCAAGCATTTGTCCCAAAACCTGGCTATGTCATCGCTAGACAGCTTATTTATGCTCTCTACTGCAGCGAAATCCTGCTTTGGAAGGACTTTAAGATCTTACAAACCTGATATTGCAAACCTAGCAAATTCGTATATCGTGAGGGTGTATTCTCGGAGTGAGCGATTAGACATTTTTACTCAGTTTGCTTTCCTGTAGATTTCTCTACAAAGCCCTCTAAAAAATATTTACCAGACAGTTCCTTCACTCAGCTAACCCGCAGCATTGCCAATGAAACATAATGACTCCCGCAATATGCTAGCCAGCAGCCTGCCTGCACCCTGTCTCGTTGACAATGGCATCGTCATCAACAAAAGCGACATGCTTCGGCTGCTGAGAGGGCTTCGTCAAGTCCGCTATATTCACAAGCAAGATAGCGAAATTACGAATACCGGCGAGGGCTGCGTTATGGAAGCGTTTGCTGATCCTGCCCAAGCAACCCTAGTGGCCAACCACAGCCTTTATTTAAACGTTCATAGCTTTGACTATTTAGAAATGGTCACCACTGGCGCAGAAACCAGCTTCGTTTTGGTGCAAGACAACCGCTGCTTGTGCCTGACCCCGATTGCACCTGCTGCTGAAGAGATGTCCGTTCATCCTTTGGATGCGGCGGCTTTGGAGGCCATTGTCACTGAGGCGCTGTCGGCTAGTTGGGATGCGTCTTTAGATGATGATCGCCATTTCCTGTGATTGCCTTCCCTAACGCCCTATTTTCCAATTGCTTATCCCTTGACAGCTTTTACCTATCAACTTCAGGCTCAGTGTAGCTGCACAAAAGCCCGCGCTGGCATCTTTCACACCCCGCATGGCCCTGTACATACGCCCAGGTTTATGCCTGTTGGGACGCTAGCAAATGTGAAAACAGTAACGCCCGATCAGCTCAAAAGCTGTCAGGCCGAAATGGTGCTTGCTAATACCTATCATCTGCACTTGCAGCCTGGTGAAGATCTCATTGCTGAGGCGGGCGGCGTGCATCGGTTTATGGGGTGGGATGGCCCTATGCTGACTGATTCTGGTGGCTTCCAGGTTTTTAGCCTCAGTGAAATGCGCAAAGTAACGGATGAGGGAGCCACGTTTCGCTCTCCTCGTGACGGACGCATTATCGAAATGCCGCCTGAGCGCTCGATTGAGATCCAAAACCAGCTGGGGGCCGATGTGATTATGGCCTTTGATGAATGTCCGCCTTATCCGGCGACGAGAGAAGCGGTGGTTGCTGCTACAGATCGCACCTATCGCTGGCTCAAGCGCTGCATTCAGACGCATGATCGCCCCGATCAGGCGCTGTTTGGGATTGTGCAAGGGGGCACGTATTTGGATTTACGGGCTGAGGCGGCTAAAGATCTGGCGGATCTCGATTTGCTGGGCTACGCGATCGGTGGCGTCAGTGTTGGCGAACCGCCTGCTTTAATTGAAAAAATCGTGCAGGCCACGACGCCCTTGTTACCGTATGACAAGCCGCGCTACTTGATGGGGGTGGGCACTTATCGGGAAATGGCGCAAGCAATCGCAGCGGGCATTGATCTCTTTGACTGTGTGATTCCAACTCGGCTGGCTCGGCATGGGGCGGCGTTGACCCGAGGCGATCGCTGGAATCTCAAAAACACCCGCTTTCGTCGCGATCTCACCCCAATTGATGCCGACTGTCCGTGCTACACCTGTCAAACCTTTACTCGCGCCTATCTCTGCCATCTGATTCACGCCAAAGAGCTGCTAGCCTACACGCTATTGTCGATTCACAATATCACCGAACTCATTCGCTTTACGACCACTATCCGCGAGGCCATTTTGAATGATCGCTTTGTTGAGCTTTTTGGTCACTGGCTGAGTGAACGCTAGCAGCTAACTATTATCTCACGAACAACCAGAACCGCATCGACTATCGCAACTATTTGAACCAAAATCTGATGATTGGTTCGGGCATTGTCGAAAGCTCTAATCGTCGCATTGTCACCATGCGTCTCAAGCAGTCCGGCATGTTCTAATCTAAGCAAGGCGCTGAAGCCGTAATGTCACTACGCGCCTGTTATTTGAGTGACTCTCAGCGTTGGCATAATTTCTGGTACAAATAGCCTAGTTATTTTACTGGAGTTTAGACAAATAATGTTGAAAGAGCGATCGCTAACGCAGATGGCTCCATAGGGGCCACTGAGAAAGAACTACCAACCTCAGGAGCCTATGAAAAGCTTCCCCGATTTAGAGCGCAAGCGCAAGCGCG
>JBGTIK010000172.1:0-2284 GCA_041745715.1 Phormidesmis sp.
GCATGGTTCTCAATAGTTAACCTTAATTGAGAATTTTTATGACTTAGTTCATTTGAACTGCTAAGCCATGAAAGTCTTTCCAAAACAGGGCTCTATCATTAATACCTGAGTGTGACACTTCAAAGGGCGGAATGTGGGCTACAACTATCCGGCTTGGCACGCCTATATCAATGGTCAAAGAACTCCAATTCAAACCACTAGTGGCGGGCTTATCGGCCTGACGTTAAATCCGGGTGACTACCGCATTGAACTGCGCTATGAGGCGACGGCGGCGATGAAACTAGGAAACGCTTTAAGCTCACTGAGTCTTTTATATATCCTGTTTCACTGGCTAACGCGGCTGACTTCAGCAAGAAGACTGGTTAAGCCTAGCTTCACGCGATCTCTTTGAGTATTTTTACCCCCTAAACAGCAAACTGTCTTCCAAATAACCGGGTAGCCGAAACTATGAATTTCAGCGCTCTGATCAATCCGTCGTGATAGGCTCACGTTATCGCGATGGATTTTACTTCGAAAAATACCTATCAGACTGACTACAGAAGCCAAAATTTGCTCAAAGGCTTTAAATTATGATGGCCCTCCAAAGCGATAACCTTTGCCGTATATCGTGTGAATTAAGATGGGTTGGTTGGGGCGCTCTATTTTTTTCCGCAAAAGTCGCATTTGAGCGGCTAGGGTGTTGCTGCTAGGGGTTGCATCTTTGCCCCAGACGGCTTCATAGATTTGAGCGTGGGTGAGTAGCTGGTGGGGTGATCGCATCAAATAAGCCAGTAGCTGCACCTCTTTTTCGGAGAGATCAGCAGTATGATGACCTCGACAAGCAACCTGGTTTTCGATATCTAGCTTGAGATCAGCAAACTGTAAGGTATTCTCAAAACTATTCTCAGTACTGCTAGCCGAACTGCTTTCTAGCCCTAGCGGACGGCGCAACAGAGCCCGAACCCGCGCCAGCAACTCACGTAGCTCAAAGGGTTTGACGAGATAGTCATCTGCACCTGCATCAAGCCCTTCTACTCGATCATCTAGGGTATCTTTGGCAGTGAGAAACAGCACAGGGGTGGCCTGAGGGGAGAGTTCTCCAGATTCACTGGGTGATTTGTGGGGCAATTTGTGGGGCAGTTGACGGTGCGATCGCACTTCTTGGCAAATCTCCAGCCCGCTCTTTTCTGGCAGCATCCAGTCTAAAATCAGCAAGTCATAATGCCCGCTAAGCGCCATTTCACAGCCCTTTTTGCCATCATCAGCGACCTCTACCTGATAGCCTTGACGCTGCAAGAGGCGGCTGAGGGGCTCGGTCAGTTCTACCTCATCATCGACTAATAGAATTCGCATGGCACTTGAGCAAAAGGCATTTGAAAATTATCTGTCAAAACCTTAGCCGCTGACAATGCCCGACCACTGCACCTTTTTTTCTGGGCGGCGGCGGTAAGAGAAAAAGTTATCCGGATCTTGATAAGTACAGTGCGGAGCTATAGCAATTTGTGCGGGATCTAAGCCCAATTGCTCCAGCTGCATTTGATTAATTCGGCGCACGTCTAACCGCACCCGCCCCAGCTGGTCGTCCGGCAACAGCGGTGGATTTTTCTGAGCTAGTAGGGTTTCAATCAGCGCTTCTGGCGCTAGTGGTGAACTGGCAACCGTAAGGCCAATCTCACTGGCGACATCAACACCCACCTGATACACACAGCCATCAATGGCTGGGCCTAAGGCAATACGCAGATCTTTTAGCTGACTTCCTTGCGCTTGCAATCGAGAGATCGCCGTAGGCAAAATCTTTTGCGCGCTCCCTCGCCAACCGGCATGAACTGCCGCGACTCGCCCCGTCACCGCATCTTCAATCAGCGCTGGCGTACAGTCTGCCGAACAGGCCCAAACCGATTGCTGAGCGCGATCGCTGACAATACCATCGGCCAAAGGAAACGGCGACTTTTGACCATTTTTTAGCAAAGGCAACCCCAAGGCGACCGCATCCACAATTTCGCGCGGGCACATCACATCACCGCTATGCACCTGCTTAACTCGATAAGCAGGTACTGGAGCAGTAGAGGAAGCGACCAGGGCCTGCACCAGCACTTCAGGCGAATCTGGATAAAAATGTCGCGTAAAAAAACCGTGAGGCTGCTTGAGCAAATTGCAAGTGAGTAAAGGCTTACTTCGCCAAACTTGCCAAGTCCAAACGGGCACAGAAGATTGCATAAAAAGACGCTGCTCTGTAAGAAATTCTCGAATCATTAACCGCAGGGCTAGTCGCCAAGCTTATTGCAGAAAGCTTGGCAAGCAGTGT
>JBGTIK010000173.1:0-23480 GCA_041745715.1 Phormidesmis sp.
GGATACACCTGGCACTGGGCAGGCGATCGCTTCGCTCGTAGCCTCGATGAAGTCAGTCAAAACCACTTTGGCGGTGGCCCTTATGGCCTTGTAAAATCCGACCTCAGGACTGGCACCAATCTCGACCAATCTGCCATTCGCGGTGACTTTGACCTCCTCAACTTAGACGCTAACACCACCACTGTCCGCCACTACTCCGGTTGGATTCCAGCGGATGGCCTTCAGGTCTATCCATCGCTAGTCTCTACTAGCTCCACTCCAAATAAACCCAATCCCCTCGATCAATTCATTCCCAACCTCCCCGCTTCCCAAGGCCCGTAATGGTTTAAATTCGGCAAAATAACCGATAGACTACCTACAAAAAGCCGTTATACATAACGTCGTTCTTCATAAATCCGACGGCTGAGGCAGCGCGCTTCCTTTCAAGAAAACCAAAATGCCCCACCGCGATCGCTCACAGATAGACAGTTCATCGCCAGCCGTCAGTGCAGATAACCGCGTCCCGCCTGAAAATTTAGTCGGGACGGCGCTGGTTGTTATCTCCGCAGCAGGATTCTCAACATTAGGCATTTTTGGCAAGCTGGCCTATGCCTTGGAGCTAAATCTGCCCAGTATTCTAGCGTTTCGATTTTTAGGGACGGCGGCTCTGCTTTGGGCTTGGCTGCTGTGGCGCGATCGCTGGAAACTCCCTTCTCAGCAAGCTATTAAGGCGATCTTTCTGGGCGTTATTGGCTATGCCGTACAGGCAACTTTGTTCTTTTCGGCGCTGTTATATACAGGCGTTGGCATCGCCACCCTGTTGCTTTACACCTATCCCGCTTTTGTCACCTTACTGGCCTGGATGATTGAAAAAGAAACCCCTGATCGCTACCGTCAGGCTGCGCTTGGCATTGCGCTCATTGGCTGCACCCTAACAGCCGACTTCAGCCAAGCGACGGTTGCACCCTTGGGCATCTTGTTTGGCCTTGCCTCAGGGCTTTGGTATTCACTTTATTTAACCTTCGGAGCCCGCCTGGTAAAATCTGTTGATCCTATTGCTACCAGCGCTTACGTATCATTAGGAGCCGCCTTCTCGTTCACGCTGGCAACCTTGACCATCAGCCAGTTTACGCTACCGAGTAATTTAGCCGGTGTTGGCGTGATTACCGGTACTGTTTTACTCGCAACTGCCATTCCCATCGTCACTTTATTCACCGCCATTCAAAAAATAGGCACTACCAGAGCTGCGATAGTTTCTACCATTGAGCCAGTGTTTGCGGTGGCGTTAGGCTTTGTTTTATTAGGTGAAAAGCTCGAAGGGACTCAGCTCATCGGCGGTTTGATGGTTGTTGCTTCGGTCGTACTTGCAAATATGGGCAGACGCTCATTATCTAGTTGAGTGTCTAGCTAAGTATCTAGCTAAGTGTACAGTTGAGTGTCTAGTTGAGTTTACTGGTGAACCCCTTGGATGATGCGCTCAAAAATGCTTCACCCGAAGCACAGTTTCAGGCCCACCTTAACCAATCCGCATTGACTCGCCCGATGTGGCTGCTGTGGCTGCTGTCGGCTGGGCTGATTGCTCTAGATGGCTTTGACTTTTTCATTATCGGCGTCGCGATGCCGTTTATTCAGCGTGATTTTGACTTGAGTGCAGGGTGGGTAGGGGCGATCGCAACGGCTGCTCTAGCGGGCGCTTTAGTCGGCTCTCTCACCCTCGGCCCGCTGACAGATAGAGTAGGCCGCCAGCTCATGCTGATGGTCGATATTGGCCTGTTTATCGCCGCCTCTACAGCAACCGCTTTAGCTTGGAATGCCGAATCCCTGCTGTGCTTTCGCTTTTTAGTCGGCATTGGCATTGGCGCAGACTATCCCATTAGCGTCGCCTACATTACCGAAAACACGCCCGCTAGGCTGCGCGGACGCATGGTAATCGGAGCCTTTAGCTTTCAGTCACTAGGCGCTTTGTTAGGGGCTTTAGTTGGTTGGGTCACTATTTGGGGCTTTCAACAAGTTGCTCCAGAGCTAGCCATTGGCTACGCTTGGCGCTGGATGCTGGGCGTGGGCATTTTGCTCTCTGTGATAGTCGGGGGCTTGCGGCTGTTGTTTTTGTTAGAAAGCCCTAGCTACTATTTGGCTAAAGGAGAGTATGAAGCCGCCTCTAAAGCAGCTTCTGAGCTGTTGGAGAAATCTGTTTATTTTGAATCTGAAGCCAAAGCAGATGTCTCCACAGAAGCTACCGCGCTCAGCTATCGTGATTTGTTCTCACCAGCCTACTTGCAGCGAACGGCACTTGCTTCTATTCCCTGGTTTTTGCAAGATATCTCTACCTATGGCATTGGCATTTTTACACCGACCATTATCGCGACTCTCGCCTTCTCTCAAGATCAAAATCTGCTCACGCAAGAAATGGCTTCAGCGCGGGGCGCGGCGATTGTCAATGTGTTTTTGGTGGCTGGGTTTTTAGGCGCGATCGCACTGATCAATCGCCTGGGCCGCATTCCATTACAGATCATTGGCTTTCTCGGCATGGCGCTAGGGCTGATCGTCCTATCCTTTGCAGGCACCGATTCTGGTAACCTCAACCTATTGTTCACTGGCTTCATTCTGTTCAATTTCACCATGAACTTAGGGCCAAATGCCACTACGTTTTTACTCTCAGGTGAAGTTTTTCCGCCCGCTATTCGAGCCAGCGGGGCAGGGCTGGCAGGCGGCATTGCGAAAGCAGGCGCGGTTTTAGGGGCTTTGTGTTTGCCGGTATTGCAGGAGAGCATTGGCGTGGTGGGGGTGGTGCGATCACTCGCCTGCCTATGTGTTCTCGCAGCGATTATTACCTACCGCTTACAGTCCAATATTGACTTTTCCGATAGCCCCGATTAGCGACACTGCCGCCAAACATCTCTTTTTGCAATGATCTCACGCAACTGCTCAATTCGGCATTTTTCTAGATAAAAAAGGGAGATAGACCTTCTTGCCTACCCCCCTTTTAGCTATTCAATCACAAACCCAAAACACTTCTTACTCAACCCCTTCAATCCGGTTCTCGACTTCTTCGTAAAGCTCCTGAAGCCTTTCTATGTTCTCATCACTCGTCTCCCAGTAGCCACGACCGTTCACTTCTAGCAACGTCGTCACCATCCGGCGAAAAGAATTGGGGTTCAAATCCATCAGCCGCTTGCACATCTCCGGATCGTTGATAAAGGTTTCATTGGTATCTTCATACACCCAGTTATCGACCGCATCAGCCGTAGCTGACCAGCCCATTGTGTTTACCAGGCGGTTCGAGATTTCGCGGACGCCCTCGTAGCCGTTAGAGAGCATTCCTTCGTACCACTTAGGATTTAGCATTTTTGTGCGGGCATCTAAGCGGACGGTTTCGGAGAGCGATCGCACCTGCGCATTTGCAGTGGTCGTATCCGCGATAAAAGAAGCAGGCTTTTTGCCATCTTCTCTCAAACTTGCCACCACCTTAGTCGGGTCAGAGTCAAAGTAGTGAGACACATCTGTAAGCGAAATCTCAGAAGAATCCAGGTTCTGGAACGTCACATCCGCCGTTTTTAACGATGCTTCCAACAGCCCACGAGATTCATCCATCACGCCCGGATTGTCGCAGTTAAAGGAGAAAGATTTCCGCGCCAAATACATATCGCGCAATTCTTGTTCTTCTTCCCAGCTGCTGTTCTCTACTGCCAAATTCACATTTGCCGCATAAGAACCCGAAGCATTCGAGAAAATCCGCGTCGCCGCACTGCGCAGCGTTATGCCAAACTCTTCTGCTTGGGCCATCGCGTGCTTACGCACATAATTCATCGCCAAGGGTTCATCTGCTTCAGCCGCCATTTTGACCGCCCGATCTAGCAGCGCCATTTGATTCACAAACAAATCGCGGAAAACGCCAGAGCAGTTAATCACCACATCAATTCGAGGCCGACCTAGCTCTTCGAGCGAAATTAGCTCCAGCTTATTCATCCGGCCCAGCGCATCTGGCATCGGCTTCACCCCGACAAACCACATCATTTGCGCCAGCGATTCACCGTAGGTTTTGATGTTGTCAGTGCCCCATAGCACCGTGGCAATGGTTTCAGGATAGGCACCATCGTTTTCGGCCTGCTGCCTAGCAATTAAGCGATCCACCACAATTTTAGCCGACTGCACTGCCGCCGAAGTTGGAATTGATTGCGGATCAAGCGCATGAATGTTCTTTCCAGTCGGCAGCACATCCGGGTTACGAATCGGATCGCCACCAGGGCCAGGAAGCACATACTCGCCATCTAATGCCCGTAGCAGCGAAGCCAATTCGTTATCGGCAACCACCTGCTTCAGGCAAAACTGAAGGTACTCAAACAACGTGGTGAGCGAGTCATCTTCAATATTTTTGTAACCCAAATCGTGCAGCGCGACTGTCCAGACGGCCTTACCGCCGCCAAAGTTGAACATCGACAGCATGGAGCCTGCCGATACTCGCCCATCGTCGTTAATTTGTTCCTGTACCATCGCCGCAACGGCAGCGCGAACGGCGCTGTTGATGTCATACAGGGTTTGTACGTCTTCTAGGTTGCCGCGATCGCTGCTTGCATAAATCTGATCAATATCGCGCCCAATACTTTCCGCCACAATCCGCTGAAGACTCTTTTTCTCTTCTTCTGGCCGATCAAGACTGGCAATATTTACTAGCGTAGCTACTGCCTCTTCTGCTGTCGGCGGCTCACCCACCACATGCAGCCCGCAAGGCAACAGGCGAGACTCAATCTCCATCAGCTTGATATAGACCTTGCCCACCAGCGTATCGCGATCTTCCTTACTCAAGTCGCTCGAATCTTCTGCGGGCAGCGCAATGTCTTTATCCAAATTGACCTGACGCGCCTTTTCGATAATCGCATTCACAATCGGAATGCCTCTGCCGCCTTCTTTCAGCGTCTGATAAGACGCAATCAGTTCACTCAGCTCCTTGAGCCCTTTGTACAGGCCAGCATTTTCAGCAGGCGGCGTCAGGTAGCTAATAATTTCCGCATAGCCACGGCGCTTGGCAATCGTCGCTTCCGAAGGATTGTTCGCCGCGTAGTAATACAAATTAGGCGTACTGCCAATCAAATTATCGGGATAGCACTTCGCCGACATCCCCATTTGCTTACCTGGCATAAATTCCAAAGAGCCGTGTGTGCCAAAATGCAGCACCGCATCCGCCTTCCAAATTTTCTCCAAATAGGTGTAATAAGCCGCAAACCCGTGATGCGGACTCGCCGAGCGCGAGAACAACAGTCTCATCGGATCGCCTTCATAGCCAAACGTCGGCTGCACCCCAATGAACACATTGCCAAATGTTTTGCCATACACCAACAGATTTTGCCCGTCGGTATTGAGCTGTCCTGGCGGCGGGCCCCAGTTTTCTTCGAGTCTCTCAGAGTAAGGCGTCAGCTCTTCGTACTCAGCCACCGACATTTTATGAGCAATGTTCAAGTTCGGGCTGTTGAACTGCGCCTGTGCATCGTGAATCACCATCTGCATCAGGGCTTCAGACGTCTCTGGCATATCTTCAATGTGATAGCCCTGCGCCTTCATTTCTTCCATGACTCGGAAAATGGAGCCAAACACGTTGAGATAAGCCGCCGTTCCAACATTTCCCTTATCGGGCGGGAAGCTAAAGACTGTGATCGCCAGCTTCTTCTCGATGCGTGGCAGTTTGCGCAACCGCGCCCATTTCAACGATCGCGTCGAAATCGCCTCTACCCGATCTTGCAGGGTAATAGCTCGACCGGTGGCCCCATCCCTGCCCGACATAATGATTGGCTCAATCGCGCCGTCTAGTTCAGGAATTGCCATCTGCAAAGCCACCTGAATTGGGTGCAGCCCCAAGTCACTGGCCTCCCACTCTTCCGTGGTCTGAAACACCAGCGGCAAAGACACCATGTAAGGACGGTTCAGCTTTTGCAGCGCTTCAATGGCTTTCGGATGATCTTGTCTAGCGGGGCCACCGACTAGCGCAAACCCAGTGAGTGAAACCACTGAATCGACAATGGCTTCGGTCGGATTCAACGGATCGAAAAAGTAGGCATCAACCGGCTTGGAAAAGTCTAGACCACCGGCAAACACAGGGATAACACGCGCGCCCATGTACTCCAGCTCTTGCACAATCGAAACATAGTGCGCATCGTCACCTGTGACCAAGTGTGTCCGCTGCAATACAATGCCCACGCACGGCGCATTCGGATTGCGCGCAATCTCAGGAATATCGCTGCGAGAGTCGTACCAGTTTAGGTATTCCTTTAGATCTTCAAACATCATCGGCGCTAGGGGATGCCAAATGCCGAGGTCAGGAAAGGTTACTGGCTGCTCGTAGCTCAGCCCAGTCGCTTTGGGCGCACCCTCAAGCTGCTGGTGAGGCAGAACGTAGCGATCCGCTAGCATCAGCAAAAAGTTTTCTAGGTTTTCAGCCGAGCCGCCGAGCCAATACTGAAAGCTCAGCATGAAGTTGCGGGCATCTTGAGCTTTATCTACCGGCAGATACTTCAAAACCTTAGGTAGCGTCCGCAAAAGCTTCAGCATGGCGTCTTCAAAGCCGCTGCCTTGCTTTTGTCGGCGCTTTTTCATAAAGTCGCCAATCACGCTTTTGGACTGGCCTAGCTGCGCCATATTGAAGCTGCCGAGCTTGTTCAGGCGCATGACTTGAGGCATAGACGGGAAAACGACTGCCGCATCTAGGCGATCGCGATGAGGCTTCACCGCTGCTTCTACCTTCTCGGCCAGCTCTTCAACAAAAATCAGCGAGCCAATAAAAATATTCGCTGCCGCAATATCGCGCTTAAAGTCTTCAAAATTGCTCTCGCTGCGCAGCTCCTCAATCAGGTAGCCGCTAATTTCCACAGCGATTTGAGTATTGTTTTCATTGATAGAGCGCACCGCTGCTGACAGAGAGCTTTGGTACTGAGGCTCGAGGACGACATAGACCACCTTAACCAGAGAGCGATCGCCCAATTCTTTTGGGACAACGTGTCTGACAGTGGGCCGAACCTGAGTGAACATGCGCAATGGACTCCTAAACGGTGAAATGTCTTTTGGCCTTGCAAAACGATGAGCTTCTTAATAGAAAGACACATTTACAAGGGCGTTAAATTGAGGTAGCGAAACGTTTCTTTACTTCAATTAATTTTCTTTTCGACTCTAAAGTTGTACCAAAAAACCTCTATGCCGTGGGGGCCAACGGCTTTATGTGACACAAATTGACATAATCTACCCGACGAAGAGACACTGCTTTGCGGCTTTTCTGTGAGTGATTGCTTTAGCTTATCGTTTACATAAGTTAAAGCAATTGATATTGACATATTGCTCTGGTTGTAAGTGAATCTCAAAATTACAAGCTATTTAGTAGGTGAGAAACGACTTCACTACGCAACTAAATACGCAACTAATACGCAACCCACTAAGTAGCCAACTAAGTAGGAATATGTACTTGCCCTATAAGAATCGCTGAGCGGGTCGCTGTGCGGTCATGACCTGTGATCTAATTCAAAGGTTGATAGATCTTCGATTGCGCGTAAGAATATAAGGGTGATAAAGGTATTTACTTGACTGCTATGCCTGCCAATTTACTGACTCGCTGCTCAGATATACCGGTTGAGTCTCTTGCTTCTGGGCCGGTGACGAAGGCCTACGACGTGGTGATTGTGGGCGGCGGCATCAGCGGCTTGGTCTGTGCCTGTAGCTTGCGATCTACGGGCTTGCGAGTGGCTGTAATTGAAGCGCAATCGGCGCAGCAATCGGCTAGTCGGCAGCGGGCCTATGCCTTTTCTCCTGTCTCTGCGGGCATTTTGAGCGGGCTTGGGCTATGGGATATGGTGGGGCCGCAGCTTACCCATTTTCAGCAAGTTAAGCTGTCGGATGCTGACTACTCCAAAGCTTTGACCTTTCGCCCTGAAGATGGGCGTTCTAGGCGTTCTAATAGACCTACTAAAAATAGACAGGCCAAAAACACACAGCCGGAGGCCGTTTACTATTCGGCTGAGCATACGGTGCTGATGTTGGCTTTGCAGGCAGCGGTGCAGGCAGCACCGGAAATAGACTATTGGTGTGAAAGCCAGTTGATGAGTACAGAACAAACTCTAGAACAAGTTGATTTGGCTGAAAAAGAAAGGCTACATCAAGTTACGCTTGAGCATAAAAAAGTACGCTATCGGCTGACGGCTCGGCTACTTGTTGGGGCAGATGGCGCGCAATCGCAAGTGCGATCGCGCGCCCACATCAAAACCTTCGGCTGGAAATACTGGCAGTCATGCATTACCGCCATCCTTGAACCCGCACAGCCTCATCACAACACCGCCTACGAAAAATTTTGGCCCAGCGGCCCATTTGCAATTTTGCCCCTGCCTCACAACCGCTGCCAAATCGTCTGGACAGCGCCCCACGCTGAAGCCAAAGCGCTCTTGGCACTACCGAAAGAACAGTTTTTAAAAGAGTTGCAGGCCCGCTATGGCAACGACATGGGCGACTTAAAGCTGGTCAATGAGCCCATGATGTTTCCGGTGCAGCTCATGCAAAGTCAGCAATACGTCCAGGCAGGGATTGCCCTGATTGGGGATGCGGCCCACTGCTGCCATCCAGTCGGCGGACAGGGGCTGAATATGGGCATTCGCGATGCGGCGGCGCTAGCTGAGGTGATTCAAGGCGCTGCTCAAGCCGGAGAAGATTTTAGCCGCTTAAGGGTGCTCAAACGCTACGAACGTTGGCGCAAAACAGAAAACTGGTTCACCTTGAGTCTGACTGATTTTCTCAATCGGGCTTTTTCCAACCGCTTTCTACCTTTAGTGGTAGCTCGGCGGATAGGGATTTGGCTACTGGACAGTATCTGCCCCCTGAAGCGGCTAGTATTGCAGCTAATGACCGGTTTTTTCGGGAGACTACCCGATAAGATGAAATAAAAAACTATGCCAATTATGCTTGCGCTGACAGCGCACGATAGCCAAAAAGATGCCCTCGTTGCATTTGCTAACGAACATGCAGGATTGCTCAGTCGCTATCAGCTCATTGCCACTGAGACGACGGGCGATTACCTCATTCAAAATACGCCGCTCAGCGTCGAAAAGCTGCTGCCAGGTTCTCAAGGCGGCGACATTCAAATTGCGGCCCGCGTGGCTGAGAACCAAATGGCAGCGGTGATCTTTCTGACCGATTCGCTGCCAGCTCAAAATTCCATCACCGATATCACGACAATGATGCGGATGTGCCAACTGCACAACGTACCGCTAGCCGTCAATCTGGCGACTGCCCGCGCGGTGGTGCTATCGCTGGCCAAAAGTCGAATTGCCCATTTGATTTTCAATCCGGTCGCAGGCCAAGGCGATCCCAATCAAGATCTCAAGCTGATCCGCAAGATTTTAGAGCCGCAGATTCAGGTGAATGTGATCTGCACTGAAGCTGATGTGAGCGCGGGAGATCAGGCGCGTGAGGCGATCGCTGCTGGCGCAGATCTAATCTTGGCCTCAGGTGGAGATGGCACCGTGTCGGCGGTGGCTGAAGCCGTGATTAAAACCGATATTCCGCTGGGTGTGATTCCACGCGGTACGGCCAATGCTTTTTCGGTAGCGCTCGGTATCCCGACGAACTTACGCGAAGCTTGTGAGACGATTTTGGCAGGTACGACCAAGCAGGTCGATGTGGCTACCTGCAATGGTGCGCCGATGGTGCTTTTGGCAGGGATTGGCTTTGAAGCCGAAACGGTAGAGCGGGCCAATCGAGAAATGAAAAACCGCTTGGGGGTATTTGCTTATCTGGTGGCAGGTGTGCAGCAGCTCGGCGATCAGGAGATTTTTGACGTCGAGCTAGAAATCGATGGCCATGTGAATAAATTCCAGTGTGGAGCGATTACGGTCGCCAATGCCGCGCCGCCGACCTCGGTTATGGCTCAAGGCTTTGGTGAAGTGGTGGCTGACGATGGATTGCTGGATGTCACGATTGGCCTGACACCCACCGAATCGCAAGGATTAGGAGCGAGATTGCAAAGTATGGGGGCGATCGCTGATCTATTTACAGCCGCTCTCGCCAAGCGCCCCACCCAAAACGAAGATATTCTCACCCTTCGCGTACCTAGCATTAAAGTCACCACCCATCCGCCCCAAAAAGTAGTAGTCGATGGTGAAATCTTTGGCACCACGCCTGTGGAATTTGAGTGTATTCATAAAGCGCTGACGATACTCGCACCAATTGCTATGGCCTAAACATGTTCTGATTGCTGCTTGTACATCTGCTTGCTGCTTGTACAGAAGAGAGATATTGAAAAGAGTATTACGGCGCTAGATGGCGCTGGCTTAGATGACGTTGACGCTTTCGTTCGCGCAGGTGATCGCGCCTCTGACCATTCAACTGTTCAAAACAATGCGGGCAAGACACCTCACTTTCATAGCGATCGCTGGCCAAATCATCCGGTGAAATGGGATGTCCGCAGGCGTAGCACAGCGCATACGAGCCGGTTTCAAGGCGGTGAGTAATGGCAACGCGCTCATCAAACACAAAGCACTCGCCCTGCCATAGGCTTTGTTCTTCAGGAATCTCTTCCAAATATTTTAAGATGCCGCCTTTGAGATGATAGACCGCTTCAAACCCTTGAGAGAGCAGGTAAGAAGACGCCTTTTCACAGCGAACGCCGCCCGTGCAAAACATCGCTACTTTTTTGTGCTTAGCCGGATCTAAGTTGTTCTTGGTGTAGTCAGGAAATTCGTTAAAAGTAGCCGTGTTAGGGTTTTGAGCCCGCTTGAATGTGCCCATACCCACTTCATAATCGTTTCGAGTATCTATTACAGTGACCGTAGGATCGGCAATTAGATCATTCCACTGCTGAGCCGTGACATAGGTGCCGACCTGCTGAGTCGGGCTAACTTCGGGTAAGCCCAAGGTCACAATCTCTTTTTTAAGTCGAACTTTCAGCTTCTCAAACGGAAAATCGGCTGCTGGAGATTCTTTAATGTCCAGATCGTTTAGCCGCTGGTCTGTTTGAATGTGATCCAATACCGCGTCAATGCCGTGGCGGGTTCCGGCGAGGGTGCCGTTAATGCCCTCTGCTGCGAGTAAAATCGTCCCTTTCACCTGTTGAGCTTGGCAAATCTCTTTCAGCGGTTGCTGGAGGTTTTTATAGTCAGGCAAAGCGACAAATTTATAGAAGGTGGCAACGGTTAAAGACATGACAAGGCTAAATGGAAGCTGAACGAAAGCTAAAAGCTATGTCTATTTTGCCATTAGCGCAGCGGTTTAGGGCGTCCAGACTGCCTTAGCTGCTCTATGCAGCAACGAATGCCGGTAAATCAGGGCGTCCATATCTTCACCATAGCCGCCGCCGATCACGCAGGCGACCGGGTAGCCGCCGGTTTTGCAGGCTTGTAGCACCGTGCGATCGCGCTCATAAATTCCCCCATCTGTCAGCGCCAACTTCCCCAGCCGATCATCTTGATGCACATCGACTCCAGCATCGTAGAGCACAATATCCGGCTGCAAGCGGGTCAGCAGTGGAAAAAGGTGCGATCGCAGCACTGCTAAATAGTCTTCATCGCCCATGCCTTCTGCTAGCGGCACGTCTAAATCGCTTTGCTGCTTACGCCCCGGAAAGTTGACGCCACAGTGCATCGAAAACGTAAACACGCTCTGGTCATGCTGAAAAATGAAGGCACTGCCGTCACCCTGATGCACATCGAGATCGACAATTAACGCCGTGCGGATGAGCCCTTGAGCCTGAAGCACTTTGAGCGCGATCGCTAAATCGTTAAAAATACAAAACCCTGACCCATAGCTCGGAAACGCATGGTGCGTACCGCCCGCCGTGTTGCAGGCAATGCCCTGCTGCAAGGCCAGCTTAGCCGTCAAAATAGTACCGCCAACGGCTGTACAAGTGCGCCTCACCAAGCCTTCGCTCCAAGGCAGGCCAATTCGCCGCTGAGCCTTACTGTCCAACGTGCCTTCGCAGTAATCACGCACGTAGTCTGCATCGTGCACCAGCATCAGCCATTCGCGCGGCGGCGCACCGGGCTGATAGATCTGGCTGGATTGAATAACGCGATCGCGCAGCAGCAATTCTTTCAGTAACCGAAACTTAGGCATCGGAAATCGATGCCCGTCAGGTAAGGGCGTGACATAATCCAGGTGATAAACAACAGGAAAATCGGTCAAGGCACTGGAGTAATCGCAAGGTTACGGCTGGATAGTCAATGGGGCACTCGATTGGGCACTCGATTGAGGGCGAAATAGGGCTTTAGCAGCGGCACTGCCGATATAGCGCCAGTGCCAGGGCTCGTAAGCAATGCCTTGAGAATTGTTATCTGCAAAAGAGAGTTCAAAGTCGAAGCGATCCGCATTGGCCAGCAGCCACTCGTAAGCAAATGACTCGGCAAAAGCGGGTGAAACATCTTCTGCCTGGGGCAAGGTGCCATCGGTGAGATCGACTGCGTAGCCGGTGTGGTGTTCGCTATAGCCTGGGGGGGCGCTAGTGAGAGCGGCAGCTTCGGGCGAACCTTTGGTCGCCATTTGGGCGTTGAACAGCGTGCGCTGCTCAGCAATCGTGCGAAAGCCGGACGTGGGCACCAGCCAAACCCCATCGACTCTAGCCGCCGCTACCATGTCTAGCAGGGCGGCAGCCGCATCGCTGTGCAGCATTTCATAGCGCTGGGTGTCACCTTCGGCGTAGCTAGCAATTCGCTCCATTGCGATCGCATTGCCTTCGGCGTAAGGAAGATGGCCGTATTTGGCCTCAATAGTCAAAGTATCTGGCTCAGGTACTGGCTCAGGTACTGGCTCAGATACTGGCTCGAATGGAAGCGTGGATGAGGCGGTAGCAGTTGGTAAAACGGGTAGCTTAGTGGGTGAGGCTAGCTTGGCTTCAGCTTGCTCTAAAATAGTTTGATTGAAAATCTGACTGGGGTTGATTTGCGGAAACAACGTCATCATTTCGGTAAAGGCCACTGCATTAATGCCCACACACAGTGAGACAAATATCGCCGGAAGCACGATCCGTAGCCAGCGGGGGAGCCGGTAAAATTGTTTCATCATCTGTACATTACCTATTGGCCAATGGTGAATCGCTTTTAGCCAGTCACGTTAGTTAGCATAGTAGGATGTGGCAATTGTCGGTTTTGAATTTTGCCTGAGCGGATATTTTAGCTGGATTTTTCGTTGAGTAGCTGGAAAATGACATGACGCAAGCGATCGCCATCGAAAAACTCACCCTACAGTCGCTCAAGCAAGCGTTTGACCTGCAAAAATCAACTGATACAGATTTTTTCTCGGAGTGGCAAACGCAACTGCTCCCACTCACCCGCTTTGAAGCAGATCGCTTAGCCCGCATTCGCGCCATCTATCAAAATTTTGAAGCTCGCTCAGCGCTCGAAAATACTGTGAGCCTAACGATGGTGTCGCCTTTGTTAGATGCCGCAGGGCTGTTTTTGCCCCCGTTTTATCTAGAAACAGAAAAATCAGTTGAAATCATTGCCAATGACGAAAAAACGCTGCTTCGAGGGCGATTAGACGTGCTGGTGATTAAAGATTTACTTTGGGTTTTGACGATTGAATCGAAGCGGGCAGGCTTTTCGCTTGCGGTCGGCATTCCGCAGGTGCTGGCCTACATGCTGGCAGCACCCACCCCACAAAAAACGCTTTACGGCATGGTCACCAATGGCCGTAACTTTATCTTCATCAAGCTAGATCGCCGTTCCAAGCCCACCTATGCGCAGTCAGAAGAGCTGATTGTAGATCGGGCCAACGATTTAGAGAAAACGCTGCAAATTCTCAAAAGACTGGCCGATATTGCTGCTAGCACCGGTGACTGAAACAGATGATTGAAACAATTAGGTGAAACAGATGGTGGGTATGAGAGGAGTGAAGGTGCGATCGCGATTACAAAAAGCTTTACAAGCCGTCAGTACAGCGGTCATGCTCTCAAGCTGTGAACTTGCCCGTGATCCGCTAGAAGTAAACGTGGTAGCCGATCTAGAATTTGCTAGCTATCAGGTGGGGAGTGAGCGGCGATCGCTGCAACTAGACCTCTATCAGCTCAGCGAAGAGCCGCCCGAAGGCTGGCCCGTACTCATCTATATCCACGGCGGCGGCTGGGAAGAAAACTCTCGTAAAACCTGTCCCGGTGAGCTGCTGAGTCACTATGGCTACACCGTCGCCTGTGTGAGCTACCGCTACAGCACTCAGGCTATTTCCCCGGCCCAAATTTACGACGTCAAAGCAGCCGTGCGCTGGCTTCGTGCTAACGCTACCACCTACCACCTCAATCCCGACAAATTTGGTGCGATCGGCGGCTCTGCGGGCGGGCACTTGAGCGCTTTGCTTGGCACCTCGGCAGGCGTGAGCGAACTTGAAGGTGACTTGGGCAATAGCAACTATTCAAGCGCCGTCCAGGCCGTCGTCGATTGGTTTGGGCCCACCGATTTTTCGCAGGTGCCGCTAGCGTTTGAGGGCGCGCCGACAGCGGAAGAATTCGAGGCGCTGAAAAATCGGCCTTGGGCACACCTTACTAGAGTCATAACTCAGCTCATTGGTGGGCCTATTCCCGACCATCCAGACTTAGTTGCCCTCGCCAATCCGATTACCTTCATCACCGCCGACAATCCGCCCTTTTGGATTTTGCACGGCGTCAAAGATTCTATCGTGCCAATATCTCAGAGCGAACTTCTAGCCAAAGCGCTACGGGCCAAAGGCGTACCTGTAGAATTTTATCGAGACGAAGATCGCGGACATGATACCAACGGAGAAGGGCAAGCAGAAATTGATCCCGACATCCTCACCCAAACGATGACCTTTTTCGATCACCACCTAAAATAACTCTCTCTTTTCTTCTCTCCTTTTCACCACCTCACCGCACCTTCGCCCCCCGGTAGCGCAACTGACTCTTCATCGCCGAGCGCTGCGCAAAATTAGGCATATCCCCTTGATGCCCCATAATCATCACCGCATCATTTTCTTGCAACACCTCTTGATGAGCTGGATGCACAATAATCGTGCCATTTGCCCGCTTCAGTGCTACTACAATAAATGTCCCTTGACTGTGACTTTCCACATCACCAATTGTGCGTTTCAGCAGCGCCGAATCGGGTGAAACCGTTAGCTCGTTTACCTGAATATCAATCTCGGCCAGCAGTTCGTTCAGATTCGCGCGGCCATCATCTTGGGCAATAAAGTTAACCGCGTTTGGATGGCTAATCAGGTGAGCCATGCGCAGTGCGCCAATGGCAGTCGGCGAAATCACCTGATCGGCCCCCGCTAAGCGCAGCTTTTTAGTCGAAGTTGGCAGCGTTCCTCTGGCGACAACCATCACTTTAGGATTTAGCTCACGCACGGTGAGGCTAATAAACACATTCGCCGCATCGTCCGGCAGTACAGTTGCTAATACCCGAGCGCGATCTACCCCCACGGCTAGCAGGTGAGTTTCATCGGTCGCATTACCCAAATACACCAGATAGCCTTTTTCTTGAGCGGCGCTAATTCGGTCAGGATTACGGTCTAAAATGATGAACTTTTGCTGATCTTCAATCAGCTTTTTACTCAGCATTTGGCCCATGCGCCCGTAGCCACACACAATTACGTGGTTCGATAGTTTTTGAATTTCTTGAGTCATTTGCCTAATATGAAGCGCACGGCTAATTTCACCTTCGGTCACGACTTGCACAAACCCGGCCACGGTGTAAGCTACCGACAGCGCTCCGGCAATGATCACTAAAATTGTAAAGACTCTCAGGCCAGCCGTATTCAGCGGATTGACTTCGCCATACCCCACACCAAAAATAGTGATCACCACCATATAAACCGCATCAAGGGGCGTCCAGCCTGCCAGAATGTAGCCAACAACAGCGACTACGATGGTAGTCGAAAAAAATACGATGCCAGTAAAAACGCGCTGGAACGCGCTTTGTTCTAGAGAACGCAATCAGGTAACCCCGTAGCAGAGATACCGTTAGTTTACGCAGTGTAGAAAGGGTGAATTGTAGTAAGGGTCACCTAATCCCCGCAGCTAACCAAAAAAATGGAGCAGATCTCCAAATGCTCATCTGTAAGGACTCAAGCTCCCGTTAGCATTTGAAAACTGCTCCATCCATTTCAATAAATGAAGGTTTTAATCGTTAGGAAAAATTGCCTCACGAAAATTCCGGTAAAAACCTCTTACAAGAATTTAGTTCTTTCATAGGGGTCTTGAACTTGCAAAGTCTGATTGGGCTGATTGCGTAGCCGACCATTGTCGCGAGCGAAGCCAAAGTATGCCGCTAGTACGCTGGTCGTTAGGTGCAACCAAACGTCACTACCGAAAATAGGCATCAGGCCAAAGGTCGTATTAGCAAAAGGAATGAGGCCCAACAAGGTCAAAAGTCCAAACCAAACTGCAAACGAATCAGCAATAATGCGGGCCGCAGGCTCTGTTCCTAAAAAGCCAGCAATCCCAATGAGACCAATGATCAAATTGAAAATATTGTTAACGGTGGTGACTGGAAACAAACCAAACAGATAGCCAAAGCCTGCGGTTGTACCGGTTGCGACTTGAGCCATAATGTCAGGGGCATGGCCGGGTTCAACAAAACCAGGGAAAAACCCTAACAAGCCCATCAGCGTGTAGACGAAACCAACAACCAGTGAAAAATAACGAACTGCCATTTTCTTTCCTTAATAAATAATATGTAACGTCTTTAGTAAACTTCGTATCTTTGGTTTTGGCCTTGGTCAGAGGAGAGAGATGAGCCTCTTTCAAATGATTAGTTACGCTGCTTATACATCACCGGCTCACCTTCAAGCTAAGGCAGCTACTAGACGAGTTTGTCGAGGTACATGAAGAGAATGCGATCACATAGCCATGTCAATATATTGAGATAATATATTGAGATCCGGAGAGATAAACAAATAGCTCATATTAAGCTGTTGATTTAGCTCAGAAAGCAGATGTGGAATTAGCGCTTGAACCGAGATGCTGAGTGCGGAAAAGGGTTCATTTAGGATGAGGAGCTTGGGGTTGAGGGCGATTATTCTTTTATCATTCAGGCTCTAAGCTCACCCTTCAAAACACCTCTTTCCCTTTGGTGTAACATAGCTTTTAGCAGCTTTTGGGTATTCAAAGAGGTCAAAGGGGCATCAAAGCGGAATGCAGCAGGGAATGACAATACAGCTACTCTGCGGTTTGACCCTTGATTGCAACGTTGACGCCGCAGCTTGGCAGGCTCGAAAGCGTTGCGGAGCCATTTGTACTGTAGATAGCAAGCTCTGCTGGCCCAAAAGCCGCTTGACATAATTTGAGCAAGACTCGCCATAAAGCACCCGGTGCGGACAAGCAAATCCCTTACGGGGTGATAAAAATCGTTGATAGGCGTTAATGCTGGCGATCGCACTACGGCGAGTGAATCGATCAAACGTGCCTGACATAGGACTGACCCATTGAGAATGTTTATCTTCTATCGCAGATAGAATCTCTGTAACTCTATCAAAGGAGCTATTAGCAGACTCCTGAATGGTTACGCCTGCGGCACCTTACTATAGGTTGCCTTAGTGATGATTTGACTGAGCGGCATGTGCACTCCATTTGGCGACGGTAAGGGTCGTTTCTCTGGTCATGTTGGCCTGCCTTTTCTCTAGTCATTTCCTCTGGCCATTCCCTCTGGCCATTCCCCTTATAATGGCAACGCCCTAACTCACCCTAACTCAAAAGAGATCATTGCTCATGGCCACACTTAGCCTCTGTATGATTGTGAAAGATGAAGCGGCAAATTTGCCTCGCTGCCTTGCAAGTGTGAAAGATTTGGCAGATGAAATTGTGGTGATTGATACCGGCTCCGGTGACAATACGCCGATGATTGCACAAGCGTCTGGGGCAAAGGTGAATTTTTTGATATGGGGCGACGATTTTGCCCATGCGCGCAATGTCTCGATTGATCAGGCGACTCAAGAGTGGATTTTGGTGCTGGACGCGGATGAAACTTTGACTCAACAGGGTCGGCATCTGATTGCGACGATTAAGCAAAATCAGCCGCTAGGGCAAATAAAACCTGAAGATACGCTGCTTGTGACCATGCTGCGTCAAGAGATCGGAGCTGAGCAAGCGCCTTACACACGGGTGTCGAGATTGTTTCGCAATCTGCCAGAAATCAAGTTTGTACGACCCTATCACGAGGGCGTAGATGAAAGCGTTGAGGTGCTGATGGCGAGAGAATCGCACTGGCAAATTGCGCAGTTTGATGGGGTGGGAATCGGCCATACGGGCTACCGGGTGGATGCGATCGCAGCCAAAGACAAGTTCGCACGGGCTCAGCGAATTATGGCCGCACATTTGGCCAAGCATCCCGAAGATAGCTATATCGCCAACAAATTGGGCGCTTTGTACACCCAAAATGACGAGTGGGACAAGGCGCTAGCAATCTTAACCCAAGCGCTTAGATCCGGTAATTTTGACCCGCTGACGGAATATGAATTGCACTATCACCTGGGGATCACACATCGGCACCTGGTGTCAGGTTCTACAGAAAAAGTTGATGAAGCAATAGCGGCAGCCGAAGAAAACTATAGAGCGGCTATAGCAGTTCCCATTGATCCGAAGCTTAAGCTCGGCGCATATCAAAACCTGGGGGCTTTACTGATGCTCAAAGGCGATTTGGATGGGGCAATGGCGCAGTATGAAGCAGCTGCACGAATTGCTCCCGATCAGCCGATGGCTTACTTTAATATGGGCGTGGTGCACCGCACTAAAGGGCACTTAGAGCCAGCGCTACGAGCCTATGAGTACACCCTAACGCTAGATCCTAACTACGCAGAGGCGTATCAAAATTTAGCGGTGGTACTGTTCAAGTTAGGTAAACTGCCGGAAAGCAAGCGGGCCTTTGAACAAGCGATCGCCCTGATGGAAAACACCGATCCGCTGGCGAGCGATCACCTCCGTCAGGGCCTCAAAGACCTTGGCCTTAACGCCATTCTCTAGACGTGGTTCCCTAGATATGATTCCCTATCTGCGATTTCGCAAGTTGAGCTGAGGCTTACAACTAGCCTACCTATAACTCTTCTGGACTTTTTAGCAAACTTTTCTTAGACGCTTTTAGCTCCTTCCAGAGCTTTTTGATATCGTCATAGGCTTCGCTGCTGCTGACTTTACCGCCCGTTTCAAGTGCACAAATCAGCGCCACTCGCTGCGCAAACTCCTGCAAATTGGCATTGAAGGCCAAATTTTCGGGAGTAAATTCGCCCTGATACCTGCTGCGAGGCATTGAAAAATCATCTAATTGCTGTTTTTTACCGGGATCTGCCATTAATTGCTCCTAATTCGGTGGTTTTTAAACTCGCTCATTTATGGCCGAATTCTAGGTTATTGGTGAATGTTTTTAAAGGCTGAAATAGAATATGGCTAATGACTTGTGCATTATGCCCTCACCAGCCGCTGTCTGCGTGATTTACGCTTGATTGGGATGATCGGGCTTGATCAGTGTGATCGGGTAAAACCTCTTTAAAGCTGTGCCTTTGGGTAGAACTGTCAAAAAAAATATTGACCCCACCTGAACAGCATCAGAGTGAGTGGGTAATATGATTGTATCAAGTCTTCTTGGTGGGGTGTTACAACCTGCGACCAGACACCGGCCAGACAGCGGCCAGAGAACGACCCAAAAGCGGCCAGAAAGCGGCCAGAAATTTGTCGGAACAGCGCGCGCTGGCTGAGACGACACAACGTTTGCCCACATTAATCACCCATTTTGATAGCTCATGAGTTTAAGCCAATCGTTTGGTGTGTTGTATGTGCTGGTAAAAGGTCTAAAAACAAGCGTCTTCACCGCTGAAGGCTTAAATAATGGTTTCAAGACCAGTTTGAGAGCAAGCTTTTTGGGCTTGGGGTTGGCAGCTTTGGCGGCATCACCGGGGCTAGCGGCTGAACGACTGTTGCTCAAAATTGGCCCTTTGAGTCAATCTATTGAGCTGAGCGATTTGGAGACATTTGCCCGAACCGGGGCGGTGCCGCCTAGCTTGCGACTTTATGAGCGGTTCCTTTCACCTCAAGTACAGACGAGCTTGCAACAGACGCTGGCGCTCGATCCGCGCATGGGCGATCGCCTTATAGAAGACGTTTTGGCCTCGCCTAATGGCGAATTGCTGCTGGCGACGCTCTCTCGAATCGCGCCCAATTTAGGCATCAATCAGCTCCAGGCCGCGATTCGCCTAGCGGCGAATCAAGCAGATGGTCTGAGCGTTTTAGGCATTTTGCGTGCGATTCCTCAAAACACATTAGAAGTCGATCTCAGTGCGGCTATAGCCCTAGCCTCGCAATTTAACCTATCGGCGCTAGAGAGCCGATCGCTCAGCAGTGTGCTGGAGCAAGAATTAGCGGTTGCACCGGGTGATTTAACTGCTAGTATCCCTTTGCCCAAAGACATAAATCCCGCTGCACCTGGGCCTTTTATCGTTTCGCAGCGTACCCTTTCATTGCGAGATACGGCGCGTCAGCGGGTAATTCCGGTAGAGCTGTATTGGCATCGAGACGCCTCGCCAAACGAAGAGACGAATCGAAAGCCTTTGGTGGTTTTATCTCATGGCTTTGGGGCGGATCGCTATTTTCTCGACTACATTGCGAAGCATTTGGCTTCTTATGGGTTTACTGTCGCCTCGGTGGAGCATCCCGGCAGCAACGTGCAGGCGCTGACCAATCTGCCGATAGATCCAGAGCTGGCGGAGTCGCCGAGTCGGCTTCTGCCTGCGACCGAGTTCTTAGATCGGCCTCGCGATGTCAGCTTTGTGCTCGATCAGCTGGCACAGATAGGTGCAGGCAATTCGTTTTATAGCGGCCTGTTTAATACTGAAGATGTGACGATTATTGGTCACTCTTTAGGCGGCTATACGGGGCTAGCGCTAGCAGGGGCGACGTTGGATTTGCGATCGCTCCAAGACTTTTGCCAAAATATTCAGCCTTTGGTCGTTTCGCCCGCTGATTGGCTTCAGTGCGCGGCGGTAGATCTGCCTGAGCAGGTGGCGGATCTCAAAGATGGGCGGATCAATCAGGTAATTGCGATGAACCCGTTGGTTGGTCGGCTATTTGGCGAAGCTGGCCTCTCGAAAGTAACGGTGCCAACGTTGCTGCTGACCGGCACGCAAGATAGCGTCACCCCGACGTTAGAGCAGCAGTTAAAGCCCTTTACCCAGCTTGCAGGGCCAAAATATTTACTGGCAGTCATTGGCGGCACCCATCTGAGCGTGGGCGATCCGGCTAATGTCAATCAGTCTTTGAGTGAGCTGCCGTTTATGTCTGAGCGGCCAGTGGAAGAAACCGAAAATTTGCGGCAGCTTTTGCGCGGGGTGACGTTGAGCTTTGTTGAGCAGCGATCGCCCAAAGCCGATCAATATCGCCCGTTTTTAAGTGCTGCCTACGCTCAGTCTCTGTCTACCCCAACGCTGCCGCTGCGGCTTACAACTGATCTGCCAAGCAGCCTCAGTCGCTGGCTCAATACCACTGCTCAGCTATCGAGCAATATGGAAATAAACCAGCGAATGGTGGCTTTGGGCTATCTCTATACGCTCGAAAACCGGCGTCAGTGGCAAAAAACGATTGCGGTTCATTTACAAGCCGCTCAGGTCGTCACCGTGCTGCGATCGCCTTTGCCTTTCATTCTGGGCCGCTAACTATCTAGCTAACCGTTTATCAGAGTGTCTGACTTTAAAAAATCTGATTTCATTCAGCTTCACTGACTCCGAGCGGCGAAAGTTCTGTAACAATAGAGAACTAAACAGCTTTCAAACACTCGGAGCAGATCGAATGCCGGATAATCGCAGAAGTCAGGTAGTCACCCAAGGCGTGCAGCGGGCTCCTAACCGAGCGATGCTCAGAGCGGTGGGCTTTGGAGACGATGATTTTAGTAAGCCTATCGTCGGCCTTGCCAATGGCTACAGCACGATTACACCCTGCAATATGGGCATCAATTCGCTGGCGTTGCGGGGAGAAACGGCCCTGCGAGAAGCGGGCGCAATGCCGCAAATGTTTGGCACTATCACCATCAGCGACGGCATTTCAATGGGTACTGAGGGGATGAAATATTCGCTCGTCTCGCGCGAAGTCATTGCCGATTCGATTGAGACGGCTTGCATGGGTCAAAGCATGGATGGGGTGCTGGCCATTGGCGGCTGCGATAAGAATATGCCGGGGGCGGTGATGGCGATCGCCCGGATGAACATCCCGGCTGTATTTGTTTACGGCGGCACGATTAAACCCGGCCATTTAGACGGTGAAGACCTGACGGTGGTGAGCGCGTTTGAAGCCGTCGGCCAATACAGCGCCGGTAAGATCGATCAAGCTCGCTTAGATGCGGTCGAGCGCCATGCCTGCCCTGGTGCGGGATCTTGCGGCGGGATGTTCACTGCTAACACAATGTCATCGGCTTTTGAAGCAATGGGGATGAGTTTACCCTACTCCTCCACAATGGCAGCTGAGGATGCAGAAAAAGCTGACAGTGCAGAAAAATCAGCATTTGTTCTGGTTGAGGCAATTCGCAACCAACTATGGCCTCGCAAAATTATTACCCGCAAAGCTTTAGAAAATGCAATCTCGGTAATTATGGCGGTGGGTGGTTCTACAAATGCAGTATTGCATATGCTGGCGATCGCCAATGCTGCCGGCACCGAGTTGTGCCTGGATGACTTTGAAACAATTCGCGCCCGCGTTCCTGTACTATGCGATCTCAAGCCTAGCGGTAAATATGTGGCGACTGACTTGCATGCCGCTGGCGGTATTCCCCAAGTCATGAAAATGCTTCTAGTGCATGACTTACTACACCCAGATGCCCTGACTATTACTGGTCAAACAATTGCTGAAGTCTTAGCAGATATCCCAGATGAACCACGGGCTGACCAAGATGTGATTCGTCCTTGGAACAACCCATTATATGCCCAAGGACATTTAGCTATCCTTAGAGGAAATCTGGCAACAGAAGGCGCTGTCGCTAAAATTACGGGTGTGAAAAAAGCCCAAATTACAGGTCCCGCCCGCGTATTTGAATCTGAAGAAGCTTGCTTATTGGCAATTTTGGCACGCCAGATTCAAGCTGGAGATGTGATTGTGATTCGCTACGAAGGACCAAAAGGAGGTCCTGGGATGCGCGAAATGCTGGCACCCACCTCGGCAATTATTGGTGCTGGTTTGGGCGATTCTGTCGGACTGATTACTGATGGGCGTTTTTCCGGTGGTACTTATGGGATGGTAGTTGGTCATGTTGCGCCAGAAGCAGCGGTTGGGGGTGCGATCGCTCTTGTCGCTGAAGGCGATATGATTGCTATTGATGCCAATGCCCGCTCATTGCACCTACACATATCCGATGAAGAATTACAGCAACGCCGCGCTGCTTGGCAACCACGTAAACCACGTTATACAACTGGTGTACTAGCAAAATATGCCAAGTTAGTATCTTCTAGCAGTGTTGGTGCTGTTACAGATTTGGGCTTAGGTTAAATGAACTACCCTACCCGTGCTGGCTTAAAATTTACAGTGGTATAGTTGCAGGCGATCGCTTCTTTTCAACAACACCCAA
>JBGTIK010000174.1:0-5674 GCA_041745715.1 Phormidesmis sp.
ATGACTTAGTTCATTTGAACTGCTAAGCCATGAAAGTCTTTCCAAAACAGGGCTCTATCATTAATACCTGAGTGTGACACTTCAAAGGGCGGAATGTGGGTTCTAGGCCAATCCACTGCCCATTGATCAAATCCACTTGGGGCTGACAGCACAAAAATAGCTCATTACCTTCTATCGCCTTACGCAGATCGGTTTCTAAATTGAGCTGAACCCGAGCATTGGCGTTAATTTCTTCAAAATAAACTTGATAGTTATTGCGCCCCTTCGCCTTCGCTTGATACATCGCGGCATCGGCATTGCGTAAAAGTGTCTGGGCATCTTCGCCGTCGTAGGGCGCAAGCGCTAGTCCTAAGCTAGCGGTGACGTACAGCTCTTCGCCTTGGACTTGAAAAGGGGCCGACAGCCGCCGCAAAATCCGTTCTGCAATGTGGGAGACATCTTCGGGCGATCGCAACGCTGGTAGCAGCAGCGTAAACTCATCGCCGCCCCAGCGGGCCACTACATCGTAGCCACGGGTGCAGCTTTTAAGTCGCTCAGCCACCTGTTGAAGCAGACAGTCGCCAGCGGCATGACCGAGCGTATCGTTGATATTTTTAAAGCGGTCTAAATCTAAAAAGGCGACTCCGAGCATCATGTCTGCTTCTGCTGCAGCTGCGATTGCCCGCACCATCTGCAGAGTAAATATCATCCGATCCGGCAATTGGGTGAGCTGATCGCGAGCGCTGCGAGTTTTGACGGCTTGATCGAGGTGCGATCGCCGAATAGCCAAATAAATTTGACTACAAACATCTGCAAATAGCCCCAGCTCTGCCGCAGACCAGTCTCCTTGCCCACTATCACGAAATATTGCCACAGCCCCTATACAGTCTGTAGGGAAAGCTGATGAGGCCAGCTCCGTGACTATGCTCTCCGCCGGGCCAGACAGCGGCAGCAGCGCCAGATAACGCCCTTCGCTAGGGCCAAAAACTTGGGTCAACTCAATCGGCCAGTGGTCAGCGACAAACGTCTGCGGGCTACCCAGTCGAAACCGCCCATCTTCAACTACCGCCATCAGCTGAGCCTGTAAATCGCTCACCTGATGCTGCCCCATCTTGGTCGGCGCACTCGAAAAGCTCGTCCCTAAGTGCTGCCATAGCAAGGTGCGGGCCTCTCTCGACAGCGGTGCGATCGCCCCTGATCCGCAATCAGAATCAGTATTGTGCTCAAATGACGAGGCCCAAAATAACTGAGCCCCACAGCAGCTCAACGCTTCACAGACTACAAAGAGCACCCGCTGCCATAGCTTCGGCGTATCTGTCGGGCATTGCAGCAAGCATCCGACTCGCCGCAGCAGCGCATATGCCAGGGGCCCAGACGAGCCATGCTGATCGGGGACTACGGATAAAAGCGGAGAATAAGTCACCCTACACCTGCCCCATAGTAATGAAGCAAAGATAAAAACGTAAAACTGGTGACTTCAATGTTCCCGAAAAAGTTGATGGGACAGCGCTTATCTCTACATACTCTTTACGGGCTCTTCACCGGGCGATTTTAGGTAAAGCAGTAGAGCCTTTAACCGGGGCTTTGTCACGGCGATTCTCGGCTAGCTGATCGGCAGGCTTGAGGATGTAGCGATCGCCGTCAAACACTAAAACTGGGCGATCGCCTGCTAACAGCGCAGCCGCTGCATCCTCTCTGGTAGTCTGAGGGGCGACCTGACTTAGCGATTCCAACCGCGCCCGTTCACCTAGAGGGGCCAAAACCTGAGCCACTTCAGACTGCTGCTCTAAAGACCGAGTAGACGATACCAATCCACCCAAACCATTAATCAAATTACGCAGCTGCTCGCGAATCGCCGGATCGCCGGTAATTTCGTCCACATCTGCCATTACCTTTTGAGCGCTAGCGAGGGCATCACGCGCCGATTCTAAGGTTTGCTGCAACAGCACCAAATTAGTCGGATTATTGAGTGAGGTGGTAATCGAGCGCAAATCAGTAGAAGCGGCAGTGGCGTTGCCTATCAGCACTTCTAAGCTGTTGACCAGTTCACCGCTCTGCAAGCGCGGGCCGAGTACATCAGCCGCATTGCGCAATTGCAAGCTAGCCGCCTGCACGTTGCCTAACGAGTCCACTAGGGTGCCGCGATTTTCCCCAATCAGGCTATTGATATCTGTCGCTGTCAGCGAGAACTGCTGAGCGGCTAAAGCCACTGAATCAGTAGCCGACTGAGCCGAATTTGATAGCGGATCAATTTCTACCTGCGCCGAACGGGTCAGCGCCGTTGCTGCTTGAGCGAGGGTGCCCGCTTCGTTTGCCGTTTGCGTGACACTGCTCAAAACGGTTTTAAGCTGAGCAATCAGTTCGGGATCGGCCAGCAAGTCAGCAACTTCTCCAGCGGAGCGCAGCACAGCTTCGTAGCTAGGGCCAACTTGGCCGATGAGGCGATCGCCATCGCAAAGAATCACCTCGCTGTTGCAGTTTTTACCCGTTGGGCTAAATTGCGCCGCACTCGCTGAAAGCTTAGCCAACGGCGTAATCTCAATCGAGATCTCCCCAATCAGACCAGACTCCACCGTTTCAATCGTAACTTCGTTGGGGATAAGCAAATCCTTTTGAATGATCTCGATTTCTAAATCCACCTTGTTAGCACCGGCGTCAATCTTGACCACGCGGCCTACCGAAACCCCGCGATAGAGCACCGGCGTCCCCAACTGGACGCCCATCGTATCCTCAAACTCCGCAATCAGCCGATAAGGCCGACTGGTCGGATTAAAGCCTCGCAGCCACAGCACCAAACCCACGAACAAACCAATCCCAAACAGGATAAGCAGCCCCACAGAACCTTCTCGAATCGTTCGCGTCCGCATAAATCTTCCTCTTACCCCACCACCTGAATAGGCCCTTGAATTTGAGCACTAAAAAACTGACGGACAAACGGGTTGTCGGTTGAATCAATCTCTCCGACAGCGCCTGACCACTGCACCCGGCCATCATGCAAAAATACCACTCGATCAGCGGTTCGGCGAATGGTGCTCTCTTGGTGCGTCACAATGATATAAGCGCTACAGGCTTGCTTATTGTGCACCTTGCGAATCAAATCCTCAATCACCGTTGAAGCGATTGGATCTAGGCCTGCTGTCGGCTCATCGTACAGCAATAGGCTAGGTCGATCAGTTGGATTGTGCGGATTAGAAATGACCGCGCGCGCAAAGCTCACCCGCTTGCGCATCCCGCCGGATAACTCCGCCGGATAGCGATTTGAAATATCGGGTAAGCCAACGGTCGCCAAAGCTTCAGAGACTAATCGTTTAATTTCACGAGCGCTGAGGCGAGAATGCTGATAAAGCGAAAATCCCACATTTTCAGCAACGCTCAGCGAGTCAAATAAAGCCGCTTGCTGAAACACCATTCCCACCCCCAGCAGATCAACAGAGTCCTCTATAAGACCTTCACGTTTTTTTCCACTGATCCAAATCTCACCATCATCTGGGGCTAGCAGTCCGGCGATAATGCGTAAAATTGTTGATTTGCCGGTGCCCGAAGGCCCAATAATGGCGATCGCTTCGCCTGGATTAAGCGTGAAGTCAATGTGATTGAGCACAGTGACATTGCCAAAGTGCTTAGAAATGCCCCTCAGGTCCACCAAAGGTGGATGATTGTAAGGTGAAGGCGGGTAAGGCTGAGCCATGAGGATAAAGCAAGGCCAAATTTGAGAAGGGCAGGAAGCGTATTAGTCACATCCTACTGAGATACATACTACTGAAAATAGAGTGATAACCCAAAAAATATGCTTAAACGAAATCTACATTAGCGCTAGCCTTTTTGCTGTATAACCCTAATGCATGATCCCATTCATCCGATCTGCTAGCTGCTGCCATGCGTTCAAATCGTCACAAGTTAACCGCAAAACCCAGGCGCTGGGTGAAGTGGCTAAGGCCGGGGCTATTCGTCAAGCGATGGATGTTTTTGAGTACGCTGGGCATTTTGTCTGTAGGGCTTGGGGTAATGGTGTGGCTCAAGCTGACACCCGTGTTTTACACGGTGAGGTTTGTGGGCAATGTGCTCAATCTCATCACCCGATTGCTGCCTAACTACGTTAGCGGGCCTATTGCGGTGTTGGGCGGCTTACTATTTATTATCTGGGGCCAAACTCGCACGTTGAGAATGGTTACCGAAGTGCTGCTGCCTGCTAACGGGGAAGATACGTTATGGGATGCCATAACAGCCCATAGACGGCTAAATAGAGGCCCCCGGATTGTGGTGATCGGCGGTGGCACGGGTCTATCTACGCTGCTACGTGGCCTTAAGCACTACAGCGCTAACATCACAGCCATTGTCACAGTCGCTGATGATGGCGGCTCATCGGGCCGGTTGCGACGCGAGATGGGCGGGATTCCGCCAGGTGATATTCGTAACTGTTTGACGGCTTTGGCCGATGAGGAAAAGCTGTTAACAGAGCTCTTTCAGTATCGGTTTGAGGCGGGTAGCGGCCTCAGCGGCCATAGCTTTGGCAATTTGTTTTTGTCGGCAATGAATGAGATTACCGGCGATTGGGAGCAGGCCATAGCGGCTAGCTCTCAGGTATTAGCGATTCGCGGGCGGGTGCTGCCTTCTACGCTAAGCGATGTGAGCCTATGGGCCACTTTGATCGATGGTCGCCGGATAGAGGGTGAATCCAATATTACAAAAGCGCGCGGGGCGATCGCCGAAATTGGCTGCCTGCCTGCTGATCCGCCCGCGTTGCCACAGGCAATAGAAGCGATTAAAGACGCAGATTATATTATTGTCGGCCCCGGCAGCCTTTATACCAGCATTATTCCCAACCTGCTGGTTCCGGAAATTGTGGAGGCCCTAGCCGCTCGCTGTGTCCCCCGCATTTACATTTGCAATATTATGACTGAGCCAGGAGAAACTCAAGGCTACAGCGTCTCTGATCATATTCGAGCCATTGACCGGGCCTGCGGTCAGTACCTTTTTGATGCAGTGCTGGTACAGAAAAAAATTCCTTCCGAAAATATCATTAGCCGCTATCTAAAGCAGGGCTCTACTCCGGTGATTTTAGATCGCAAAGCGATCATGGAGTCAGGGCGGCGAATTTTGATCGCTAATGTCATGAGCGAAGACGAAAACACAGTCCGCCACGATCCCAAACGACTCGCTAGGGTTTTAATCAAATGGTATGAACGAACCCGAGGTAGCTGGTAACTTACCGATTTTAGGGTTCGGTTGAGATTTTTTTATTGATCCAGCTAAACAAACCGCTCAATAAGGCACCGGCCATCAAGATCCCAATCGAAGGCATAATCACGGGTTCCCACAGGCTGTACCACAGATCAAAGCCAAGACTAATATTCATCGCTTGAACGATCAGCGCGGCAGCAAACCAAACAAAGCAAAATAAAACAAAAAACAGATTGAACATCAGCACCGTATTCAATCCACTTAGCAAGGGAGTTAGGAGGCGATTTTTCATATCAACAGGCATATCCGCAAAACACGATTTATTAACAAATTATGATAGCCTATGCCCCTTACCGTCTTATGCAAACCCTTAAAGCAATAGTCCGGACAGAAAAGCGAGAGCAGTAGCCAGAAAAGCTATTCAGGCATTAAGGTTTTGTTATTAGAACAAACCACCTGAATAGCTATGGCATCTATCATACCGGGACTGCTGCGTAAAGTCGGTCTTTTAGCA
>JBGTIK010000175.1:0-9256 GCA_041745715.1 Phormidesmis sp.
TGCGGGCTCAGGCTGCTCGCACATACGATACGCTCAATCAGGCAATCTCAATTGCCATTGATAAGATCAAAAAAGAGGATATTGTTGGCTGGTTTACTCACTGCTGTTACTGTGGTCAAGACAACTGAGAACCGCTATAGAAAAAGAAGCCTTTATTTATAGCTTGATTCAGTGGTTGCCGGTGGCGGCGTTTCCGCTGGCAGTAGCTCAAACCTACGCTCTCGGCATTCAAGCACTGCTCACCGAAGGCTTCTCAAAAGCCTATTCACCACATCAGCACAGCTATCAGCAGCACTCTATCAATCTGCACTACGGTTACTTCGCGGTTTGCCTTTTAGCCGCCAGCGCTGCCGATAGCAACAGCTTCAGCTTTTATCGATTTGCCATCATCTTGGTGGCGCTGCTGCTCTATGCGCATAGGCCAAAGCGTTCAGCGCCAATTGTGTGGCTATTGCTGTTTTGTTTATCCGCAGGCTTAGGGTTTGCGGGGCATGTGCAGATCTCTAACCTTCAGCAGCGCCTAGAAGCACAAATGATCGCTATGCTGAGCGACTTTACCAGCGGTGCAATTAACCCCGAAAACAACACCACTCGTATGGGCTCAGTCGGTAAGCTGAAATTATCGAGCAAAATCGCTTTCAGAGTTTCAACAGATTTAGAGTCAGCGTCTCCCAAAGACCCCACCCTATTTCCCTTATTATTACGAGAAGCCACTTATAACCGCTACCAGCTATCTACTTGGAGCGCAACCGATGCGCTCTTTGAACCCGTACCGGCTGCGCCCACAGAAGGCAATTGGCAGTTGGCCCCCACTCACCCACAAGATATCTCGATTACGATTGCTGACAATCTAAAGCGAGGTAAAGGAATATTGACCTTACCTAGCGCCGCTACCGAGATTCGTCGGCTAAACGTCACTGAAATGCAGAAAAATCAGTACGGCACGGTGCAGGTAGATGCGACTAGCAATGCTACCTACCAAGTGCAGTTCGATCCAGAGGCAGGCGCAGCCGATGCCCCGCCCACAGAAACTGATTTGCAAATTCCGATTGCCGACAGAGCAGCCATTGCGCAAATCCTACAGCACCTTGCAATTAACAACAAATCGAGTTCAGACATCATCAGCCAAATTGGTGCTTATTTTCAAACCTTTCAGTATTCACTTGATCTCATTCGCACAGATGGCATAACGGCTCCTATCTCGGACTTTTTGCTTAATACTCAGGCGGGCCACTGCGAATACTTTGCCAGTGCAACCGCGCTGCTATTGCGCGGGGCAGGCATTCCGGCCCGCTATGCAGTTGGCTATTCGGTGCATGAATTTAGCCCGCTAGAGCAGCAGTACATTGTGCGCAGTCGCGATGCCCATGCTTGGACGCTGCTGTACCTTAACGGCGCTTGGCAAACGCTGGATACGACGCCGTCGGACTGGCGATCGCAAGAAAAAGAACAGGCTTCTTCCTGGCAAATATTTTCCGATTTTGCTGCGTTTTTAAGCTTTCAGTTCTCGATCAAACTTCATCAGCTGAGAGACCTCAGCCCGCAGGAAATCATTCTCCTACTGACGCCACTGTTTGGCTTTTTGCTGTGGAAATCTTTTCACCGATTTAAAGGACGTCGGGCTAGCCCGTTAGAAGATGACCCAGAGAATACATTGCTGTCGCCGATTCAAAATGGATTAGATTCTGAATTTTATGAGATTGAGCGACAGTTAGAAGAGAGAGATTTAGGGCGATCGCCCTCAGAATCACTCTTACAGTGGAGAATCAGATTGCAAACACACTTATCTGACCCAGAGTATAGCGCCTTCATCTTAGCCCTAGCGCTACACTACCGCTACCGCTTCGATCCTAAAGGCTTGACTTCAGCGGAAAGAGTGCAGCTTACGGATCTAAGTCAGGAATGGCTGATCCGCTGTCATTGAGGTTTATTTCCCGCTCAATAATTTCTTTGATAAGCTCTAGTACTTCCTTTTTGATCGCGACGGCTCTTTGCTTAAGCCTTTCATCAATCTCAATATCATCATCCTTCAGGACTTGCTCAGCTATCAAAGACAGATTTGGAAATATTTGAGAGACAAATAGAATTTGCCTGAAGTCCTTCTGAAGCCCCAAGAATACTCATTTTGTTAGGTTGTCTGGAATTTGGCATGATCGCACAAATCCCCTCAATCTCTCCATGCCGCGCTCAATCGTATCCATATCGGTTGCGTAGGAAATGCGAATGGTGCCTTCTGCGCCAAAAGCGACGCCGGGAATGGTGGCGACGCGCTTTTCGGCTAAAAGCTGTTGGCAAAATGCAACAGAATCCATGCCAATTTGACTGCCAACTTGACTAATATCAACTAAAAGATAAAAGGCTCCTTGCGGCTCAACGCAGCTCAGACCCTCAATGTTGTTCACCATGTCCATAATTGCTAGGCGGCGTTTGGCAAAGGCTGAGCGCATAGTTTTGAGGCTGTCAGTAGGGCCAGTGAGCGCAGCGATCGCGCCATACTGCGCAAACGTACAGACGTTAGACGTGCTGTGACTTTGGAGCGTAAGGGCCGCTGCAATCAATTCGGGCGGCGCAGCCAAATAGCCCAATCGCCAGCCCGTCATCGCATAGGCTTTGGCAAATCCATTGCTTGTAATCGTGCGTGCAAATATCTCCGGGCCCACAGCGCCAATGCTCAAATGTTGCGCTCCGTTGTATAAAATCTTTTCATAAATTTCATCTGACACGACCCAAATATCAGCTTCAACAACGACTGCTGCTAGGGCTCGAATTTCATCTGGGCTATACACCATGCCCGTCGGATTAGAAGGTGAATTCAAGACAAACAAACGAGTGTTAGGCGTAATTGCCTGCCGGAGCTGATCAGCCGTAATTTTGTAGTTGTTGGCAGCGGTTGTCGATACGATTACCGGGGTGCCGCCTGCTAGCTTGACCATTTCGGGGTAGCTCACCCAATAAGGCGCAGGAATAATCACTTCATGACCCGGTTCAATCATTGACATCATCAGGTTGTACAGCGAGTGCTTGCCGCCATTGGTGACTAAAATGTTGTCTCGCTGATAGCTGAGCTGATTGTCAGTCTGCAATTTTTGCGCGATCGCCTCTCGCAAAGCGGGTTCGCCTGCGGCTGGGCCGTAGCGCGTTTTGCCCTGATCGAGGGCGGTTTTGGCCGCTTCGCAAATGTGCTGAGGCGTGTCAAAATCCGGCTCACCGGCGCTGAAGCTACAGACGTCTAGCCCCGCTTTGGTCATGGCCTTGGCTTTGGCGGAAATGGCCAAGGTCATCGAGGGGGCGACTTGCTGAATGCGGGCGGCGATCTTCATGGGCAACAGCAGATCCCGATGGTCTGCACAAAAAATGTAAAATAGACTACTAACGTAGATCGATTTTGAGGCGGCGCGATCGCAAACTTAGGGATTAAGTCAAACTTTTCGGATATTTCTCTAAGCTCAATTCCCATCCTCAGTCATCATCACGGCTATAGTCACCGCCCGACCCGTATTGGATAGCCTCTCGCCACCGCTCTGCATAATACTGTTTTTTAGCCGACTTTAGCGGCGCTCTTTCTACCGCTTGCTCAGCCGTATTCCAAAGGTTGTAGCCACCTAAGCTGACAAAATGCCGCAGCCAGCTAGCCACCGAACCTGCCCCCACTTGAGGCAAAATGCGCGCGACTAGCAGCGGATGGCGCGTCGCCGTTCGAGCCATCGTTTTCGCCAGCGCTGGAAACTGCACCACGTCTTGTAGAAAAGGCCGCAGCACCTCATCACCCAGATCGGCCATCTCAGCAAAAATGGTCGAGAGCATTTGGTTGATCTGATTGGGCGGCAGCGTTTGGTTAACGCCGACGCTCATCGCTTTTTGAAATAGCCAAGTAACGGAAAGATTAGGCTGGTAAGGCTGCAATAGCGCCAGTGACTTGCGATCTAGCGCATCCGCAGCGAGAGCCTCATCAATGCCGTGACTCAGCCTCGTGAGGTGACGCACCATTGCCCCAAAGCCGCCAAAGCTCAGCGGCGACTGACTGCCGCTGCTGTCACCGACGGCCAAGGTGCGGGGCCAGGGGTACTGCAAGGGACTGTCTTTGTAGCAAGGAAAAAAGCCAAACAGGGCGCGAACAAAATCGAGCTGTTCGAGTGAGACGTTTTGATAGTCGGGCAGTAGGGCAAAGTAGTCTTCAAATAGAGCGGTCAGGCTAGGCCGACTAGGGTGGGCATCTAAATAGGTAAATAAATAGGTGGTGCGGCCATCGCGAGCTGGAAAGGCTTCCCAAAAGTACTGGCACTGATTTTGAATAGGAGTAAACGATGCAATCAAATCGCCGGTTTGATTGTGCTCATAGCCCTGGGCGCAGGTGCCGACGACCATGCACACCGCGTCTGGCGTTTGGCCCTGGCGGGCCTGCTGTACCATCGGTGAAAAGTGACCCATCGCATCGATGAGTAATCGGCTGGTCACTGTTTGAGGCACAGATGATTGTGTGGATGACTGTGGTGATGACGGTGTGGTCTGAATGCTGACACCGTTGCTGTGTACGGTGGCCGACTGAAAGGCGGTGTGCTCTAGCAGCGTGCCGCCATCGGTGAGAAATTTTTGCTTAAGGGTTTCGAGCAAATAAACCGGATTTACGCCAATGTTGAGAACGTCTTTGACCCATAGCTCGTCGCCGCCGCTAAAGGAGATCCGGGCGGGGTTGTATTGAGAGGCAATAGCAGTTTTTAACTCATTTTCGCTCAGCAGATCCAGCGATACAAAGGCATCTAGCTCACGCCGAGAAATATTCCACTCTTGATCGCGTCCGCGCAGTTCTTGGCGCTCGATTACAGCTACTCGCCAGCCCTTACCTGCTAACGCCGCTCCCAGCAAAATCCCCAGCGTACCGCCGCAAATTGCCACGTCGTAGTCAATCTCTGCGGCTAGAGGCGCTGATTGCTCAATCACGACTGTCGGAACCGAGCGCGTCCCTTGCTTGTAGGCGCTCCAGCGTCCATCAGCTTTTTGTAGGCCAGCCCAAGGATTTCCAGCGATACCCGATAAGATGCGTTCAGTGTTGTTCATTCTTGAGTGACTTCATTAGAGGGGATTCGGTTCAGGGGCAGCCAAAAATTAGATAGGCCAGTTCCCTGTAGGCTGGTAAGCGTAGGCATTCGGAGACAGTCTTGTGGCCTTAGCATCAATAGGCGTCGCGGTAGTGGGCACTGGCTTTGGGCAAAAGGTGCATATTCCGGGTTTGCAGGCGCACCGTCGCACTGAGGTGGTGGCCGTGTGGAATGGCTCTAGCACCAAAGCTCAGACTGTAGCCAATCAGTGCGGCATTGGCTTTGCTAGCAGCAGCCTCAGCGAAATTCTCGCTCAACCGAGCGTACATGCGGTCACCTTAGCGACCCCGCCGTTTGCGCATTACGAGATGGCCAAAGCAATTATTCAAGCGGGTAAGCACCTCCTGTTAGAAAAACCCGTTACGCTTTCGGTCGGTGAGGCTAAGCACCTCCAGACTTTAGCCGCTGAGCACAAGGTCATTGTGACACCCGACTTTGAGTTTCGCTATATTCCGCAGTGGCAGCATTTTGCTGAGCTATTAGGTCAAAACATCGTCGGCCAAAAGCGCCTGATCAAAATCGACTGGCTGGCTTCTAGTCGCGCTGATCCGCAGCGGGCTTGGGACTGGTACGCTCAAAAGCAGCTTGGCGGCGGCGCCCTCGGCTCGGTTGGCTCTCACACCTTTGACTATATCAACTGGCTGTTTGGCCCTGCTACTAGCATTAGCGCGACTCTCAGTACTGCGATCGCGCAGCGGCCCGATCCACAAACAGGCGAGCTTAAGCCGGTCGATTCTGATGATGTCTGTGCGATCGCCCTCACTCTCGCCGATGGCACCCTCTGCCAAATCACCCTCAGCGCCGTCAGCTATGCCGGACGGGGCCATTGGATAGAAGTGTACGGCGACAAAGGAACGCTAGTGATTGGCAACTCCAGTCAAACTGATTATGTCAATGGCTTCAAAGTTTTTGCTAGCTTGGCAGGCACCGACCTCAAAGAAATTCCCACGCCCGAACGCTTTGCCTTCCCCAAAACCTTTGCCGACGGGCGAATTGCTCCGTTTGTGCGGGTCGTCAATCACTGGGTGAACTGCATTGATGCGGGCCGTGAGAGCGCGCCGGGGATGCAGGAAGGCATTTACGCTCAGCTGCTAATGGATTTAACCCACCGCTCTAGTGCAGGCAAAACGCAGCTTTCAGTGCCAATGCTGGTGTCTTGAAGGCGATTGTCTCCAGTCAAAACTAGCAAAATCTTTAAGCAGAAGCCAGGGTTGCTGTCTCTGAAGCAACGTCTTGGACCTCATCGGTAGAGCCGGTAGCGGCCTCAGCTTCGGGTGGAGAAGGTGGTGTTTTGCTAGCTTCTAAAATGCTTTTAATAGAGCTAGCCACCGGCACCGCGACAATCAGCCCTAAGAATCCAGCGATTTTGGTGCCCACTAGCAAAGAAACCAAAATCCACACAGGATTTAGACCGACAAAGCCGCCAATGAGCTGAGGTGCAATCACATTTTCCACGATCTGATCAATGACAGCTGCTACCGTCACTACCCGCACCCCTAGCCAAATGCTCTTCAGCGCGGTCAAAAAGCTAATGATAGTGATGCTCAGCGAAGGGCCAAAAGGAAAAATCGCTGCCACCCCAACCGCAATCCCAAACAATAGGCCAAACGGCACCCGAATGACGACAAAGGCAATCGTCATCGCCGTGCCCATCAGCAGCGCCACTGTGATTTGACCTAAAAAATAATTTTGGAAATTTTGCCGAATCAGCGGCCTAGCGTGCTCATTCCAGCTTTTGGGCAGCCATTCAAAAATGCCGTTCCACAGCCGCTCACCGTGCAGCAGCAAGTAAAAGGTCAGCACCACTGTCAGGCCCAAATCGACGACCCCGCTAATGGCATCGGGCAAGAGCGACAGCACCCCAGCGCTGAGACTTTGAACTTGGGTAGTGATCTTGCCTTGAAGCTGATCCGATAGCTGGGTGAGATCGAGCGGCAAATTGAGGCTGATGGCCCAGTTCTGAATGGCGGTGAGCTGTGAAGTGCTCGAATCTAGCCAGCTCGGTAGGCGTCCGGCTAATTCGTTGATTTGCTCAACCAATGGCGGTACCAGCAAAACGCCTAGCAAACCCAGGACTGCAACGGTGATTAATAGGACTAATAAGATAGCCAGCGATCGCCGCAGTTTCAGCCGCGCCAGTAGCTGCACCGGATAGTTCAGCACAAACGACAATAGCGTCGCCGACAAAAAAATAGTCAGCTGTGAGCGAAAGTAAGCAAAAATCTGTAGCGCCACCCAGCCATTGAGCGCCAATAGCGGCAGTGCTAGCCCCCACATCATCCAGCGCGGCAGTCGATTTAGCCAATCCATAGGTGCAGCGTTCTCAAGCAAGTTAGCCATTAATTACCGAATTATCTGCCAGTTATTGGCCAGTCATTGGCGATTGATTATACCCCCACCCTAACGCAACCCTGCCGCTATGTTGATGCCTTTTGGTCGGCAGATTAGCTTAAAAAACTAAAATCGCTTTAGATGACGTAGTTATGCGGAAGCAGCTTGCTTATATGACGTGAGATCAGGACGGGGAAACTGTACGCAGTTTAATACCTTACAAGGTTTTATCTCCGTCGTTATTTTCAATGACGGTAGCGATCACTTCTAACAATTCCGGCTACCTAGCTTCTGGCTGAAGTACTGATCAACTTGAGATATTGCTGCGTCCACGGGTAACAGCTGAGCGTTGACTCCGCAAAATAAAGGCTGTTTGTTAGCGCTTCCTGCTGTTCTCGGATCTACTCTGTTAAATGGCCGGAGCCGCCACTCTCCGTAAGTGTTATAAATCTGGTCTAGCTGCTGCGTCAAATCAGTATCCGCAACCAGGAAATATTTTAGGATTGATAGCTTTACTAAGCATCGGCCTTAGCTGGCGACAGCGGGATTGAGTCTCTATGCTTCTATTACTCCGGCAATAAAATAGGAGCGATAATAGAGATATAGGCAACAGGAGGTCTGAGATGAAAAAGCCAGATGCCAGATACCTGTCGATAGACACCCAAAACTACCTTCGTCACCAAGCGATACGGTTGCGCAAGGAAGGTAAACGAGTCAATACAATCAGCGAATACTTAGGGGTCAATCGCAGTACAGTGACGAAGTGGTGGCGACAGTATAAACAATTCGGCACAGCCGCTTTGTACCAGCAAGAGCGGGGGCGTCAAGTCGGGGAAGGGCGAACGTTGAGTCCTGCCAGGGAAAGCGAGGTAGAAGCTGCGCTGCGAGAGGGTTATCCCGAAGACTATGAGATCGACAGTGCGTTGTGGACGCGGCGGGCGGTGCAAGCGCTGATAGAGCAATTGTGCGATGTCAAGGTACCGATTCGGACAGTCGGCGAATATCTCAGCCGTTGGGGCTACAGCCCGCAGCGTCCGCTGAAGCGAGCCTATGAGCAAGACCCTATAGCCGTGGAGCAGTGGTTATCCGAGGTCTATCCGATGATTGAGCAACGGGCAAAAGCAGCAGGTGCTGACATTCACTGGGAAGACGAGTCAGGGCTGCGTTCAGACGAATATGGCGAGCGGGGATATGCCCCAATTGGTCAGACGCCTGAGATTCATCTGAGCGGATGTCAACGAGTCAGGGTCAACTATATTGCCACAGTCAGCAACCAAGGTGAGGTACGGTTTATGCGCTATACCAGCAGCTTTACCGGGCCAGTGTATATTCAGTTTCTCGAACGTTTGATTCGCGTAGCCCAGCACAAGCTATTTTTAATTACAGACCGTCATCCGGTACATCGTAGAAAAATGGTGCAGCAGTGGCTAGAAGCGCATTCGTCTCAAATCGAAGTGTTTTATCTACCGTCCTATTCGCCGCAGTTGAACCCGGTAGAATATCTCAATAACGATGTCAAACAGCAGGTTCACGGAAAATCGCCCACGCGGAATCTGGATCAGCTCAAACAGCGAGTCTCTTCTAGTCTACGAAAGGTACAGAAGCTACCGGCTCGCGTTATCAACTACTTCTTGCATCCGGATATCGCTTATGCAACAGCGTAAAATGCAGCCTGTTCAATTGCCGAAGTAATAGACCTCTTCAAAAATAAGAAAATTGCTCAGGGTTCTCTATTGCCAGCCACCGCAGGCTGGAATTTAGACATACTGCTCCCTCAGCCGTACTAATCCGCAGACACAGCCAATCACCTGCTCATACATCCCGGCGCT
>JBGTIK010000176.1:0-1827 GCA_041745715.1 Phormidesmis sp.
GCTCAAGCGCAGATGGTGCTGAGTGAAATTATTGTGCCAGGGCGGATGGCCAGCGGAGAGTTCTATGACTTTGAACAGTTTCAAAGTCGGCTGCGGATGCAGAGCCCCGATGGAGATCTGCTTTTTGTGGACAATTTACATGTATTAGGGCGCAGCAATCCCTTTAGGCGCAGCTCGTGGCTCACTGATTTTCCTATCATTGCCAACTTCATTGCTGTGGTACCCGGCAGCGATCTAGCTCACCTAGCCCGTCAGCTTGAGCGCCATGCGGTAGCGGCAGCGGCTTTGCAGGTGTGTGATTCGCCGTTGCCGGGGTGCAATGGACTGTGGATTAGAGCGATCGCAACTCAAGTCAGCGCCCTCAAAGCCTATCAGCAACATCTCTTAAACTGTGTTCGACAGCTCAGTGGAACCGCCCCGCTGCCCCCCATTCCTAAATAATGAAGTGGCTTTTGCAAGTGAATTGAATTCCTATTCGCGTTTTGTAATTGATTTCGTTTGACTACTTATAAACCTGCTCTAAATTAGTTAACTGGCTTTCTGCATTAAAATGAATCAGCGAGGTAAAAACGAGGGCGCACCTATGGCAGTACGTCAACGACGTTACAGCAAAGAGGAAATAGCTAGGCGTGGGCAGGAACTCTATGAATCTGGCATTCGGCAGCAAGTCGAAGCCGGAAACGAAGGCAAAATTGTGGCGATTGATATTGAAACCGGAGCTTTTGGGGTCGATGAGAATGTCGTACCTGCAACGAATCGGCTGTTTGAGCGATATCCTGACGCTCAACCTTGGGTGATTCGCATCGGACATCGCGCGGTTGATCATTTTGGGGCGCGAAGTCTAAAGCAGCCTCTATGATGTACGGAGTTGTGAATTTACGCCGTGAAGCAACACTGCCCCTCGTAGTCAGCAACGCGAAAAAACAACAGCAAGTGATCGATACTGTAATTGATACAGGATTCAGCGGATTTCTGACTTTGCCCTCTGCGATCATCACCACCATCGATTTACCTTGGAGTGCTTCTGATATCGTGACATTGGGCGATGGCAGCGAAACCCTGTTCGATTTATATACAGCGAACGTGATTTGGGACGGGCAATACCGCGAAATTTATATCGCAGAATAAGAAACGGAGCCCCTGCTGGGGATGGCTTTGCTCTACGGTTATCGGTTGCAGGTCGATACCATTGAGGGTGGCAGCGTGAAGATTGAAGCTTTGTGATGTCTTCCACAGTGGGGGCGGCAAGACGATATCCCCAGAATTGGGAGCCGGGGGTCAAATGCAGTATGTTTTGCTTCATCCGCGCCTCAATCAGATGACCTATCTAGTCTCTTTGGTAAAGCCTAGGACTTACCTCTGTTTAATAAGATTGCATGAGAGAGAATGAGATTGAATTAAAGCGGATGAAGCGATCGCGATACCCGTGAAGCGGCAAGAGTCGAGTCCGGTGAGACAGCCCATTTCGTAGTTCAAGAATAGGTCTATGCCATTGTCGAGATAGAATCGCGAGGCAGCGCGTTTAGTTTGTTTCTTTTTGAACTGGCGCTAGTTGCCCTACGCTCAGGAATCGAGAAAGGTTGCTGACCTCTTGTTTAATTTTAATGTTTGACTTTATCAATAGTCCGGACAGAAAAGCGAGAGAGATAGTCAAAAAAGCCACTCAGGCATAAGGTTTAGTTACCTAAATTTTGGCCAAATTAACGTCAACATGCTCTGGCTCCAGCACCTTAGCTAACCCGCGAAGCCAAGGTCTGACGAGGGTATCGGCCTCATTCAAGCGAATCCGAATTAACTGCCCAGATTCATCAAAAAGCAGTTGCCCGG
>JBGTIK010000177.1:0-14756 GCA_041745715.1 Phormidesmis sp.
AAAAACGCGACGCCGTAGCATGACAGAAACCAGAGATAGTAGCCCATGAGTAAGCTTCTCAGGGCGTGGGGCGCACCTGCTGACGTAATGATGGCCGCTAACGGAGACAACAGCAAATTAGCCAGCAAAAACAAATGAAAGAGAGCGATCTGTCTGCGCCAAATTAAGCTACCTACGCCGATCACAAACAATATCAGCGTCACATAAAAAACAATTCCCCCATGACCTGTAGCGTGCCGCAAATTTGAGTCACCGCTCACGACTAAAAACTTGGGTGACCAGTATTTAAAGAGCGCCCGAACAAATATCTGAATTTTTTCACTGAAAGGGATCGGATCGTCAATGTATGAGATGCTCAAAAAGCGGTCGGTGGTTGCGCCAGGGTGAGTCAGCGTAAAGATAATATAGGGGATGAGGGCAAGCGCAAACGTCCCGGTGATGATCAGCAGCTTTTGAATATAATCTCTTTTAAAATAAATGACCCACAGTGACAGCAGCATCAAAAATGACAGCACCCTAGCCGTAGAATAGGTGTAAATAGAGGTGCCTAAAATAAGGCCGCAGATGGCGGCTTGAAGCCAGTCTGCACGCTGGCTGGTTCGTTTTGTTGACGGCGGGTTTGGCTGTAGGTTTAGCTGTAGATTTGACTGCGGATTTGGCCGGTAAAAAAGCGTCCAAATAGAGAGATTTGCAGCCGTTACCCAAGTAAGTTGAGAGATCACTTCAAACGAGGTGCGAGAGAGCATAAAAAAGACCGGCAAGAATCCAAAACCTGCTAGGGCATAGAGTTCGACGGCTTTGTTATGATTAAAAACTTTGGTAATTAAAACAATCGTAAGGATGAGCGCTAGCAGATAAAACAGCACGCCGGTCATTCTGAGATTAAAAGCTGAAATACCAAAGAGCTTGAATATCAGCGCGGTGGCATAGATGTAAATAGGATTTTTGTATTCGCCAAAAGCTCTGAAATAGATGGGAAATGGCGTGCCGTGCTCATCCAAGCCAGTTTCAGCAATCAGCGCAGCGTTGTAGCCAATAGAGGTTTCATCGGCGTAGAGCCCGGCAGGAATATTGGCAAGCTGAAGCAGGCGGGCCACAATCACCGCGATTAATAGCACGACAACAATCACGTTGTATGCCGGTTGCCAGCCTTTGGGCCAGCTTGTGGGCCAGCCGTTAGCTCTCAATGCACTGCCGACTCGACCCACTACCAAAAGTGGGGGCTGTTTCCAATTCATAGAATGAATCCTCTGTAATCGCCCTAACTATAAGAACGTCTCAGGCCAAATTAGCGATGAAGGGCACCACAACTTCGACAAATTCAGCCGTGGATTCGTAAGGCAGTACATTTCGACCAGCAATGCAGACACCTTGGGCTCTCGGAAAGTGATCGAGGTAGGCTTGCAGGCGCTTTTGAGCGGTTTGAGTGGGATCTTTTTTAGCATTGGCTTCGGCTTGCTTGGCCGTGGTGCGATCAATGCTAGAGGCTTCATCGCCCATGACGATTAAGACGGGCTGCTGAATGCGGGCGATCGCCCCCGCATAATCCTGCCGCCAAAACCCCGCTAAAAATGAAAACACCGCATACCGGCTGTTCATATCTTGAGCGCCCGCCTTCAGCATGGCCAGCCAGCCATCGGTGACCCCCTCAGGCCGCTCAAATAGCTGCCGCTCAGAAAACGAACGCAAAAACGACTCGCGCCTTGCATAGCGATAAAAAGCACTGCCCAAAGGCGACTCAAACAAAGCCCAGCTCAGCTTTTGCTGCCAAATCGGCGTCGGCGTCGTCATCAGCCGCCAAGCGGGCGGGCCAGAGAGCACCAGTCCTTTGATTCGATTGCCAGCAGGCAAATCCATCAGCCTAATCGCCACCGGCAATAGAGCGCCTTGAACAACCAACACCACAGGCTCTGAGGCAATATGCTCAATAAAATGCGCTAGCTGCTCGGCCCAATCTTCAGGGCGGTAGGCGCGGTTGGGCATATCGCTATCGCCGCAGCCCAGCAAATCGACATTGTAGAGGGTGCAAGGAGTGGTGGCAGCCTCGTTTTTTGTCCACTGCTGAATAAAGGGCTGCCAAAATTCGTGCGAAAGCCCTACGCCAATTGGGTGAATGAGTAACAGAGCCAGCCTACTATCCTTTGAATCCGCGAGATTTGAGTCACTGCCCGGTTCACTAGCGACCTTTTCAAAAGCGCAGCGACGGTTTTGCCAAGTATAAAAATCCATAAAAAGCGATAAGCGTCTTGACTCAGCATACCGTTCAGATTTAGCTAGACTCCATCACCTTTTAGAAACAAATCAGAAACTGATTGAATTCGTTCGCCAGCGATTAAGTTGCTCGGCCATTAAACTAACGTCAGACAGGCAGGCGGTATCAGGCTATAGTTCTTATCGGCTGCTTTCAAGGCCCAACTAGCATCAATTTGAGCCCGCTGAAGCAGGGCCGATTGCCAGCAGACGGCCTCAATGTGAGCTGCGGTCAAGTTTGCCCCGGTTAGATCCGCGCCGGTTAAATTTGCCCCGGTTAGATCTGCGCCGGTCAAATCGCTGTAGCAGAGCTTGGCACCGCGTAAATCAGCGCCTGCGAAGCTTGCCGCTCGTAAATTTGAAAGCCTTAAGTCAGTGCGGTGTAAGCTAGCGCCACTAAAGTTTGCGCCTTCAGCATTGCAGCGAATCATCACGGCTTGGTGGAGATTGGCCCAGCAGAATTGGGTGTTATGCAGGCGCGATCGCCACATCATTGCCCCGGTCATATCTGCGTGATTAAGCTGCGTGTGTCTGAGATCTGCCCCGGTAAAATCTGCCCAGCACAGTCGTGATTCTGACAGATGAAGGTGATCGAGCTGAGTTTCACGCAGATCAGTGCGCTCAAAATAGCGTTGACCCGTGGCATAGGATGCGATTAGGCGCTTGGCTGTGAGTTGCTGAGAGCAGGTCGGATGAGCGTTCATACGTAAAGTTATGTTAACCAAAACTAATGTAACAAAATGTAACTTTAGTTGCAATACAGTGGTTAATAAATCTGCTCTCAACCCGATTCAGTCAGCCCGATTCAGCCAGTTTGATTGAGCTTGCTTACTTTAATAAACGGGCCGCTGAGCTGCGCATACGGTAGACCAACGTCCGTGATCCACGCGGGCATCTAACAGGCCGCTAACTTCTCCCCGCTGGCCAATTAATCGCTCTTGATTGAGCGAATTGGGTTCAGCATAGGTCGTGAGCTGATCTAACGTGGTCGCGGCGCAAACCCAGTCTTTTTGCTGAGTGGCGTGGGTCAAGCGATTTTCGAGCTGGCTGATGGTTTGTTGCCGGGCGAATACGCGGTCGTATTCAATGTAGTAGGCCATATTATCGGCGGCAGCGGCGGCGTAAGGATTGCCGGGACGAATTAAAAGGGCTCGCTGAAAATTGATCAGAGCGGTGTGGCGATCGCCCTGCCTGGAAGCCGCATACCCCAGGTTCATGGCTTGCTGAAAGGTCATGCCAGCGGCAGTTAGGCCGGGGGCAGGGGTGGCACGCTGGGCAAAGGCTGGGAACGCATAAGTTAAAGCAGCCGAGGTTAAAACGGCTGCGGTTAGCAGCGTCGAGACTCGCTTTAAACTTGTAAAATAACGGCAAATGTGACGGCGATTAGGCGTGAAGTAGGGCATGACCAAAGCGGGCGAAACTGCCTGTCAGCGTAGGCCATTTGACTAGGCGTTAGCATGAGAACAATCGACCAAGATGCGTTGTTAAATGATGAATTGACAGGGATTTCTGCGTAAATTCTCTAGGAGGTGGGTTACTCGATGCCACGAACTTTACGGTCACAGCAAAATTAGCGGGTGTGAGCTAATGAAAATATGGATTGATGCGGATGCCTGCCCGAATCCAATTAAAGAAATTATTTTTCGAGCGGCGGCGCGATCGCGTTGTCCGCTGACGCTGGTTGCTAATCAGCCCTTGCAGGTGCCCGCCTACGCTGAAATGCTGGTAGTACCTGGGGGGTTTGATGGCGCTGATAATAAAATTGTTGAGCTGCTGAGGGCGGGAGATTTGGTGATTACGGCTGATATTCCGCTAGCAGCCAAAGTGTTGGATAAAGGCGGCTATGTGTTTAGCCCTAGAGGCGATGAGTTTACTAGCCGCAACATTGGCGATCGCCTCTCGGTACGCAACTTTTTAGAGTCTTTTCGCGGCGGCGCAGAGCCTGTTGGCGGCGGGCCAGCGCCTTTTAATAATCGCGATAAAGCAAACTTTGCCAACCAGCTCGACCGATTTTTAGCGAAGCATCAGCGCTAGATTCTGTACTCTTTAAGCAAGATTTATGAAGGCGTTTGAAACTGATAGAGCGCTAGATCTGCGTGACTCTTGCTGTTTTGATAGTGAAAAATCCGTAGCCAGCGACCATGAGAAAACAGAGGGCCGGTACGATGTAAGAGAATCGCTCGTAAATAAAAGCAGCGGGAAGAGCTAAGCAAAAGTAAGCGCCGTAATAACAAAACTGCACAAGCACTGCTTGAAGCGCGCTCATCGTGAAGATTTTGCTGAACACTTTGACAAGTGGATCGGTCATATTTGCAGCGACGCCCCAGGCTGTAAAGCAAGTCAGCAGCAAGATAAAAGCGCCCCGCATGTTTGGATAAACAAACTTTACTTTTGGCCCTCCTACCTGTTCAAATTCTTTATTTGTCATATTCTTTTATAAACACCTTTTTAAGTAGAACGGCGATCATCTGATCTCCACCGTTTTATCTCTTAAATGTCTCAAGAAATAGATTTCTCTGTGTTACACAACAGGCATATCTAGAGGATACTTAACAGTTTCAGGATGGCTGCGAGATTACGCCGCTATGGGCTGTAGTCTCGCAGGCTGTAGTTTGAGAAAGGCATCGACTTCTTTGGCAGTTGGCTGAGCTGCGATCGCCCCCGGCTTCATTGTTGTCAAAGCACCTACTGCGCTTGCATAGACAACCGCATCTCTTGCCGTTTTAGCACTCGCCAGAATGCGCGCTCTCTGACGACAGAAATAATGCAGAAAGCCTGCAACAAAGCTATCGCCAGCACCTGTGGTATCAACGACCGTAATCGGGAAGATATCAACTTTTCCGTCGTGCTCACCTAGTCTGTAAGCGCAGCCCTTCTCCCCGGCGGTGACCAGTACACCCTCAGCCTGTGGAAAAAACTTGGCGATCGCGGCAGGATTTTGCATTCCAAACAACCACTGGGCTTCGTCGTCTGTGCATTTGATCAAATCGGCCTGTTCTAGAATCGTCATAATTGAGGACTGAGCAACCTCCGAATCTTGCCAGAACACGGGCCGCCAGTTTACATCAATGAATATTTTGACTTGATTCTCTTTGGCCAGACGGATCGCTTCTAGGGTTGCTCGTCGGCTGTTGGGGTAGGCAAGCGCTAATGTTCCAATCACGAGAAACTCAGCATTCGTAAATAGAGACTGTGGGATATCGGTTGCTGTAAGCTGCGTGTCAGCAAACTGACTTGAGTCGAACTTGCCGAATCCGGCAAAGCAGCGATCGCCCTTTAAAGAACGAGTTACGTACACTTTTCGAGTAGGTGCATTAACAGAGCGCTGAACCCCTGACACATCAACGCCGTTTTCTTCCAATACAGATACTAGGCGATCGCCCGGTTGGTCGCGGCCAACGCATCCAACAAAGGCGGCAGCGTTACCTAGTTTTGCTAATGCGCAAGCCACATTTGCGGGGGCACCCCCTGGGTACTCAGTCCATGAAGTCACTTCAGATAGTTCTCTTCCCATCTGATCTGCAAGACAGTCGAACAGGATTTCACCTAAGCAAATAATTTTGGTAGCAGTACTCATGTCTCGATCAACAGTCTATAGAGTAAAGATAATTATCTAGAGGCTATCACGAGCAATAAAAGCAGATGATTGTTCGCATAGAAACTTATGATAGGTTGTATCTTCTGGTGTTGCTGATTTAGAGTATGAATTGAATTCTGGACTATTTGAAAGCTCGTTCAAATCTGGGAAAATCATACCGCTATTCAGCAACGCCCCAAAAGGCACTACTTAGTCTAGCTACATCGCTATAAAAAAGCTCCATTTAGCCGCTAAACGCTAGTTTCTTCAGGCACAACTTTTGCGGCTGCTGAGGTTTTTGTTGTCTTTTTAGCCGCCGCAGTCCGAGTAGTTTTACTGGCCGTTTTAGCTGTCTTTTTAGTCCCCATGTCCTTTTTCTCAGTTACCTTTTTCTCAGTCGTCTTCTTTGCAGAGGCTTTCTTAGCCGTACTTTTGGCCGTACTCTTTTTGGTCGTGCTTTTCTTCTTTTTCACCGTGTCGCCTTTTTCGGCTAGCAGAGCGATCGCTTCCTCTACACTTACCTCTTCAGGCTTTTTACCCTCAGGCACCGAAGCATTCACCTTACCGTGCTTAATATATGGCCCATACGGCCCGTCATATACACTTATTGGCTCGTCATCAGCCGGATGCTTGCCAATTTCATGAATCGGCGTTACCGCCTTACGGCCTCGGCCCGTTTTCGGCTGAGCTAATATCTCCAACGCTCTATCGAGTGCGATCGTCAGCATATCGTCATCGCCTTTCAGTGAGCGATAGTCATCTTTCCCGTCTTCTTTCCCCTTGCTATGCACAATGTAAGGCCCAAATCGTCCTAAGTTGGACTTGATACTGTTACCGGTTTCCGGATGAACCCCCAATAAACGCGGCAAGCTCAGCAGCGACACCGCCATCGCCTGATCCACATCTTCTGACTTCACGCCTTTGGGTAAAGACGTGCGCTTAGGTTTTTTATTGTCATCGGTTGCATCGCCGAGCTGCACATAGGGGCCAAATCGCCCAATCAAAATGTACATCGGCTCCCCAGTTTCAGGATGCAGGCCAATTTTCTCTGGCCCCTCCGTCTTTTGCTTTAGTAAAACCTCAACTTGCTCATCGTCGAGATCCGCCGGACTCACCCCTTCCGGAATAGAGGCCCTTACCGTCTCATCATCTCTTTCGAGTTCAACGTACGCCCCATACTTACCAATCCGAACCTTAGCCGCCAAATTGTTGAGATCCACCGTCCGAGCCTCGGTAGGATCGATATTGCCTTGACGCTGCTCTACCTGATTCGCAAGGCCATCAGTCCCGCTGTAAAACGATTTTAGGTAAGGCAACCATTCTGCATGACCCGTCGAAATTTCGTCCAGGGTCTGCTCCATGTTGGCGGTAAAGTGCACATCGACCAGATCAGGAAAATGCTCTTCGAGCAGCTCGGTAACAGCAAACGCAGTAAAAGTAGGCACCAGGCTGTTGTTAATCAGATCAGCGTAGCGCCGAGCAATCACGGTGCTAATCACCGTCGCGTAGGTGCTAGGGCGACCAATTCCTTCTTTTTCTAGGGTTTTAACCAGTGACGCCTCGGTATAACGAGCTGGTGGTTGAGTTTCGTGGCCAATGGCGTCTAAGCCCGCACAATCTAAAGCATCACCGGCTTTCATCGCAGGCAAAACAACTTCCTGACTTTCGAGCGCTTCATCAGGATTATCAGATCCCTCCACATACGCTCGGAAAAATCCAGGGAAGTCAATCCGCTTGCCCGTCACTTTAAAAACGGTGTCCTCTACGTCAATTTGAACGGTGATATTGGTTTGGCGGGCATCGGCCATTTGAGTGGCTACCGTGCGCTTCCAGATCATGTCGTACAGTCTTAGTTCACGCTCTTTGAGCGATGTGTCTTGCGGCGTACGAAACACTTCACCTGATGGGCGAATGGCCTCGTGTGCTTCCTGCGCGCCCTTGCTAGTGGTTGAGAACTGGCGTGGCTTGGGACTGAGATAGTCTTTACCGTATTTGGTCTCAACGCACTGGCGGGCAGCTGCGATCGCTTGCGATGACAAACTCATCGAATCTGTCCGCATGTAGGTAATAAAACCTTTTTCGTACAGCCCTTGAGCCGTGCGCATCGTGTCTTTAGCAGAGAGCCCTAGCTTGCGATTCGCCTCTTGCTGAAGTGTAGACGTGGTAAAAGGCGGCGCAGGTTTGCGGGTATTGGGCCGCTCTTCCAGGTTAGAAACCTGCCAAGCACTCGACGCTAGCCGAGCTTGCAGCGCCTTTGCTTCATCTTCATTCAGCAGCAAAACGTTCCGACCCGCTTTCACTTGCCCAGTAGATTCATCGAAGTCGCTGCCATTAGCCACACGAGTGCCGCCGACAGAAACCAGCTTGGCATCAAAGGGCGTTTTGCTCTTTAAAAGCGCTGCCTTCAAATCCCAGTAAGATCCACGGCGAAAAGCCCGTCTAGCCCGCTCCCGTTCGACTAAAAGGCGTACCGAAACCGACTGCACTCGACCAGCAGAGAGGCCAAAGGCAATTTTTTTCCACAGCAGTGGCGAAACGGTGTAGCCCACTAGCCGATCTAAAATGCGGCGGGTTTCTTGAGCATGCACCAGCTTGTCATCAATCGTGCGGCAGTTAGAGAGCGCGGCTTGAATTGCTTCTTGCGTAATTTCATGAAAGACCATGCGCTTGGTCGGCACTTTCGGCTTTAGCACTTCCATCAGGTGCCAGCTAATGCTTTCGCCTTCGCGGTCTTCATCTGTGGCCAAAACCAGCTCATCCGCATCTTTGAGCGCGTCTTTAAGCGTTTTAACGACCTTCTTTTTGTCCGCTGGCACAATGTAGAGCGGTTCGAAATTGGCCTCAGTATTGACACCAATTTGAGCCCATTTTTCCTTTTTGACCTTGGCCGGAATTTCTTTGGCCGACTTGGGCAAATCGCGAATATGACCCATCGAAGCCTCTACCCGATAGCCCTTGGGCAGGTAGTTGCGAATGGTTTTGGCTTTAGTGGGTGACTCGACGATGACAAGCGTAGACATGAGTGCTGTGCGGTTTAACTGAGGTGGACTGTCTGGAAATGGACTGTCTGAGGTAGACACTGAATCAGTAAGGCTGAGGTGTTTTTAGCAGCGTTCCCCAGCAGACACTGGAAAGAGCTGAAAAAAGCTAATGCGAGATGAAATAGCGGCTAAATAAGCCAAAAAGCCTATAGCCCTCTTCCAAAGCAGACCACGGATGAAGGCGATCGCAGACGACTTGAAAATGACCTCGCCGATAGAGAAAGCCAATGCTTATCGTCTGCGCCTCCTTATATATAGCGATAGTTCAAAAGGGGCCGATTCGTCTACCCCCGTTGTTTTACATTACCGGGCATGGCTGGGCACCGTTTGGCCTGGTTTGGCTTTTAAGATCAAGCTAACCGAGATTAGCCGATCTCGCAAATACCCGTAAATCCTTAGCAGCATCATGGATTTGGCCATAGTTCTTGTTATAGCGCTGCGGCGCAGAATCTGAACTGTTAATTTTTTTGAGGAAGATTAGGCGGCTACCGATGATTGCAGCGAAATTCTTCGGGCTGGCGGTGGGATTAACCGGAAATACAAGGTAAGCTTTCAGGTGGAAACTCTTATCTGCCCTCTTGATTAGGCTGCTGATTGATGGACTTTGCCAATATTGCTGCTCAGCTCAATGCGGGCATCATTCTGCCAGAAGGAATTGTGATCATCACCATTATGGCGATTGTGGTGACAGATATTATCGGGGGTCGAGGGGTGAGCCGCTGGCTGCCTTATATGGCGATCGCTGGCCTACTTACCGCAATCGTTAGCCTTTGCTACCAGTGGGGAGCCACCGATCCCATCTCATTTTTGGGCGCATTCAATGGCGACGATTTGAGCATTGTTTTTAGAGGCATCATCGCTCTATCGGCGGCAGTGACGGTACCCATGTGCATTCGCTACATTGAGCGATCGGGCACAGCGCTGGCAGAGTTTTTAGCGATTTTGCTCACCGCCACCCTTGGCGGCATGTTTCTCGCAGGAGCCGATGAATTAGTCACCATTTTCGTCTCTTTAGAAACGCTCAGTATCTCGTCTTATCTACTTACGGGCTACATGAAGCGCGATCCCCGCTCCAACGAAGCGGCCCTCAAATATTTGTTGATTGGCGCAGCGAGTGCGGCCATTTTTCTATACGGCATGTCTCTGCTATACGGCCTTTCTGGCGGCGAAACCAACCTCAGCCTAATTGCCACTCGCATTGCAGCCGATAATGCCGAAGCTCCCATTGGTCTGATTATTGCGTTGGTCTTTGTGATTGCTGGGATTGCCTTCAAAATAGCCGCCGTACCCTTTCATCAGTGGACGCCAGATGTGTACGAAGGTTCACCCACGCCGGTGGTGGCTTTTCTCTCCGTTGGTTCTAAAACAGCGGGTTTTGCACTGGCTATTCGCCTCTTGCTCACCGCCTTTCCCATGGTGGCCGAGCAGTGGCGGTTTGTGTTTGCGGCTCTAGCAATTTTGAGTATGGTGCTAGGTAACGTCGTCGCCTTGGCCCAAACCAGCATGAAGCGCCTACTAGCCTACTCTTCGATTGGGCAGGCTGGCGTTGTGATGATTGGCCTAATCATCGGCACAGACGCGGGCTATTCCAGCTTAGTGTTCTACTTGTTCATCTATTTATTCATGAACTTGGGCGCGTTCACCTGCGTCATTTTGTTCTCACTACGGACTGGCACCGACCAAATCAGCGAATACAGCGGCCTCTACCAAAAAGACCCGCTGCTGACGCTGTGCTTAAGCATTTGCCTACTGTCTTTGGGCGGCATTCCACCTTTGTCAGGCTTTTTCGGCAAAATCTATATTTTCTGGGCTGGCTGGCAGGCCGGAGCTTATACCCTAGTGCTAGTGGGCCTGATTACCAGCGTCATTTCCATTTACTACTACATCCGAGTGGTAAAAATGATGGTCGTTAAAGAGCCACAGGAAATGTCTGATGTGGTCAAAGCCTATGCCATCAGTGACTGGACGCTGCCGGGAATGCGGCCTTTGCAGGTGAGCTTGGTGCTAGCTGTAACCGTAACCGCACTCTCAGGCGTATTGGCCAACCCGCTGCTGACTTTGGCCAATAGTTCAGTCGCGCGCACGCCCTTATTGCAGCGCTCAGTGCTGTTGCGTAATGCAGAGCTACTGGCTGAATCCGATCATCTTCAGCGCCCCGTTGCCCTGATTGTGCCGGTTGCACCGGTTGCTGAAGTGGCTATCTCTAAGTAGCGCTGAAAAACTGGACGCCCGCCGGGGCAAGATCAGTCAGCTCAACACCCATCAAGCCATCAGGACGTATTCCTCATCGTCTTGATGGCTTCGCTGTTTGGCCAAAATATTTTTGATGTGCTTTTTAACGGTGTTTTGGCTGATCCAAAGGGCTCTTGAAATTTCACCATAGTCAAGGCCCCGGAGACGCAACTGCCAGACTTCACTTTCACGCTCGGTGAGATGCAGCAATGCCGCATCTGAAAGCGCTTTATTGTGAATAGATTGCTCGCGATCTTCTAGAACAATGAGTAAATAAGGTACTTGGTTGATTTGAATATTTTGCACCCGAATGCGCACAGCCCCCAAGTTAGGCAAAATAATGTCAGCGTCGAGACCATTGTTTTGAAAAGCGAGCAGATCTAGGTTGCGCAGCACGGGCTGGCAACCTCGCCAAATTTCAGCCGGGAGGGCGGCGGCTGTGGCTTTTAGCAGGCTGCAAATGCGCTGGGCGGGGGCATTGATTTTTTCGATCTGGCCCATCTGGTTCGCAATAATAAATCCATCTTGCAGACCTTCGAGCGCGGCGCGAAGGATCGTAAAGTCGGCAGCGTTTGGTTTAACCGGAGCAAGTGTTTTAACGGGTTCAACGGGCTCAACTCGTTCAACGGTTTCAACTGAGGAGCGTTTCATAAGCTTTATGGCGTAACGCAATATGTTGAATCATCAGATGCCGAATGAGTAATTCTGCGGAGAATTTCGGCGCTTTACGGTTTCTTTACTTGTGTTTTCGCTTACTCAAAAAATAAACAGGGTTCAAAAAATAAACCAACCTCAAAAAACAAACCGGCATAGCCTGTCTGGGTACTCTGCGAGTGAACTCAAGAGCTTGCTATGGTGCTGTCAACGGTTTCGAGTCAAGATTTGTTAGAGGTCTCAGCTCAGGCGATTTATCAACGTCTAGCTGACAATATTCAGCAGGTGGTAAAAGGTTAGTCGGCGGCTGTGCGTAAATTGCTGGCGGCGTTTGCTAGCGGTGGCCATGTGCTGCTAGAAGATCATCCTGGTACGGGCAAAACCACGCTGGCCAAAGCGCTGGCGTTTTCGGTCGAGGCTTCGTTTAAGCGCATTCAGTTTACGCCTGATCTGCTGCCGTCTGACATTCTGGGCGTTTCGATGCTTGATATGGAAACGCGCAGCTTTCATTTTCACGATGGGCCGATTTTTGCCAATATTGTGCTGGCTGACGAAATTAACCGAGCCTCACCCCGTACGCAATCGGCCATGCTAGAGGCCATGGCCGAAGCTCAAGTGAGTGTAGATGGCACGCTCAAAAAGCTGTGCGATCCTTTTTTTGTGATTGCGACTCAAAACCCGGTGGATGCGCGGGGCACCTATCCGCTGCCGGAAGCGCAGATGGATCGCTTTGCTTTGCAGTTTCGTTTGGGCTACTTATCTGCGGCTGATGAGGTGGAGATTTTGTCGGATCAAATTGAGACGCATCCGATTGCGCAGTTGCAGCCTTGTGTGACGCTAGCGGATGTGCTGAGTTTAAAGCAGCAGGTAAAGCAGGTGCGCTTCAGCGCGGAACTGAAGCGCTATGTCGTGGATATCGTGAATGCGACTCGCCAAGCAGAAGGCGTGCAGCTTGGGGCGAGTCCGCGCGGGTCGCTAGCGCTGATGAAGGTGGCGCAAGCATTGGCGTTGTTTGATGGCTACGATTTTGTGACACCTGATCATATTCAAGAAATTGCGGTGCCGGTGCTAGCGCATCGGCTGATGATGGATCCGCAGGCTAGATTTTCGGGGAAAACGGCAGAAAGCGTGGTGGCCGATATTGTGCAGGCGCTGGTTGTTCCGGCTTAAGTGGCGGGTGTCTAGACTACTTGAGACTATAGGAAAGCTTGATGGAGCGAGGGATTTACCGCTTGTTGCGGCTGAGTCATGCTGTGCAGCAGGGATTGGTTCAACAGTTAACGCCGAGCGGGCTGTGGTTGCTGGGCGGCATTTTTATGTTTGGTGTGATTGGGCTGGATGTGAAGCGCAGCTTGTCTTATCAAGTGTTTGCATTTGGGGTGGCGCTGATGGCCGTTGCGGTTGTTTCTAGTCAGTGGGGAGCTGGCAGATTGAGTGCTGGCAAATTGGGAGCTGGCAAATTAAGGGTGGTGCGCAATCTACCTCGGTTTGGCACGGTTGGGGTGCCGCTGCGGTATGGGGTGCGATTGCATAATGTGAGCCCCATACCGCAGCGGGATTTGAGTTTGGCGGAAAGGTTTGAGGATAGTTTTCCTGAGTTTTCAGACTTTCAGCGGGTTATTCGAGGATCAACGCATCCCAAAGTGCGGCGAAAAGCTTGGCTAAAGCTGCTGGCTCAAAGGCAGTGGGCGTTTGAGCCGACAATAGCGCTCCCATTACTGACAGCCAAACAAGAGACAGCAGTGGTTGCCGAAATCGTGCCGTTGCGGCGAGGGCTGCTGCGCTTTCAGGAGTTGACGATAGCCTGCACTGATCCGCTGGGCCTGGTCAATCGCTGTGTGAGGCTCAATTTACCACAGTCTGTTTTAATTTTGCCGCAGCGCTATCAGCTGCCAGTAATTCAGCTGCCGGGAGCGAGGCGGGATCAGGCGGGTGAGCGATCGCTCACAACAGCCATCGGTGATTCCGAAGAATTTCGGGCACTGCGGGCCTATCGTCCGGGCGATTCGGTGCGTAATCTGCACTGGAAAAGCTGGGCCAAGACGGGTAAACCCGTCATTAAAGAGCACCAAGCTGAAGACGCGGTTCGTCATGCACTGATTATAGATACGTTTCAACGGGCGGATGAGGGCGAGCGGAATAGTGAGAAAATAGAAGCGGCGATCGCGATCGCGGCCTCATTTGCCTGCGACCTTCAAACCCAAGCTGCCTTAGTTGATCGGCTTTTTATGGGCGCTACCGCTCACCACTTGGGCGACGGATCGAGTCAGGCAGAACAAATTTTGAGCGTATTGGCCTCAGCCAAACCCTGTGAAGATCAAGCTTTTAGCGACTTACTGGCAGTGGTGCAGAAAAATATGTCGCGGCTGCATGGCTGCATTGCAGTGTTTTTGGATTGGGATGGCGATCGCTGCACCCTGATTGAGCAGCTAGAAGCGGCGGGCATTGCGGTATTGGTGCTGGTGATTGCGGGCGATCGCGGCCTGAGTGAACCGCCCAATATGAGCTGCTTACGGCATCCGCAAAGCCGCCTTCAGGTGCTGATGGTAGACAATATTCAATCAGGGCTGTGGGCGCTATGAAAGCTGAGGCCATCTCTGAGCGTAAATCGTGGGATAAGTTAGCGAGTCTGTGTAGTTTGGCGATCGCGCTTTGGGGCTGGCAAACGGGGCTTTGGTGGCTAGCACTGCCGATGATGATGGGCCTAGAGGCGCGGCATGTGGCGACTCAACGGTGGGAAATTTCGCTCAATGATCTCAAAGAAGTGGCCAAGCTCTGCGGGGTGATTTTAGCAATTCTGTCGGTTGTGTCAGTCATTTTATAGCGGTTCCGGATTGAGTTGAGTACAACCCAAGGACAGCAGAAGATTCTTGGAGACAGCCCTCAAAATGAAAGCCTATTCGGTCGACTTACGGCAGAAAATCATCAATGTTCACACCGAAGAATCGATTTCGCAACGCCAACTCGCTGACCGTTTTCAGGTCAGTTTGAGCACCATTCAC
>JBGTIK010000178.1:0-2957 GCA_041745715.1 Phormidesmis sp.
ACAGGCTTCGGCTTAGACAAGTTAGTCAAGTTAAACTGCTTTGGCAGCAGACTCATCAGGCCGTTAGGAATAAACAGCACCACCACCAGCAGCAAAACGCCCACAATGAGCTGCCAATCTTGAGTCACTTTTTCAGCAGAGTTCTGCACTTGGCCGAGCAGCATAGCCGCAATTAGTGGGCCAACTAGCGTACCGCGTCCGCCAATTGCTACCCAAATAACCACCTGAGTGCCAAAGGCGACCGCTAAATAAACCGGAGAAATAAAGCGGTTAAGCGGCACGAACAGCCCACCCGCAATGCCTGCTAAAGCCGCAGAAAGAGTCCAGATGAAGATCTTATACTGAGCGACATCGTAGCCCAAGAAAGCAATCCGGTTTTCGTTCTCATTAATTGAGCGTAAAATCAGACCAAAGTTAGACTGAGTGAGCCACCAGCCTAGCGCCAGGACAAAAACGGCGTAGGCCAAAATCAAGAAGTAAAGCCCGATTGGGGGAATTTCAATACCAAAAACGCTGAGTTTGCTGACATCGGTAATGCCGTTCGTGCCACCGGTGTAAGCCTGCTGACTAACGAAAAACGTCGTTAAGGCCGATGAAAGCGCCAGCGTAATGATAGTGATATAAACGCCGCTCACCTTCGAGCGAAACATAAAAGAGCCCGTAATGTAGGCAAACAGCGCTGGCACACCGATAATTGCAATACAAGCAATGGGAAAGTACTTGAGCGGTGCAATAAACCACGGCAGTGTTTCTAAGCCATTCCAGACCATAAAGTCAGGAAGTTCTCCGCCGTAAGTATTTTTTGCCGCCGAGAGATTGAGTTTGAGATAGTAAGCTGCTGCGTAGCCGCCCAAAGTGAAGAAAATGCCGTGAGCAAAGCTCAAAATACCCGTGAACCCCCAAACGAGATCAAGCGAAACCGCTAAGGTACCAAACAGGAGGAGCTTTGATATCAGTGAGAGCTGAAAGCTCCCGACAAAGAAAGGAAGAATAACAAATACTAGCAGTACAATACCGCTAATTGCAGCTAGTTTCTTGGGAAACGTTGACTGCTTATAACCCATGACGACATCCGACATAATAACCCAGGCTCCTTATGGACAGCTTATCTTGACTAATCAGTGGTTTACTTATCTAGTTTTCAAAGAAAGGCCCAAGAATTCTATGTCCGCTTTTGAACCGTGAATAATCCTTCGGGGCGATAGCGAATCAGCACTATAACAGCGCCCAAAACAATTACTCTAGCGGTCGGATCATTCAAAATGAAGGCAATGATCGCATTCGATTCGCCAATCAAAAATGACCCTGCCAAAATACCTATGAGCTTGTCTACACCACCCGTCACTACCACCATCCAAGAATCTACTAGATAGTCTTGACCCATCGGCGGCGAAACGGTTTTGAGCGCTGAGATCACCGCCCCGGCAATTCCTGCTAAGCCACAGCCGTAGGCGAACGTGCCCATATCAACTAGCTTGGTATTCACGCCCAAGCACTGAGACATGCTGCGATTTTGAGTGACGGAGCGAATTTGACGGCCCCAAGAGGTGCCGTAGAACAGATACATAGTGATGGCGAGGAGGGCAAGAGCGATCGCAATAATAAAAAATCGATAGTAAGAAATCGACACTAGCGTCGCCCCACCCTCACCTTTTAAAAAATCAATACTGCCAGAGAGATAAGCCGGTGCTTTTACATATTTAAGTTGAGCCGTGAACATCAGCTTAATCACCCCTTGCAACACAATACTGAGCCCCCAAGTCGCCAGCAGCGTCTCTAGAGGACGCCCGTACAGCCTCCGAATAATTGTAAGCTCAACAATTGCCCCCACAATCGCCGTTCCGAGAAAGGCGAAAGGAATGGTCAACAGCAGATCCATCTTAAAGACATCCTGCATCCAAAACGTAATGTATGCCCCCAGCATGATGAATTCGCCGTGAGCAAGATTGATAATGCGCATAACTCCAAAGGTGATGGCTAAGCCCATTGAGGTCAAAAGCAGAATGCCGACAATACCAATGCCATTCAAAGCTTGGTTGACCAATGTTGACCAGGCAAACGCTTCTTCTGTGGCTCCTGCCGCCGCATCTTGAGCCAGTAGGTAAATTGGCGATCGCATCAAAAGCAAAGCAAAGTCCGGCATGATAGTTAGGGTTAGGGCTTACGGTAAGGATGACAAAAACCTTTCAATTTTTGTCAGATATTTTTTCAGATACTTAAACGGTTTAGCCCGCTAGCTAGCATCAGCCAGCGGGCGCAAAATTCAAATGAAGACAGATTCAACCAAAGACCAAGCTAAAGCGCTAAACTGCTTAGCTTTTTAAGAATTCAGGCGCTAAGTCCTTACCGGTTTCTTTGGTCGGATCAGTGCGATCATCGGGCGATGGATGAACGCAGGTTCTACCCTTATAGAGTGCTTGGCTCCAAGGAATGGGCTTAACCGCCGCCTCAGTTGCAAATACAATCTCTGCCTGACCGTCATCTTTCCACTTGCCAATCCGGGAATAGAGATAGGTGTGGTAGTTATCCGGATCCATCTTCACCCGACCTTGAGGCGCACTAAATTCTTGTCCTCTCGTTGCTTCTCGCAGCGATTCTACGTTGATTTCTTTGCCGCCTTTCAACACATCATCCATTGCCTGAGCCATGAAGAATGTTTGCAGATAAGCCGCTTCCATCACCCCGTTAGTCACCCGAGAATCGCCAAACATCGCCTTAAACTGCTCAACAAAAGCCTTGTTCTCCGGCGTATCTACGCTTTGGAAGTAGTTAAAGCTGCTGTAGTGCCCCGCTGAGTACTCAGGCCCCATGGCTTGAATCTCTTCCTCGGTTGTGGGATAAGCCATAATGGGGATATCAGCCGAAGTGATGCCCGCGTCCTTAAACTGCCGGTAAAAGGCCGGAATACTATCACCCACTAAATTGCTCAGCACAAAATCTGGCTTAGCCGCCTGAAT
>JBGTIK010000179.1:0-18713 GCA_041745715.1 Phormidesmis sp.
TTGGGCGAGGTGATCTCGCTTGATGGCAAAAGTGCTCGACACTCCTACGACAAGGGCGCAGGCAAAGGTGCCATTCACATGGTGAGTGCCTGGGCTAGCGAAAATCAGCTCGTCCTGGGTCAAGTCAAAGTCGCTGACAAATCTAACGAGATTACGGCGATTCCGAAGCTGCTCAACATTCTCGATGTCTCGGGATGCATCGTTACGATTGACGCGATGGGCACACAAACAGAGATTGCCAAACAGATTATCGACCAGGGTGCTGACTACGTTCTCAGCCTCAAAGGGAACCAGGGAAACCTGCACAAAGATGTGGAGCAGTTGTTTGACTGGGCACGTAAAACCGACTTCAAAGATATCGAACACGAAGCCTATCAAACGATTGATAAAGGGCATGGCCGGATTGAAATCAGGCGCTACTGGTTGCTCGACAAGGTTGAACATCTCGAAAACGCGCAGCGCTGGAAGGGACTGAAACGGGTTGGGATGATTGAATCAGAGCGGCGTATTGAGGGTCAACCGACAACCAAAGAACGACGTTACTACTTAGTCAGTTTAGATGGGGGTGTAGAGCGCTTCGCCTACGCCAGTCGCGGGCACTGGGGCATTGAGAACAAGCTGCATTGGAGCTTAGATGTCGTTTTCCGCGAGGATGACTCGCGTATCCGTAAGGGCCATGCGCCAGAGAATATGACACTCATGCGAAAGATTGCCCTCAACTTACTTGCTAAAGAATCGTCCAAAGGCTCTAAGAAAGGCAAACGGCTCAAAGCTGGCTGGGACAACGACTTCCTCATCCGTGTGCTACTCGCTTGAGTATGCGTTTGCCCTGACTTGTACCCCACATTCCGCCCTTTGAAGTGTCACACTCAGGTATTAATGATAGAGCCCTGTTTTGGAAAGACTTTCATGGCTTAGCAGTTCAAATGAACTAAGCCATAAAAATTCTCAATTAAGGTTAACTATTGAGAACCATGCTAGAAAAAATGGCTGTGATTCTTATTGCTTCGTTTAAATACCCAATGTGCCAATTGGAAGTGCGGAATGTCGGACAAAAGTCAGAGATCGACAAATATTGAGCTGATCTGACACGTCGATAGCTACACCAATTTCTGCCATTGAAATATACAGCAAAAATTGAAAGATCAAAGACAGTCCCACGGCTGCCATCACACTGCGAGGCTTAAGCCGCCCTCGACATTCTCGTAAAAACTGAGGATTGCTTGAGCCTAGTTGTTCAATCCAATTAGCCATATCATCACAAAAAAGAGTTTAGCAAAAGAGCATTCTAATCAGAGCTTGAGAAAACCTTTTTTAAGACGTGCGCCAATACCCCAAGCGCACAAAAATATCTTCTAGCGTCTCTTGCGTATAGTGAAACTCACTGACTCGAATCCCTTCTGTCACCAGCATTCGCAGCAGATCCGCCGCCTCAGCTTCAGTACCTGTAAACGTCACGCTCAGCTTGCTAGTCCCACCAGAACGCACGTCCTCAAGGCGCTCATAGCCACTGACTAAAGGATGTTCTTGCAAATACATCTCCAGCGACGCAGCGTCATGATTGCGGTTGTCATTGTCTAAGACAGCAATCAATAGCTGCTGCCCTTCGCGCCGATACAGTGACTGCAATTGACCACTTTCGACCAGTCGGCCCTGCTCCATGATGCCAATCGTCGTACAAAAGTCTTCCAAATCGCCGAGAATATGCGACGAGATTAAAATCGTCATTCCTTGCTTTTGCAGCAGCTTAATTGTTTCACAATACTCAATGCGAGCGATCGGATCGAGCCCCGAAACCGGCTCATCTAAAAGCAACAGCCGGGGCTGATGAATCACCGTTCTAGCCAAGCTCAGCCGCTGCTTCATCCCTCGCGACAAAGTGCTGATCACGCTATGGCGCTTATTTTCTAAGCTCACGAGCGCTAGCACTTCCGTCACTCGCAAATTAAGCTGCGCTGGCTTGAGGTAATAAAGCTGGCCAAAATATTCCAAATAGTCCTGCACGCTCAAATCGTCATAGAGCGGAAAGTCATCTGGTAAGTAGCCAATCCGACGCTTAATATCCGCATTCGGCTGCCCCCGAAGCAGCGGCTGACCGTCAATATAGATGTCGCCCACGGTCGGTGAAGACGGCCATTGCCAACAGCCGAATTAGCGTCGTTTTACCCGCGCCGTTGGGCCCGATGAGGCCATACACCTCACCGGGCCGCACCTCCAAATTCACTTGATCCACGGCGACATAATCATCAAACTGTTTGGTCAGTTGATTCGTCGCAATTACCGCAGCTTCAGTCATTTTGAGATACCCGTAAAAACTGCGCTAGCGGTTGCAAGCTAGCTAGTCATCCGCTATAAGCTTCCCGCAGTTTATCGGCTTTGATCTATTTACAATCGTTAGAATTGCTAAGAGATGTTGCTAAGCGTCTACAGATGTATCGGAGCTACCGTATCTGATGTGTCTGACCTGTATCGAACCTACAGTGTGTCTGGATCGATGCCGCGATCGCGCAACTTCTGAAGCAATGTCTCCCTTTGCAGTCGCTCTGCTTCAAGTTGCTCCTGTGCCTGCTGAGCTACTTGCTGCGCCTGTTGAATTTCCTGCTGCGCTTGCAAAGCTGCCTGCTGCGCCTGTTGAATTTCCTGCTGCGCTTGCAAAGCTGCTTGCTGCGCCTGTTGGGCTTCCTGTGTCATATCTTCAATTATCCGATCAGGAGAAGGATACTGATTGCCCTCAGCGTCATACCAATAGAGCCAGTTTCTAGTCGGCAGCGCGGCGTGCTTGCCCTGAGCAACGCCGATGCCCAACCCAATTTCCGGCATCCACACTGGATTGCCCGGTAAGCGCTCGTAAGCCCTATCAACCAACCGATAGACCTCGAAGGGATCATGATTCCCGCGCCGGTAGTATTTGGGGTTGTAAATCGTATAATACTGCACGCCCAAATCAGCGTAGAGCGCCATTTTACGGGTGTATTCTTTACCCGGCTTTTGAGAAACGACCTCTAGCACCCACTGCGGCACCACGCCCTCATGCCACAGCACGTAGCTCAGCCGCAAATCTTTGTCAGGGCGGTAAGTTGGCACGCCTAAGCTCAAAAAAGCATCTGGCCCAACCGCTGGCCGATCAGGATCGTAATAGAATCCAATATTGACGCCCAAAAACCAATCGCTGCGCTCAGCCCACACCAGCGCTAAAATGGAGCGCAGCAGCGCGGGCAGCAAAATTTGTAGCTCATTGTCCACAGGCTGATTGTCGGTATCTGGCAAATCTAGTTCGCTCGGCCATTGATCTACCGGCGTGCCTTTGTAGGATAAGGTCTTGACTGGTTTGAAATGTACCATAACAACATCCTGACCATTATTAGCAGATAAAAAGAGTCACAGCCTAAAAAGCGAGGTAAAAGCAAACGCTAGGTAGGCCCATCTGCTTTTGCTAAGCCTACGGAATCGAACCTAAACACCATTTTCTACAGCTTAAAGCATCTATGGAAATCTATCGTCTGCCTGTTCGCACCGACAATTACATCTTTATATTGCACAACCCGGCAGATAATTCTGCCGCAGTTGTCGATCCGGCTGACGCACCGCCAGTTTTAGCAAAGCTCAATGAGCTAGGCGCTACGCTAGTTGCTATTTTCAATACTCATCATCATGGTGATCATGTGGGCGGCAATGCTGAACTAATTCAGCGCTTTCCAGCGGCTGAGGTGTACGCCAGTGAGGTCGATAAAGGGCGCATTCCGAAGCAAACCCAAGCGCTCAAAGAAAGCGATCGCGTCACCTTTGCCAACCGCAGCGCCGAAGTCTTTTTTGTCCCTGGTCATACCAGAGGCCATATTGCTTACTACTTCCCACCAGCAGAACCCGATGAACCTGGCGAACTCTTCTGCGGCGATACCCTCTTTGCAGGCGGCTGCGGCAGACTTTTTGAAGGCACACCTGAGCAGATGCAGTCTTCTTTAGCCAAGCTCCGCGCCCTGCCTGATACAACCCGGATCTGGTGCGCTCATGAATACACCCTCAGCAATTTAAAGTTTGCCGTCAGTGTAGATGCTGAGAACGAAGCGCTGCGATCGCGCCTCAGCCAAGTCACTGCCGCCCGCGCCCAAAACCAGCCCACCATTCCTTCCAGGCTAGACATCGAAAAAGCCACCAATCCTTTCTTGCGCTGGGATAGTGCGGCTTTGCAGGCAATCGCTCCCAACCCAAACCCGATTCCTGTCTTCACCCATATCCGTAGCCTCAAAGACCACTTTTGAGCGTCGATTAACTGTCGATTCCTTCACAGGTTCTTTGAGTTCTTTGACTGGCCCCTTGCACCTACGTCACAAACTCAGTAAACTAATAAACTGCGCTGCGACGGAAGCAAACAGTAAGAGCAAACATAGTAAAAGCAATGGCGAGAAAAAAGACTCAGTTAGTCCTCTCTCAGGACGTTCCCAAACTTGGGAAAGACGGTGATTTGATAGAAGTAGCCCCTGGTTATGCCCGCAATTTTTTGATTCCTCGCAGCATGGCGTATCGGGTCACCCCTGGCGTGCTCAAGCAGGTAGAATTTCGTCGTGAAAAAGAGCGTCAGCGCCTAGAAGCGATTAAGCAAGAGGCTGAAGCGACTAAAACAGCGCTCAACACGATTGGCTTATTCACTATTGCTAAGGCTGTGGGTGAAGATGAGGCTATTTTTGGTACGGTTACCGCCGCTGAAGTCGCTGATTTGATTCAAGCAAATGCGGGCAAAGAAGTGGATCGCCGCGAAATTACGATTCCTGATATCAATAAGCTCGGTGATTACAAAGTAGACATTAAGCTGCATAGCGAAGTCACAGCGACCATTAATTTGCGGGTTGTAGCTGACTAGCGGGCTTACGAGTAGATTCGGGTAGATCTGTCTGGCAAATAGCAAATAGCGAACAGCTGTACTATTTGCTAAACTAATTTGCTAGAATAAGTGGGGCAGAAAGCGGTATGGCTTTCTGCCCTTTTACAATTTATAGGAATCGTCTTTTGTAGAGATGCCTGTAGAGATGCCTAGAGTGCGCTCGGCCCTCGGTTTTGTCCTGTAGACTACGCTCAGCCCTCATTTTTCTTCTGTTTATGGTTTCAGAGCCTCGCTTCAAACCTGCTGCTGATCGTCTACCGCCTCAAAATATTGAGGCCGAGGAAGCGATTTTGGGCGGCATTTTAATTGACCCAGAGGCGATTGGGCGAGTGACGGAGCTGATGGTTCCGGAGGCGTTTTACATCGGGGCGCATCGCAGCATTTATCAGGCGGCGCTCGATTTACAGGCGCGTGGGCTACCCACCGATATGATGGGCCTTGCCTCTTGGCTCAAAGACAAAAACACGCTAGAAAAAATCGGCGGACAAAGCCGCTTGGCCCAACTGGTGGATCGCACGATCAGCGCCGCCAATATTGACCAGTACGCCAAGCTGGTGATGGATAAGTACACTCGCCGCAAGCTGATTCAATCCGGCGGTGAAATTATTCAACTCGGTTATGAAACTGAAACGCCGTTAGAAGAGGTGCTCGATCAGTCCGAGCAGGCGCTATTTGGCATTACTCAAGTGCGTCAGTCGCAGGGGCTAACGGCGACATCAGATATTTTGACTGATACCTTTTCAGATATTGAGCAGCGATCGCTCGGCATGGTGCTTCCTGGTCTAGCCTGCGGCTTCTATGATCTAGACGCCATGACTCAAGGCTTCCAGCGATCTGATCTGATCATTACAGCAGCTAGGCCAGCAATGGGAAAAACGTCATTCGTGCTTAACGTCGCTCGAAACATTGCCGATACGCATCGGCAGCCCGTCGCTATTTTTAGCTTAGAGATGTCAAAAGCGCAGTTGATCTATCGTTTGCTGTCTTCTGAAGCGAAGATTGAAAGTGGACGATTGCGGACGGGGCGGATTGCTCAGCATGAGTGGGAGCCGATGGGCCATGCGATTAATACGCTGTCGCAGTTGCCGATTTTTATTGACGATACGCCCGGCATTGGGGTGACGGAGATTCGCTCTAAGGCGCGGCGGTTGCAGGCAGAGCAGGGCGGCGCTTTAGGGCTGATTTTAATCGATTATTTGCAGCTGATGGAAGGAACGGGTGACAACCGGGTGCAAGAGCTTTCTAAGATGACGCGATCGCTCAAAGGTCTAGCCCGCGAACTCAATGTACCTGTGATTGCCCTTTCTCAGCTTAGCCGTGGCGTAGAATCGCGTACCAACAAACGCCCGATGATGTCAGATCTTAGAGAATCTGGCGCGATTGAACAAGACGCGGACTTGATTATGATGCTTTATAGAGAAGAGTATTACGATCCAGATACGCCAGATCGCGGAATTGCTGAAATTATTTTAACAAAGCATCGCAATGGGCCTACTGGCACGGTGAAGTTGTTGTTTCAACCAGAGTTTACTCAGTTTCTCAATCGTGCGTCGGATCTTTCTAGCCGGGACTAGCTTTAGGTCTGAATCTGAAAGCGACGACGGCCTTCACTAGCAGCCACAATGCGGTGCGCAGAAGGGGGTTTTCCTATTGGCCCGGCGTACGGTGGAAAAGGCGATTCAGTCATGTTTTGAGTAGTCATGTTTTGAGTAGTCATGTTTTCAGTAGTCTGATCAGGCGGTGAGCTGTGGCCTGAGACCGGCCTCGATGAAGCAGAAGCAGCCTTCTGTTCAGAGGTAGTCGGCGAAAGTTGTTGAATGGTGGCCTGAGGATTGAGGCAATAGCGGCTGAGCCAAATAGAGGCTTTGCGAATATCAGGGCCATCGAGAGCAATTAACTGGGCGAACCATGCTTGGGTAGCAGCACTGATGTGATCGTCAGCAGGTAGAGTGGATTTGCGTAAAGCTAGGTCAATGTGAGGCAGCGCTTCTGTTTTCTGGGCATTGCTCAGTTCGGCAAAGGCAAGCACCCACTTGATCACGGGGTTGGAAGGCAAAGTAAGATTGCCAGAGAGCAGGGATTGATTGCGGGTAAAGTATTGTTCGCTTAGATCCAGCGAGACTTCAAACGGAAACTGAATGCGGTGCTGCCAGTCGGGTTTAGCGCTCTGCTGCGACTTGCCGTAAATCTCGACGGTGCGCATATCAGCGATCGCTAGCTTCTCTAAAGCTTGTAGAATCCATCGCACAGTGAGAGATTTATCAGGAACTTCCGCCGACTCCACTAGCAGCTTGTAGTCGCCACTTTGACGCTTTACTTTGACCTTAGAGCCCTGTTTGCTGAGCATGCGGTTCATCAGGGCGGCGATCGCACTTGGATCTCCGGTTTTGGCTTGATCTAACAAAGAAAGCTGAGTGGCAGTCATGGCCTAAAAAATGAATCACTAGACAACCAAGTACGCAAATCCCTAGCTCTAGGCGCTTTGTGTGCTCAACTAAAAATTTCCCTTAGCCACTGATGAAGTATCAAATTGCAATTATATTCAGCTTTTCTACGGAAGCAGTTAGTAACCAACTCAAGCTGAAAAAAAGGCAAAAAGCCCCTGACCGTAGCAGATAGAAACTGCTTTCTAGTCAAGGGCTTGAAGATGTTCTAAAGTTAGCGTGATGATGGCTTGAGGCCAAAGATTTTTTGAGAGCGCTAGCCGCCGATGCGCAGAAGCTCTACGTCAAAAACCAGCGTGGCATTAGGGGGAATGACGCCGCCTGCACCGCGCGCACCATAGCCCAGATCAGGCGGAATAATCAGCTTGCGGCGATCGCCCACTTTCATCATCCCAACGCCTTCATCCCAGCCTTTAATCACCTGACCTTGGCCCAAGACGAAATCAAACGGACGACCGCGATCGCGTGAGCTATCAAACTTAGTGCCATTTTCTAAAGTACCGACATAGTGCACAAACACCCGATTGCCGGTCTGAGGCGCAGCCCCATCTCCTTCAGTAATCACGACATACTGCAAGCCAGAATCTGTCGTGACAATATTTTCTTCAGCCGCTGCATTTTCGCCAGCCATTGCGTCTCCTGTTGTGTTTTCGGTGGTTGCGTTTTCGGTGGTTGCGTTTTCGGTGGTCGTAGTGCCCGTGAGCAAATCACTGGCGCTGCCTTGAGCAATCAGCGTTTCAGTTTGCGCAGCGGGGGGGACTGAGGTAGCGTTGGCCGCTCGTTCGGCGATCGCTCGTTCACTATCGCCGCCCGTAAACTGGGCAATTATCAGCACTGCGCAGCAGGCCACAACAATCCCAAAACTAATTAATATTTCTCTCATGGCTTTAATCGAATGGTTTTAATCGAACGAGATCTCAATCGAACGCGCTATTTGCTTGAGTAGTGTACGACGCTTTTAGCTAATCTGGACGCCGATCTAAACGTTGAACTGGACGCACGCGCCACCCTTTTTCCACAAAATCGCTAGCGCCACTGCTTATTTTCCATATCTCTAAGCTGACGCTCTAGGCGGTCTAGTCGCCCGCGCAGCTCGTCCATTTCTGCCTGACGAGGCACGCCCAAATCTTGCATGATATTGCGCACCTGCCGCTGCATTTGCTTTTCTAATGCGCCTTGGTCAATATTGAACTGAGCCATAAAGTCATCGACAAAGCCTTTGGCCTGCTCCGGATCGAGCTTACCGTCACGCACCAATTTTTCACTCATTTGCTTTACCCGTTCAGCCACTAGCGAAGTGGTGCCAATGCCCAACATTAAAAGCTGTCTGAGCAAGTTAGAGGTGTCCATTAGCTGATTTCCAAACGCAGAATTATGCTTCCATTTTGACAAACTATTTATCCTTCAGCTTGCTTAACAGCGGGCGGTTTACCGAATGGCGAGATTTCTACGGCTGAGTCAAGCTCAGATCAATTGGCTATGCTGGAATTCACACGATGCATAGTGATAGATGCATTGCCCAATCGTCCAAGCAAGGCTTGGCTATGCTATGTCTGCTCGTTCTGTTTGCCCTCGGTGCGATCGCGCCATCACCCCCGACACCCTTAACTGCCCCTACTGTGGCTTCACCCTCAAAGCCCACGGCCATCCTGGAATGCCGCTTTATAGAGCAGAGGGGACAGAACCCCTGTGTCCCACCTGCACCTACCACATTGACGACACCTGTAACTTTCCCAATCGCCCTGAGGCCATGAGCTGCACGCTCTATCAAAACACTCAAACCCAGCTAGAGCCACTGCGCGCAGAAATTTGTCGGATTCCCTGGTGGCGAAAAAACACACTGCCGCTGGCGTTAGCCATCTTGATCGCGATTAGCCTATTAATTGCGATCTTCTAAAGCGCACCTCAAAGACAACTCTAAAAAGAAAACCAAAAGCGCAGCGAGAGTGTTTATTGATTTTTATGAGAATTTATCGGAATTTATGAGAGTTTTGATCCTCTCGGCTCTACGTATCGGCTCCACGTATAGTTCAAAAATACTATCCACAGCATTTGACCGACACAAAGCACTACAATTATCGGATTAAGCTAGCTAGTTATTCATGGTCACCACCCTTTCGCCCAACCGTGAAATTGCCGCTGCTGTAGAGCAGCGCCGCAACTTTGCGATTATTTCTCACCCGGATGCGGGTAAAACAACGCTGACCGAAAAGTTATTGCTGTACGGCGGGGCTATTCATGAGGCGGGCTCGGTCAAGGCGAGACGGGCGCAGCGCCATGCGGTGTCTGACTGGATGGAGCTGGAGCAGCAGCGCGGGATTTCGATTACTTCGACGGTGCTGCAATTTAGCTATGACAACTATTGGATAAACTTGCTTGATACGCCCGGTCACCAAGACTTTAGTGAAGATACGTATCGCACGCTGGCAGCGGCTGACAATGCGGTGATGCTTGAAGATGCCGCTAAAGGATTGGAGCCGCAGACTCGGAAGCTATTTGAGGTGTGTCGGATGCGCGATATGCCGATTTTTACCTTTTTTAATAAGCTAGATCGCCCTGGTCGTGAGCCGCTGGAGCTATTGGATGAAATTGAGCAAGAGCTGGGGCTGACAACTTATGCGGTGAATTGGCCAATTGGCACAGGCGATCGCTTCAAAGGCGTGTTCGATCGGCGCAAGCAGCAGGTGCATCTGTTTGAGCGTACGGCCCACGGCAGCAAAGAAGCCAAAGACACCGTGCTGACGCTAGACGATCCGCGACTGCCGGACTTGATTGGCGAAGAGCTGTACCAGCAGTTTATCGAAGAGCTGGAGATGCTGGATGAAATTGGCCCTACGCTAGATCTGGAGATGGTTCATGCTGGTCAAATGACGCCTGTCTTTTTTGGCAGCGCTATGACCAACTTTGGGGTGGAGCTATTTTTAGAGGCGTTTTTAGATTACGGTCTCAAGCCGGGGCCGCACGATAGCACCATTGGCCTAGTACCGCCGACGCAGGAAGACTTTTCGGGCTTTATTTTTAAGCTCCAGGCGAATATGGATCCTCGGCATCGCGATCGCGTTGCCTTTATCCGCGTCTGCTCCGGCAAATTTGAAAAAGACATGGTTGTCAACCACGCTCGCACCGGCAAAAACGTCCGGCTCTCGCATCCCCAAAAGCTCTTTGGCCAAGGCCGAGAATCACTAGAAGTCGCTTACCCCGGTGATGTCATTGGTCTCAACAACCCCGGCGTATTCGCCATCGGTGACACCATTTATCAGGGCGAAAAAATGGAGTACGAAGGCATTCCCTTCTTCTCGCCCGAAATCTTTGCCTACCTCAAAAACCCTAACCCCTCTAAGTTCAAGCAGTTTCGCAAAGGCGTATCCGAGCTGCGAGAAGAAGGCGCAGTGCAGATTATGTACTCAGCCAATGAATCGCGGCGCGATCCGATTTTGGCAGCGGTGGGTCAGCTTCAGTTTGAAGTCGTGCAGTTCAGGCTCAAAAATGAATACAACGTCGAAACGCTGCTAGAGCCAATTGGCTACAGCGTGGCGCGCTGGGTCACGGGCGGCTGGCCAGCGTTAGAAAAAGCAGGCCGCATTTTTAATACCGCCACTGTCAAAGATAGCTATGGCCGCCCGGTTTTACTCTTTAAAAATGAGTGGAACTGCCGCCAGACAGAAGCCGATCACCCTGAGCTGAAGCTTAGCAACACGGCTCCGGTGATTTCGGGAATGCAGCCTGAAGATCTTTAAAAGTCGGCGATCGCACGAGTGTACTGCGCTTTATTAAGATGTGATCTTGGACGTTAAGGCTTACTAAGGTTTCATCCCGTTCGGTATTGCTCCCCAGGCTAATCGCTACCATGAGGGAGTAGCTTGGAAGCTTCACCAGTAAGGCTTAATTTCTGATGGATAAAAGCATTCTCTCTCTCATAATTGTTGGTGTTGCATTAGTGATGGTGCATGTACCTCATGTTGGGCTGACGCTGGGAATAATTGGTGGCTTATCAACTGTGGCCATTAAGCTGATTTGGATGGTGATGCAGGAATTTTCGCAATCGAGCCCTCAATCGCAGCGGCGATCGCCCTCACCATCTTTGATCCCACAGCGCCAATCTCTATAGCAGCTTTAGCCGTAGCGTACAGGGCCACGAAAGCTTGAGCAGCGTCTATGGAAGGAATATCTATCGTCATGAGACTCTCAAAATAGCGGCAAAATAACGGAAAAACAACGGGCGACTAACTGATGGCGATCTTCATAACTACCACATCAATCTAGATAATTTCGCAGAAAGTCATGTGAGAGCTGCCCATACCCGATAAAATGGCCAAGTTGCTTGAGGCGATAGATCCCCTTTGATAGAACGCTACACGCTGCCCGAAATGGGCGACATTTGGACTGACCAGTACAGATTTCAGACTTGGCTAGAGGTAGAAATTGCTGTCTGTGAAGCCCAAGCCAAGCTGGGACGCATTCCGGTCGAAGCGGTAGAGACGATCAAGGCCAAAGCTGATTTTGACGTTGAGCGCATTTTAGAAATAGAAGCCGAAGTGCACCATGACGTGATTGCTTTTCTCACGAATGTAAACGAGTATGTCGGTGATGCGGGCCGCTACATTCACCTCGGCATGACCAGCTCTGATGTGCTGGACACGGCACTATCGCTGCAAATTGTCGCCAGCCACAAGCTGATTTTGACCCACGTAGAAAATCTAATTCAGGCGATTCGCTACAAAGCGCAAGAGCACAGGGATACGGTGATGATTGGGCGATCGCACGGCATCCATGCCGAACCGATGACCTTTGGCTTTAAGCTCGGAGGCTGGCTAGCTGAAATGCAGCGCCACCGCGAACGCCTCACCCGTATTCAAGACGAAATCGCTGTCGGCCAAATCTCTGGCGCGGTCGGCACCTATGCCAACATTGACCCAGAAGTCGAAGAAATCACTTGCCAGCTCTTGGGCCTCAACCCCGACACCGCCTCTACACAAGTAATTTCACGCGATGTCCATGCCGAATTTATCATGACCTTAGCCGGGCTAGGGGCATCGATTGAGCGCTTTGCGGTAGAAATTCGCAACTTGCAGCGCACCGATGTGCTGGAAGTGGAAGAATTTTTTGCGAAAGGTCAAAAGGGCTCTTCGGCGATGCCGCATAAGCGCAACCCGATTAAGTCAGAGCGTTTGACGGGGATGGCCAGAATTTTGCGGGCGAATGCGATTGCTGCGCTTGAAAACGTTGCCCTATGGCACGAGCGCGATATTTCCCACAGTTCAGTTGAGCGAGTGATTCTGCCTGATACTTGCATTTTGACTCACTTTATGCTAGTAGAAATAACTGACTTGGTAAAAAACCTGCTGGTCTATCCCCAGAACATGGAGCGCAATATGAATTGCTATGGGGGTGTTGTTTTTAGTCAAAAAGTGCTGCTTGCTCTGGTGTCCAATGGCATGAGTCGGGAGGAGGCTTATACAGTTGTGCAATCTTGCGCGCATCAAGCCTGGAACCAACCAGCAGGAAATTTCCATGACTTAATTACAAAGGATACCCGTGTTACTCAACTCCTGTCTCCTGAAGAAATTGAGGCTTGCTTTGATCCGCAGCAACATCTGAAACACCTGGAGCAGATTTATCAACGGCTGGGCATTTAATGTAGTTGTTGATAATATGTGAAATTTTCAGTTATTGGGTTTCAAGTTCTTCCAAGTAATTACTGAGCAAAAGTGTAAAATTGAAACTATAAAAGCTTTGTTTAACTAACCAGCTTTTGATTCAAGCAATTACTCTCAAGCGCAGATTTCAAATGGCTATGATTGAACTGCTAGCTGCGCTTTCTGCTTCAGCGGCGGCAGGAATGAGAATCGCTATACCCCTGCTTGTTATTGGTTTGTTGCATGGTAACAATCTTTGGTCTAGCGTTCCGCTCTTGTCCCGAATTCCGCAGCCATTTATTATAGCTATCTTAACCAGCTGGTCATTAATTGAGGTGTTTGCTTCCAAACAGCTGTTAGGTCAGCGGATGCTGCAAGTTGTTCAGTTATTGTTTAGCCCTATTGTAGGAGCAATCATCGCAATAGCTGCCGCCAAGGCGACAATAGTTCCTACGTGGTTAATTGGGGTAATAGGAGGGTTCTTTGCTTTTGTGCTACAACTTGTCCAAGCTGGCTGGTTTTATCGCTGGCGTGGCTTGCCCCTATGGGTTGTTTTTGTCCAAGATGGTTTAGGCGTTTTGCTAGTATTTTTTGCTGTTAATGCTCCCCAATTAGGAGGAGTAATTGCTTTGGTTCTTTTAGGGCTAGCATTTCGTAGCTATAAGGAGTTGCATCGCTGGTATTTGCGACAATCTTCTGAGGAGCACCGCTAACCCTGATTTACGGGCCAGACGTTATTGACGAAATGGACTGCCACAGGTGATTGCGGTAACTGGCTTTGGGGGGCTGGTAGCATTTCCCCTCGGAAGTCTAGCAGCTGGACAATAATTAGATAGGCGATCGCCAAAATTATCGAAAGTGCACCGGTAATAATAGCAACAAGTTTTGAGCGGTTCATAGATTTGCTCGAAATTAAAGATTTTGTAGGATGTCTATCTCCTATCTTGCACCTTTTATCCAGCACCCTAGCCCCTAGCCCCAACTTCTGTGATAATTCAAATGGCACTTTTGTGTTGCGATAAGGCAATTTGAACCAAGATGAAGTCTGTTGCAGACTCACCTGATGAACCCAATATCCTCAAGCGTCCGCCAGTGGTGCAGATTTCGGAATTGAGAAAAGTCTATCGCTCCGGCTTCTGGCTCAATCAAAAAATCGTGTCCCTCAAAAGTTGTTCGCTAAATGTCTACCAGGGTGAAACTTTTGGACTTTTGGGACCGAATGGAGCCGGAAAAACTACGCTTTTGAAGCTGCTGCTGGGAATTATCCGTCCTTCCTTTGGGCGGGGACTATTGTTAGGGCGGCCCTTGGGCGATCGCGCCGTGAAGCAACGCATCGGCTATCTGCCAGAAAATGCCTATTTCTATGACTACTTAACTGGCTGGGAATTCTTGCAGATGGCAGCTGGACTATTCCAAATTCCAGCTACTATACAGCGCCAGCGGATTCCCCAACTACTGGAATTAGTCGGGTTATCTCAGTCAACCGCCCGTAAAAAGCAGCTGCGCCAGTATTCTAAGGGAATGCTCCAGCGTGTCGGGCTAGCCCAAGCACTAATTAATGATCCTGAAATAGTGTTTTTGGATGAGCCGATGTCTGGTCTTGATCCGCTAGGACGTTACCAGATGCGGAACATTATCCTCTCGCTGCAAGACCAAGGCAAGACAATTTTCTTCAATAGCCATATCCTATCTGAGGTGGAACAAATCTGCGATCGCATTGCCATCCTCTCTGAAGGCAATTTAATTTGCAGTGGCTCCCTAAATGAACTACTAGGCACAACTGACACATATCACGTCAGAGGTAAGGGCGGTAACTTGGAAACCCTCAACGAATGGGTATCCAACCTAAAATTAGACCAAGATGGCTCTTGGCACGGTCAACTACAAGGCGAACCCAGTGATTTTCTTGCCAGCCTCCGCTTGATGAACGCCAAAATCATTGCCCTGAATTTATCCCGCCCCTCCTTAGAAGAGTTTTTCCTTGAGCAACTTTCTGTGTTCAACCATACTCAGGTGAAAAGTTTGTAGTTCCTAAAGTCCGAATAACCTAAAAATAGTAAAGAGTCCACCTACAGGTGCTAATGCAGTTCCCAGGGTGTCACCTACCCGCGCTATCCCATTTCGGTTGACTACAATGATGTCGTTATCGCGGAGCGTGGGATTATCCTGCTCACCGATACCTTGAGCTAAATCAATCGGTACTGAACGTTTGGTAACAGTGCCATCAGGGTTGAGACGAACTAGCTCAACATCTCTCCTCCTAGCTCGACTATTGTTGAATCCTCCAGCACTCAACAGTGCCTGATTTAAGGGCGTATTAGGTGGAAGATCTACTACTCCAGGGTTTCTAACTTCTCCTACCACACTAACCTGAATCGTAGCTGGAGAAAAATTAGCATCAGCTAGTTCAGTTGCTTCTGCCGGATTTAAATCTGTTGCAGTAGCAATAACAATGGTATCTCCGTCTTGCACAATTGTGTCTTGACTAGTATCACCATTATGTAATAGTTGCCAGAGATCTACGTTAACAGTTTGTTCTGTGCCTGTTTTTGTAGGTCGGCGGATTTGGATACTGCGAATATCGGCTAATGATGTAATTCCGCCAGCTAGCTGAATTGCCCGTGTCACTGTTGGTAACCCGCTGCTTGTGTTGCCACCGCCTCCGTTGTTACCTCTTTCTCCATCTCCTTCTGTAGTGCGAGATCCTCCGACTACAACATATGAGCCAGGACGATTAACTTCGCCTACTACTGTAACTGTACGTGGTCTGGTTGGATCGCCGGCAAAGCTAGTTGTGGAAAACTGGCGTATTTCTGCCAAATTGATGTTGGTTGTTGTCGGGACGAAAATTGTATCTCCATCCCGCAAGGTAATATCTTGAGGTAGATTTCCCGTCCGGACTAATTCCGTCAAATTGAGAGTAATAATTTGCTCTGGTCCCAATCCTTGCTGACGGCGTAACTGAACTTGACGAATATCTCCCGCCAGCGTCACCCCTTCAGCCAAGGTAATTGCCCCCAATACGGTTGGGTATTGTACTCCAGGATTGTCGCCTCCTCCTGATACTAACCCTACTGAGTATGAGCCAGGGCGATTTACCTCCCCAGAAACCACGACATTCACAGGACGGGGAGCTATCAAACTCACTGTTATTATAGGACGTCTCAGGAAGCGAGAATATCTTGCAGAAATCGTCTCAGCAGCCTGTTCCTGGGTTAGCCCCCGCACAGATACACCGCCAATCAGCGGCAGATATAGCGCTCCACCAGGCGGAATTTGATACTCTCCACTGTATTCGGGCACTTCAAAAACACTGATGCGGATGCGATCGCCTCCTCCTAAGATGTAATCTACTTCCGGTTGCAACAGCGGTGCGGGTTGAGTTGGTGTTTGAGCGCGAACCGAACTTGGCAGTTGAGCCTGGGTAGGAAATGGACTAGCAGTTATCAAAGCCAAGAGGGTTAAACCTGCAACTGGCTGAGATATTAGTTTAGATAAGCCTGGATAAAGCATATGAATGATAATGTAGTAAATTCTCTAAGTACTTAGTCTGTACTATTTTATGTTTTGTTTCCCATAAATAGTAGTTTGTTTGTCAGACTATCATCAAGCATTGTCGTCAAGTTGCTACTGCAATGCTTCCAGGCATTATAGCTGGAATTTACAAATATAGAGAACTTATTATGTTACAAAAGCTACTAATACAATACAGGGCTGGATATCAAACCTGAATCGATAGCGATCCTTAAGAGGCAAGCCGCCCCTAACGGCATCGTGCTTGGAGAAAAAGTCAACGGGCATCTCCTTGTGGACACAGTAGAATCAGTTTTAGTAGGTTATGTTTTTATATTTACCCAAAGTTGCCGCAATACTATATATGAAGTTTAAGCTTGGTGGGCATCGTTGTAAAGCATCCAGTAGCACTGCTAGCACCACGCAGTCAGTATCGTTATGGCAACCGTGGGTGCGTACCGCCCAAGGCTTAATTTGGAGTTTAACCCTGGCATTAGGTTGGGGAGAATTGCCCGCTGTAGCAGCGGAACAAGTGACATTACGCTTGGGCCCATTTGAGCAAGCGATCGCCATCTCTGACTTGGAGCAATTTGCTAAAACTGGTGAATTGTCCGGTGGCTTACAACCATACGCCTCTGTTTTAACGTCGCAAGTACGGGAAGTGTTAAATCGTCGTCTCCAAATAGACCCGAACGTAGCAGACAAATTAATCGAGGATGTGTTGCGATCGCAGGCGGGCAAACAGTTAATTCGCTCCTTGGAAGTTGCAATCCCAAATAGTAGCATTGAGCAACTCCAGGCGGCGGTGTCGTTAGCAGCAAGGCAAGCCAACGGATTAAGTTTAGTTAGTTTCTTGCGAGCTTACCCGCAGGAGAATATTACTCTAGATGCGAGTAGCGCTGTAGCACTTGCCCTCCAGTTCAATCCCAGTTACTGGCAAAGTCAGGCGCTTGGTCCGTTGCTACAAAGCGATTTAGCCGTCAATAGTAACACTCCGTTTAAATCTGCCTTTGACCCAGCGCTTCTCGGATCTCAAACTGTGCAGCAGCAGACCCTGTTTCTTCAGGATCGGCAAAGATACCGCACAATTCCGGTAGACATTTATTTTCCCAAGCAAGAGGAGACATCTAGGCTAGTCTCTCGCTTGCGCGAAGCATCCTCTCGCTCCCCGTTAGTTGTTATCTCCCACGGCTTTGGGGCAGATCGCAAGTTTTTTGCTTATTTAGCACGTCACTTGGCTTCCCACGGTCTTACTGTCGCGGCATTAGAACATCCGGGTAGTAACATCAAGCGATCGCTTAGGGTCTCATCTGTAGATAATCCTGGTGAACTGTTGCCAGCTACAGAATTTATTGATCGACCATTAGATGTCAGCTTTATGCTGGATCAACTGGCGAAGCTAAATCAGCAGCCAGGGTTGCTTCAGGGGAAGCTTAATACTCAGCAAGTTAGTGCCATAGGACACTCGTTGGGCGGTTATACTACTTTGGCATTAGCTGGAGGAGAAGTGAATTTGGAGGAGTTGCGGCAATTCTGTAAAGGTTCCACTCCTATTGGACAAGCTCCCGGCGACTGGTTACAGTGTGCAGCAGCGGATTTACCAGATCGTAAACTCCAACTGCGAGATCAGCGGGTGAAAAATGCGATCGCCTTTAATCCTCTTGTCGGGAACTTGTTTGGCAAAACAGGACTAACTCAAGTAACAATCCCTATCTTGCTTTTAGCTGGAACCGAAGACACTATAACCCCAGCACTCAACCATCAACTGCGACCTTTTACTCAGCTACGCAGTCCAAAATATCTTTTGACTGCCATTGGCGGTACTCACTTGAGTATTAGCGCTCCGGGAAGTATAACTAGTACGAATAATCAAAGCACTCTTGCTAAGGAGCGCCAAGGCGAAGAAACTAAATACCTGCGTCAGTTAGTTCAAGGCGTGAGTCTAGCTTTTATCAAACAATTGACACCAGAAGCTAAAACCTACGCAGCTTTTCTCACACCTGCCTATGCTCAATCTTTCTCTAAATCACAACTACCGTTGCGTCTGAATACTGAGCTGCCAGCAAGTATTGTCCCGTGGATTGAGGTTGTAGGGAAGCCTTGGTAATGGCTCAAACCTGTTGATTGGGTTCCAAGATTGTGTTGTCATAGGTAAAGCGTTTATTCAGAAGTTTGCAATGGTTCTTGAGCCAGTTCATTGCCCAAATTGTGACAGTATTGATGTAGTTAGACATGGCAAAA
>JBGTIK010000180.1:0-10936 GCA_041745715.1 Phormidesmis sp.
AGAACATGGCGCTACTACGGCGCTTGGCCGTCAGCGTGCTCAATCAAGAAACCTCGAAGCAGCGCTCACTCAGGCAGAAGGCTAAACGAGCGGCGATGAGCACTGACTACATGCTTGATGTGCTCGCAGCAGCCTCTGCTAGCTAGCATATTTTAAGACGATCTTTCTTGCGCTTACCCTGCTTACTAGAGGGCTTCCGCATACTGCTGCTAATTTTTATTAGAGACAATGTGAAGATAAAAATAGATTGCCCAGTTCACATCAAGGGTTATCGGTGAAATACAGCTAAAATCCCATAGCAAACTATGCCTGTAAGCTCCCGTTCTACTTTTTGAGTTGCCTTTCAGCTTCGGTATCAAGACTAAGCTGAAAGGCATGATTAGCCGATGCTTGAGAACTTTGAAAAATCATAATGCCAACGCGGTCAATGTGCTCAATTAAGGAGATGTTGTTCAAGGTTTCGTAGTGAACGATATCAAAAAAATATGGGAGCGGTGTTTCTTCATTCAAATAGGCTGATAGCCGATTCACTGTTGTATGAGTGATGCGATCACCTTTAAGCGCTAGGTCCAGATCAGACCCTGGTTGATAATTGCCTTTAGCTCGCGAGCCAAACAGCCATACTTCTGAGATTTCATCAAACTGAGCAATGGCATTGTTGATATGATCTAAGTCACGATGCGTGAGTCCGTAAGGCATCACTCATTAACCTCCAGTTTTGCCTTAAATGTCTCATACAGCGCTTGCAAGAGTGGGAAATACCGATTCCGAATGCTTTTCTCAATAGCGATCGCGACCTCTTCTTGATAGGTATGTACCGTCAAATTGCGGTCTTGAAGCGCCTCGATCCAATCTTGTCCATGACTGATAAAGCCAGCTTGAAACGCCTGTTTAATCACCTCTCTCGGTGTTTTTGCCATAAAGCCTTCCTGCTGCTCATAGTCTTTGAGCAACTTCCATGATAGTTCAAAGGCCATCTCGAAAAACTGAACTAGTCCAGCCCGCTCGACGACAGACGGCGATTCAATTGAGATAGCAGCGCCTAGTAGCAAAAAGGCGCGCTCGAAGTTAGTAAACCGTTGCATCCAGCGAATATCAGGTTCACTCACAAAGATTCTTCCTCATTAGCTAGGGCAGCAGGCACATACTGCAAAGATATACCGAGCGCCCAAACGTCAGGAATCTAACGCATGAGCTAGGAGCGACTATTCTCGATGTGATGAAGCAGTAAAAAAAGCTAGCCTAAACCCTTTCGGACTGTCTGACGGCGGGCTGTGCCTGGGGCTGGAATTGGAACAGGGTATAGACGACGTTGCGGCGAATGCCGGTCATCATGTCGAGGAAGACTTCGTAGCCTTCACTCTTGTATTCGATCAGCGGATCTTTTTGGCCGTAGCCGCGTAGACCGACGGTTTCACGCAGGGCGTCCATTTGCTGAAGATGTTCGCGCCAGAGAGTGTCGATTTGTTGAAGGATGAAGAAACGCTCGGCTTCGCGCATGAGGCCGGGCTTAATCAGATCAACCTGGGCTTCTTTGAGGTCGTAGGCGATGCGGACTTGCTCTGCTAAAAAGGTTTTAATTTCGCCCATTGAAAGGTTTTCGAGCTGCTCAGGGGTGAGATCGGCGAGCAGATAGACAAACTCTTGCACTTTGCTCACCACGCTGCCTAAATCCCACTCTTCTGAAGGCAATTCAGGGTTGACGTAGGCTTCTACGATGTCATTCATCGTTTGCTCTGCGTAGTTAATCACCAGCTCTTTGAGTTCTTGACCTTCTAAGACGCGGCGACGCTCGGCGTAAATGGCGCGGCGCTGGTTGTTCATTACCTCGTCGTATTCAAATACCTGTTTGCGAATGTCGTAGTAATAGGTTTCTACTTTCTTTTGTGCGCCTTCGAGCGACCTAGTCAGCATCCCAGACTCAATCGGCATATCTTCTTCTACTCGAAAGGCATTCATGAGTCCGGCAACGCGATCGCCGCCAAAAATGCGCAACAGGTTATCTTCCAAACTGAGGAAGAACTTCGTCGAACCCGGATCGCCCTGACGACCAGCGCGGCCTCTGAGCTGATTATCGACTCGGCGTGACTCATGGCGCTCGGTGCCAATTACGTGCAGCCCGCCAAGGCCAACGACCTCATCGTGCTCAGAAGAAGTAAAGACCTCATACTCTTTGAGGATTTGGTTATAAACGTCGCGCAGCTTTTGAATCACTGGATCGTCAGTAGGCGCTTTTTCGGCGGCGACGGCAACTTTATCTTCAGCGGCGAGTTCAGAAAGACTTTGCTCACCGTAAGTTTTTACGGCAAAAGCAACTGCTTCTTTGAGAGCGGTCTTGGCCTCTGGTGACAGATCAGTTGGGAAAATTTGGGGCGCGACTCGCCAAGTCTTTTTCTTATGGCTGTCGCCAAAGCCTTGAGCTGCTGAACCATTTCTCGCACCCGCAGCTTGAGCGACGCCAAATTTTTCGTCGTCTTCCGGCTTGACCAAGCGAGGCATGAAGTACTCGCGCACCTTGAGCCTTGCCATGTAGTCAGCGTTACCACCTAGGATGATATCGGTGCCGCGTCCGGCCATGTTAGTGGCAATGGTCACAGAGCCACGCCGACCAGCTTGGGCGACGATTTCTGACTCGCGCTCCACGTTTTCGGGTTTGGCATTGAGCAAGTTGTGCTCAACGCTGAGATTTTTGAGCAGCAGTGAGAGGACTTCTGATTTTTCGACGCTGGTGGTACCGACTAAGACGGGCCGACCGGTTTCATGCATGGCGGCGCATTCTTGCGCGATCGCACTCCACTTTGCATTCTCAGTTTTGTACACCACATCCGGCATGTCGTAGCGCTGAGAAGGCCGGTTGGTGGTAATGATCGTGACTTCAAGCTTATAAATTTTCTCAAACTCGGCTTCTTCTGTCTTGGCCGTACCCGTCATGCCAGAGAGCTTAGGATAGAGCAAGAAAAAGTTTTGATAGGTAATAGAAGCTAAAGTCTGAGTTTCGGGCTGAATTTCGACATGCTCTTTGGCCTCAATCGCCTGGTGCAGGCCATCACTCCAGCGGCGTCCGGTCATGACTCTGCCAGTAAATTCATCGACGATGACAATTTCGCCGTTGCGCACGATGTAGTTCACATCTTTGGTGAACAGCTCTTTGGCCTTAATCGCATTGAAAATGTAGTGAGCCCAAGGATCTTGTGGATCAAACAGATCGGTGACTTTGAGCAGGTTTTCAGCTTTTTCGTAGCCCTCATCGGTGAGCAATACGTTACGCGCTTTTTCATCGACCTCGTAGTCTATCTCGTCAGCTTCTAGCTGAGCGGCGACTTCAGCGGCCTGGGTATATTTTTCACCCGGTCGCTCTACTTGGCCAGAAATAATCAGCGGCGTCCGGGCTTCATCCACCAAAATTGAATCAACTTCATCAATCACACAAAAGTTGAACGGACGCTGCACCACATCTTCCATTTGCGTAGACATGTTGTCGCGCAGGTAGTCAAAGCCAAATTCGCTGTTGGTGCCGTAGGTGATGTCACAAGCGTAGTTTTTTTTGCGCTCAGTTGGGCTCATCCCTTGCTGAATTAGACCCACGCTCAGCCCCAAAAAGCGGTGCACTTGTCCCATCCATTCCGCGTCGCGACGAGCAAGGTAGTCGTTCACGGTGACAATGTGAACGCCTTTGCCAGAGAGCGCATTGAGATAGGCAGGCAAGGTAGAAACGAGGGTTTTGCCTTCACCGGTTTTCATTTCGGCGATTTGGCCGTCGTGAAGCACCATGCCGCCGAGCAGCTGTACATCGTAGTGGCGCATTCCGAGCACTCGTTGGCTGGCTTCTCGCACTACGGCAAAGGCTTCAGTCAAAATGTCTTCGATGTCTTCGCCGGTTTTTAGGCGATCGCGAAACTCAATCGTCTTAGCGGTCAGCGCCGCATCCGAAAGCGCCTGCATATCTTCTTCCAGCAGGTTAATTTCTTTGATGTCGGGCTGGTATTTTTTGAGTTTGCGAGTGTTGGGATCGCCTAAAAATCTTTTTAACATGTCATGGCAAAGAAACGACGGGCGGAAAAGGATGAGTGCAGTACACGCCTAAAAAAATTGTAGGCGGCATTACAGCTAATTCTATCTAAATATTACGAGGAGAGAATGCCCTCTCGGAAGGCGGTATTTCGGGCGGTTTACACTACAGATCTACATTACAGCAATCGCTTCAGACGGCTTTAGCCAGATTGAGATAAGTTGAGACTGAATGCTTACTCGGCTGCGCTGCTGTAATTGCGCTCAGTTGCGCCGAGGTGACAGCCTACGCAGCTATTAAGCGTAAGCGGTTGAGGCAGGCTCACCTGGGGGTGAAGGGCTTGAAAATAGGCAGAATTTGACAGGCGATAGGGAATCGTGCGGCGATCGCGACTGGGTCGTGAGTAGGCTTGCAGGTAATTGAGGATGAGGCGCTGGTCAAAATTGGCAATCGGCGGCAGGGAAATGCCGTAATGGGCTGACTCAGTGATCAGAGCTTGCCACGTTTGGGTGGGCAGCACAGCCGCTGGTAGGGCCACATGGCAGGTTGCGCACTGATTCAAATAAGTTTGGTAGCCTGCAAGCTGCCGGTCATCAATCGGATCGACCATGCCATAGGGATCGCCAGAAGTTTGTGTCAAGGCTTCTGGCGGGATGTCTGATTGCGCTTCTACTGCGTGAGTTTGGCTGCTGCCTAACCCTATGCCTAGCAAGAGACTCAATCCGACCATGATCGCAAACGTAAACGCTTTGCGGTGAAGTCGCTGGCGAACTGGCGATTTTAGGATCATAAAGGGAATTACCAAGATCAAAATCAGGAACTAAACCCTGTAAGTAAGTCATGAAAAGGCTACTTTTGCCCAAAACATGTCAAAAATTTAGCGACTAAGCTTAGTATTTAATGTAGATTTGCATTAAATCCTTGACAAGAGTGTGACCTAATGGCCGTCACTACTGGCCATCACTGACTACTGACTACTCACTCACAGACCGCTTTAGTGTAAATCAGTGCAAAGCTTTAATGAGGATATCTTCACCTATGGACAGCCGGCATATTCAGTTTCGCTATACAGAAGCGTTTAGTCCAGAGCAGCTAAATCAGCTATGTGGGCTGTTTAGAATAGCGGCCTTTTGGGCAAAAGAGCGCTGCACTGAGGACATGTTAAAGGCTATTGCTCACAGCAAACCCATCGTCACCGCTTGGGATCATGACGCAATAATTGGCTTTGCGCGGGCGACTTCGGACGGTGTTTTTCGAGCCACGATTTGGGATGTGGTGATTCATCCTGAGTATCAAGGGGCGGGATTGGGGCGCAGGCTGGTAGAGACGCTGATTGCTCACCCTCATATGAATAAGGTAGAGCGAACTTATTTAATGACAACCCATCAGCAGCGCTTTTACGAGCGGATTGGCTTTGAGAGCAACAGCACAACCACGATGGTGCTGTACGGCCAACCGATGACAGAGGAGCTGCTCGAAATCGCTGAGGCCCACAATAGCGTTAGCGTTTCTTAGGCTATTTCCAGGTTGTTGTTTTGAGGCGATCGCCTCAGCCCTTCCTGAGCTTTTAGGCTTCTTCAGCCTCAATTTTTTCGCGCGAATCGCCCCAATAGGCGCTGTAAGTCCATTCTTCGCTGCTGCCTTGATCGACGGTTTTCCAGCGATAAATCACGCCTTTATTGGGGTTGATGCCAACTTCTAAAAGCTTGGCACCCATATAGTATTCGGTTTGCTTGAGAGTGCGATCGCGGATAAAAGGGCTCTCACTTTTAGCAATGGTTTTAGAAATGTGGGCTTGGGTAGGTTTAGCCATGACTTCAGATTACTTGAGCTGTTTTTATGTTCTATGTATTATGCCGTTTAAGCTCTCCTAGCGCCCATTCTAGAGCGCCCATTCTAAATTAATGCCCACGCGACTATCGCCCCGGCTAGCACTGCTCTGCCACTCTAAATCGGTCGAGATGCGCAGATCATCGTTGATTGCATAGCCCAAATTGAGCTGAGTGACGCTGAGACTTTCGCTATCACCCACCACCCACGACTGATCGAGCGTGATGTCGGCAGCGCCGGTACGAGTCGGCACAAAGCGCAGCCTAACACCGAGATTTGCGCCGTTAATATCGGTATTGTTGGCCGCGTTATTCGCAGATTTGGCGGCGCGGTAGCCAATGATCGGAGCGACGTTAATATAACCGCCGAGCGGTAGCAAATAGTAGTGCAAATCTGCGCCGTAGGCTTGGCGATCGCCCTCAAAATTTTGCTGATAGTCAGCGCTAATCGTCAGCGGCGATCTGCCTACAAACCAATCTTCGATCCCGACCGCAAAGCCGTCTGAACCACCCGCAGATGGAAAAGAACTATAGCCCACTTGCAGCCGCGTCTTGAAGCTAGGGTCATTGCGAATATCGCTCTGTACATTCGGCACAGCCTCTAGCCATCGCTGAAGTACAGGGCTTTGTTCAATCACTTCGGGTGTGAGGTTGAGCGGTGCTTGAGAGATATGACGACTATTGGGTGCTTGAGGAGGATTGGGTGCATCTAGTGAATCAGCTAGGGCAGTGGCGGGAAAGCCGACACTAGCGCTCACAGAGCCCATGAAAAAGCTGACCAAACAAACTATCAAGTTCTGATATTTCATAGTTTATAGACTAGCTTTTGCAGACTCAAAAGTCAGCTACAGAAAGCTCATGGGATCGATTGGCTCACCATTGCGGCGGACCTCAAAATGCAGGTGAGGGCCGGTTGATAGCCCGGTTGTGCCGATAGCCGCGATCGCATCTCCTTTCTTTACCGCTTGGCCTTCGGTCACATCGAGCCTGCTGGCATGACCATATAGCGTCGTTAAGCCGCCGCCATGATTAATGATTACGGCATTTCCGTAGCCGCCATACCAGCCCGCCATGATGACAATGCCAGTTTCTGCGGCCACAATCGGGCTACCGTGAGCCGCTCCAAAATCTGTCCCGGCATGAAAGCGGCTGTAGCCCAGCACAGGATGAAAGCGATTGCCAAATCTGCTGGTAATTCGGCCCAGACTAGGCATCACCATTTTGCCTGAAGCCCGCGCTGAGCTCAGCACTTCATCGCGAATCGCCTGCGAATCGGCGGCATTGTTCGCTGCGACTCGTTCTAGAATCAGCGAAGTGAGATTGTCAGAATCTTTATCGAGCTGCGTAATCGCTGCTGACAGCGCGCCTCTGTTGCCTTGCAGGCGGGTCATGGTTACAGCCTGCTGCTGAAGCTGCTTAGTGTAATCTTGGCGGCTAGCAAGCAGCTGCTGACGGATGATCGAAATAGAGTTTTTCTGCTGCTCTACGCCTTCTTGCTGGGCCAAAATTTCGGCTGATTTTTCGTCTAGCTCAACCAGGGTGGTTCGATCCGACTCGTAGACTTGCTTGAGCCGGTAGCGGCGGTCTAAAAACTCGTTGAGGTTTTGGCTTTGTAAGAGCAGTGCCCAGCCCTGGGCACCTTGCTGCCGCTGCATGAACTGAAGCCGCCCGACGACGGCGGTGCGCTCAAGCTCATACACCTGCTGATTACGCTCAAGGTCGGCCACGAGCTGGTTGAGCGATCGCTCGGCACTCGCGAGCTGATATTCGCTATCAGAAATCCAGGCATCGGTGCCCTGAATACTTTTAGAGAGCGACTGGAGCTGCTGAGTGACCTGATTTTCAGCTTTTTGGTAGCGCTGGTCGTTTTGGGTATGCACCTTGAGCTGCTGATCGACTTGCTCACGCTGTTGCCGCAGTTCATCTAGGGTTTGGGCCTGAGCCGATTGAATAGGCTCGGCCTGAATAGCAAAGGCTTGGAAGCGAAAGGGCTGATGAGCTTGGGGCGTAAGGTGAATAGCTAAAGTAGTGCCAGTGATGATTCCGTAGGCGATTCGAAGCGCGATCGCTGCGCTCAAATATCGTTGCCACGGTTGCTGTAACGAAACCATTTTTTGCAGCCCAACGCTTTTTCAATAATCCACTTAAAAAAATTCTTAAACCATCCAAGCCGCTAGGCCAAAACCCAAAATCAGAATGCCAAAAATCTTAGTTGACACCCGATTAAATCGATCTAGTCGGTGAGGTGTAAGCCGATTACGTAAGTGAACTACCCCTGACACTAGCACTAGCCACCAGCTTGCTGAGCCCGTAAATACGCCAAACACAAGGGTTACAGAACTCAAATAATTGGCTTGCGTAATACCGAGTCCGGCAAAAATAGCCATAAAGGAAAAGATAGTGGCAGGGTTTGTCAGGGTGAGAAAAAGTGTAGATGCATAGGCAACCAGCAGCCCAGCGGGCGCGGTGGTCGCGGGAGAAGCAAAGTCAGTGGTAGATAGTTTTGACGAGGCAAAAATGGTTGTCAGACCCAAATAACAGAGGAAAATGCCACCGACAATTCGTAACAGATGACTCTGACTCACCAATAGATCTGAAAGCGCCGCTAGGCCAAACGCCGCCACTATGCAGTAAAACCCGTCGGCAGTAGCAGCACCTAGCCCGCTCATAAGACCGATTGAGCGACCTTGATCTAAGGTGCGACGAATGCAGAGTAAGGCAATAGGGCCAACGGGAGCGGCGATCGCTATTCCCATCAAAATTCCTTTAATCAAAGTAAGTAAAAGCATTAATTCCGCCCCGTCATCAGTGCGGGCATCATTTGAGTAAGGTCAATTGGGCCAGTCAATTAGGCCAGTCAATTGAGCCAGTCAATTGGGCCAACCAATCGGTAGCGCCGTAGTGTCCTTAACGCTTGATAGTGCAATCGTTGTGCGCGTTTGTTGAATGCCCGGTAGCGCTTTAATCTCTTCGGTGAGAATGCGCTCTAAAGCAGCTGTTGAAGCGCAGCAGATTTTGAGCAGGTAGTCGCTTTCGCCAATAATGTGGTGACAGGCTTGAATATGTGCTTGATGCTGTACGTAGTTCAGGAATTCTGCCCGATGCATAGGGTGCTCTAAGGTGATGAAGACAAATGCGCTCACCCCTAGACCCACCGCTTTGGCATTGACCTGAGTGCTGTAGCCGGTAATGATGCCGCTGTTTTCTAGGCGGCGGACGCGATCGGCAATGGCAGGAGCCGAGATTTTGAAGCGATCCGCTAACGCTGACCAGCGTACGCGCCCGTCCTCACTGAGAGCAGCGAGAATTTTCACATCTAGTTCATCTAAATTCATTGGCTTTATTTAAGTAGCTTTTTTCAAAATTTTTCTCATTATAAATTTCTACCAATATAAAAAGCATAATTTTAATCTATAAACTTACTTATTTTGTTTTTTATGTAAGAAAATGAAATTTGCCTAAATCGAAAAAGTCTACGTACTTTAAAGCGCCCGGCCAGATAAATAAGTAACAATCCTATAAGCATCTACTGAGCCTTGAGTTTTATGATTAGGTCCCTCACCACTAGGCATCTCGTTACCGAACCACTAACTAAGGAGCACTTCACTTCTGAGCCGCTCACGACCGAGTATCTCTGCGCTGTGCTAGCGCAAATCAATCTTCCAGCCGATTGGATTGGCATTCGAGCGCTGCGTGAAGCCAGTACCTGGCGGGCGATGCGCGACGGCCATCCGCAGCAAAATGAGTCCGGACTCAGCCAAGGGGCGATGGTCGAAGTCTTGGCCCAAGGGCAGTTTGGCTATAGTGCAACCAATCAGCTCACACCAGCCGCCTTGCAGGCCGCTGCCCAGCGCGCTTATGCGCAAGCGATTTCGGTTAGTCAATGGGCTATTCATCGCTTTACTCAAGCTGTGCGGCCTCCAGTGGTGGGCGAGTACGTCTCGGCTTACGAGCAGGCGCTAGATGCAGTAGGCGTTAAAGAAATCAACGATAGTTTGCATAAGCTGTGTCAGCAGCTGAAGGTGTCGGCAGCGGTTGTGCGCACCCGCGCGGTGGCGCGTACTCATGAAGTCGAAAGCTGGTTTGTCAGCAGTAATGGCTCTAAGGTGTATCAAAAGCTGCTGCTGTTGGAGAGTCATTTGGGGGCGATCGCCCAAGCCCCTGGCGTCACCCAGTCGCGTACCGATAACGGCTATTTGGCTCGTAGCTATCAGGGTGGTTGGGAGCGGTTCTCTGGCCCAGAACTTTTGCACAGAGCTGAGCGCATCGGCCAGCAGGCAGTGGAACTGCTGAGCGCGCCCGACTGCCCAGATACGGCAACTACCTTGGTATTGGCTCCCGACCAAATGATGCTGCAAATTCATGAGAGTGTCGGCCACCCGCTAGAGCTAGATAGGATTTTGGGCGATGAGCGCAACTATGCAGGCGGCAGCTTTGTTCAGCCTGAAGACTTTGGCAGCTTGGCATACGGCTCACCGCTGATGAACATTACGTTTGATGCCACTCAATCAGGCGAACTCGCGAGCTATCGCTTTGACGATACCGGCGCAGTGGCACAGCGGCAGTATCTGATTCGCGCTGGCGTTTTGGAGCGAGGCTTGGGTGGGCTAGAAAGTCAGTCGCGGCTGCAAGTGCCCGGTGTGGCTTGTGCGCGGGCCTGTAGCTGGAACCGTCCGGCGATTGATCGAATGGCCAATATTAATTTGGAGCCGGGAGAGACTGACTTTGAGCCGCTGATTGGCTCGATAGAAGACGGTGTATATATGGAATCTAATCGCTCTTGGTCAATTGACGATCAGCGCCATAAGTTTCAGTTTGGCTGTGAATATGCCCGCAAAATTGAGCAGGGCAAGCTGACGAAGGTGCTCAAAAACCCCAACTACCGGGCGACAACGCCGCAGTTTTGGCACAGCCTTTCGCAGGTAGGTTCTCGCGCTACGCTAAAAACCTACGGTACCCCTTATTGCGGGAAGGGTGAACCCAATCAATTGATTCGCGTAGGCCATGCCTCTCCCGTATGCGCTTTTGACAATATCGAAGTATTTGGAGGTGCAGGCTAATGACATTACTTTCATCAGAAACGCAGTCAAGTTCGATT
>JBGTIK010000181.1:0-4960 GCA_041745715.1 Phormidesmis sp.
CGAGATCTTCTAGATCCAATCTCACGATGATTAGCTTGGTATAGCGAATGCTCCAATAGTTCGGACCGCGAAGCGTTTGGGTTTTGAGAATTTTCATAAGTTTTGAGGGCAGTTAGCCTATGTGCCAATAACCTAAGTACAACTTTGGGGTACAACTTTGGGTTTTCTAGCGAACTGTTTAAAGCGGTTTAAAACAGATATCCAGGTTTTGGGTTAAATGCTTCAGTGAGATCTTTGAAATAACCAAAATCTCTAAAATTCTAGAAATACTCGACGAGCTGATGCAGAGCTTGTCGAGCTTCGGTATTCAGCTTGCTCGAATATTGATGGCGGTGTTATTTACGCTTCCATTTTTTTTGATGCGTTTCTTTTTGATGCGTTGAGGCAAGCTAAAGAATGGTTCGATTTTTGTAGTCATAGCGATCGCCTTGATGCAGCACATGTACCTTGAGGTTATGCAAACTGAGGGGTGACGTTTCGGTGGTTTCAGTGTAGTTGGTATGGGTAAGACTGCCGGGATCGATAATAGTAATAGTGCCTTTTCCCAGCACCTGAAAGGTGCCACTAGAAGTCAGGGCAATACAGGTGTCTTCGTCAATTCCAATGCCGAGCTTTTCAGGATGAGCCGCGATCGCACTCAGCAGCCTTGCCATCCGGTTGCGATTGTGAAAATGCTGATCGACCAGTAGCTCAGGCACGATACCTAGGCCTTGAGTCAAATCCACTAAGCCTTGATTCGGGGATTCGCCACTGCTGCCCCCAGCAATCATTTTTTCACCCATAATCGCTGCGCCAGCACTCGTGCCCGCTAGGGCTAAGCCACCTTTTTTGAGCTTTGCCTTAATGGCGTTAATCAACAGGGTTTCGCCAATCACATCTCGTAACCGCAGCTGATCGCCACCCGTGATAAAGATCCCGCTACAGCCCTGAATCACTTCTACCCAGCGCTCTTCGTCACACTCCTCTCGGTAGCGAATGTCTAGGACTTGAACCTGCGGCGCTCCCATGGCTTGAAATATTTGAAAGTAGCGATCGCCCACAATTGCAGGCTCTCGCGAAGCCGTCGGGATGATGCCGATAGTCGCATTTTCCCCACCTGCACTCTTAAAGAAAGCCGCCAAGATATCGCACGTATTGGCTTTATCTTCTGCCCCCCCAATGATCATCACCGGGTATTGGGTAGAAATATCCACCATAGATTGTTGAGCCAAACTAGATTCCAGTTCCAGCATAAAGCTATACAAGGTATTTATTACAGACATTGCGCTGAAGCAGAACCAGAGACTGATGAACTAGCGACTTAAAAGCGCCCTTAAATAAAGTGGCTCACCACTTCTCTTAAATCTAGTTTAAAACGCCCCCTCCTTCTAGGCATACCGTATCAAGAATCCTTGACACAGTTTTGTATTGAATTTAACCGATTTCACCCAGATTTAAGGCGGTATTCCTTCCGGCTGATATTCCCTGTAATGACGGAGAACGTCATAGGGCAATCGGCTTTCTGAATAATTGCTAAGCCTCTGAGAGAAGCGATCGCGCTCTACAATATTTAAAGGATGTGTAAAGTAGTCTCTTTTCGTCCCGTCATTATGAGTAAAGCAACCATGAGTCAAGCAGACCTCGCTCAGTCCTTAGCCGCCCTCCACGCAGAAATTGACAAGCTAGAAGCTACTGACACCGCCGTCAAAGAAAAGCTACTGGCTTTGATAGGTGATATCGAAAAGCAAATGCAGGCTCCTGACGGCCAGCTTACAACTAGCTCACAGCCTAAAGCCACCCAAAAACTGCCTGAACTAATCGAGCAGTTTGAGCTAGAGCACCCTCAAATTACCAATAGCTTAAATCGACTGCTCACGACCCTCAGCGGCATGGGAATATAGAGCCTTGATCGCTTCTGTGATTTTTTTCTGTAGATTTTTTCTATAGATTCTTCTCTGTATTTTTTTAGGTGCCGTGACATCGCCCAAACGGTTGTTCACTACCGCACCAGCAAGGCTGCTTCCGCTGGGGTTGATACGGCGGCAAAAGATCGCCTGTGGTGTACAGCCACTGACCTTGCTCTTTAATAAAGCGTGATCGCTCATGCAGTTGCTGCCAGCCATTCGTTACCTCTTCCCGCTGGGGTAACTGAGCTGCTATCGGTAATACCGCCTGAGGCACTGGCTGAGACACCGCCTGATAAACTGCCACAAATTCCACGACGCCCGTTTTGTGCTGAGACTTACCCTTCTGCGTCGCCACGACAGTCAAATTCATCCAGCGGATGTTTTTGGCCGTTCTAGCTAGTGCTTCTCGCTCCTCTGCTTGAGCCGTCGGTGATTCGAGGCTGAATTTACGAGTGGCCACTAAGTAGTCAAAGTTGCTTTGACAAAAGGCGCTGTAGCGCGATCGCATTAATGCCTCAGCTGTCGGGGCCAGCGCCTCACCTGCCAAATAAGGATCACAACACCGCCTAAAGGGCTTTTGACTACCGCACAGACACAACTCAGGTTTGGGCTGACGCATCTCAATGACTTCTCACTGTCGGCTATCTAAGCTAATCAGCCCAGGACCGTTTGCAATCGTCATTAAGAGCCCACCAATGAGCGCTAAATTTTTGAGAAAGTTGCCCAGATCAGAGGGGATCGGATGAAAGGCTAATGTTGTTGGAATCAGAAATAAAATGAGTAAAATTGCGCCTACTTGAGTTTTGAATCCGAGTAAAAGCGATACAGAGCCGAGCAGGAGAAATGCGATCGCGCCAACCGCCAACAGCTCCGGCACCGGGAGCCCTTTACTGGCAATCATCGGGACAAAGCCTGCAAAGCCGAGCAGATGATTCACTCCTGCATTCAAAAAAATCAGCGCCAAGCAAACCCGCGCAGCTAACGGTAAATAGATCATGGAAAAAGCGCTAGTTCCTTAAAGCAACTATAGGATTTTAGCGATTTTGAGGGCCGCCGTCTGAGAATGTGATGATTTTGAGTAGCCAAAGATTAAGGCATAATAAGAAAACCGCCGCTTCTGACCCGCTTCTGACCGCTTTATTGCTCATGCCATTGCTCATGCCTAATGCTAGCAGCGCCTCAAATTCAGCCAGTGTAGAGGCCATCCCGGAGGTGCTGCCCGGCATTGAGCTAAGTCAGCAGCAGTGGGAAGCCTTGCAGGCGCTCGAAGATTTTGTCCAAAGCAACGAGAAAATATATTTGCTCACGGGCTACGCAGGTACGGGCAAAACCACCTTATTGCAGGCCCTCATTACTCGGCTTCAGCAGCAGCGCGACAGTCGGCCCATTGCTCTGACGGCATTGAGCAACAAAGCGACCAAGGTATTGCAGGCAATGGCCTATCGCTGGGGCTGTGAGGTCGATTGTATGACCTGCTGCAAACTACTCGGTTTAAAGCCTGTAATCGATAAAGAAACTGGCGGGCAGAAGTTTGAGCCGGATCGCGATCGCCCCAAGCTCACCACCGAATATGACCTGATCGTGGTAGATGAATGCTCTATGATTAATCAAGAAATGTGGGACTTGCTCGTCAAAGAAGTCTCTAGCTTTACGCAGCGCACACAGCTTTTATTCGTCGGTGATTCGGCGCAGCTGCCGCCTGTTGGCGAAGCCGAAGCCCCCTGCTTTGAGGCGATTATTCATCGCCGCGATCTCACCGAAGTAATTCGCTACGGCGGCGCAATTGGTCTGCTCGCTGAAGAAGTGCGCACAAACTTAGATAGACCGACCATGCCGAGAGCGCAGAGCGATCGCAACGCCACCAACACCGAAGGCATCTTCACGCTTCCTCAGCCTCACTGGGAAAAGCTAATGCTGCGCGCCTTCACTAGCTCAGCCTACGAAAAAGACCCCGATCAAGTGCGCGTACTCGCTTATACCAATGCCCGCGTCAACTATTTCAACCACAAAATTCGCACCGCCATCTATGGAGACAAAGCCGCCCGATTTGTCTCCGGTGAGCGCCTGATTGCCAAAAACGTCTGCCTAGGCAAAGAGCGCGTTCTCTTGCAAACGTCGGAAGAATGCTTGGTGATGGCAGCTTACCTAGTGCGCTTTGAAGGCTGGCAGGTGTGGGAGCTAGAAATTGTTACTGAAGATCACCAAGAACGCAAGCTCAGAGTGCTGCACGAAGACGAACAACAGCGCTTTCAAGCCCTGCTGACAGACTATTCAGGAAAAAAACAGTGGATGGCTTTTTGGGATTACAAACAGCTCTTTCACGACGTTAGCTACGCCTACAGCCTAACCGTGCACAAGAGCCAGGGCTCCACCTTTCAGGATGTATTTGTCGATGTGCCCAACCTCATGCTGAACCGCAAAGTCACCGAACGCAACCAGCTCTACTATGTGGCCTTTACCCGCGCCGCCAAGCGACTGTTTTTGTGCCAATAACTCACTGACTGATGCACTACATAGTCAGCGTTAGTCTCATTATGGCGCAGCTTCCTTCGCAGCAATTAACGCCACAGTTCAGTGATCGTATTCTTCTTGTAGCCATTCTTTGCCTGTTGCGATCGCAGCGGAGGAATTGGGGCTGGGGTGAGATCGCGCTTTGGGGGTAGTGTCATGAGAGACGCGATTGCAATTAACTGCTGGGAGGGAAATCACGTTTCGTGATTTTTAGATCGAGCTGGGTTGATAGTTTGTAAAAGGAATACTTCCTAAGCGGCATAACGTTTCTGGTCAACGGCGGCAAACAACATTTGCATCACAACCGAGAACTAAATACTGTCCGCTTCGCCAGGGTTGTTAGACCGCGCTCAACCAACTTCATTCAAAGCCTTGATTGAGACGCGACCACCCTTCACAGCTTGAATCTGCAAGTCATAGCCGTAAACCCACATTCCGCCCTTTGAAGTGTCACACTCAGGTATTAATGATAGAGCCCTGTTTTGGAAAGACTTTCATGGCTTAGCAGTTCAAATGAACTAAGTCATAAAAATTCTCAATTAAGGTTAACTATTGAGAACCAT
>JBGTIK010000182.1:0-12590 GCA_041745715.1 Phormidesmis sp.
CAGTTCAAATGAACTAAGTCATAAAAATTCTCAATTAAGGTTAACTATTGAGAACCATGCTAGAAAAAATGGCTGTGATTCTTATTGCTTCGTTTAAATACCCAATGTGCCAATTGGAAGTGCGGAATGTCGGCTTGAACCTTATTTTTTAAAGAAATGATACTGTTGAAAGATGTCATCCCGGCAGTTTATTTGGTGCGATTTGATGTTTAAGCGTGCGCTCATCTGTACTGATTTTTCTGATAGTCTTCAGCGCTTGGCCCATTTTGTGCCGGATTTGGCTAAAGGCGGACTAGAGCATATTGTGTTTTTCCACAGTGTGCCGCTGATGATCTCGCGTGAAATTCCCTGTGCAGATGAAGATAAAATCAACGCCGCCCGCCAAATGCTGGCAGTCGCCGAAACCAATGTCCCGGCTGGGGTGACGGTCGAAATTAACATTGCTTCTGGACGCAGCACTGACAACATTATCAGAGCCGTTAAGAAGCATCAGCCTGACATCATTTTTTCAGGTATGGCTACTCGCTCTGCGCTTAACGAGCGGGTTTTTGGTAGCACCACAATGGAAATCGTAAACAAATTAAATGTGCCGATGCTGGTGCTGCGGCCACAGCTCATGGCAACCTACCGCATGGCTGAGTTGGCGCAGCGCTGCCAGCATATGTTTGACTATCTGCTAGTGCCCTACGATGGCAGCGATAGCGCTAAGAAAATATTGGCTGATATCAAAGCAAAAATTCAGGAAAATCCCGATTGTGCGCTCGCAACTTGCTTACTCTGTTGGGTGATTGATGACGGCTCTCGGTTTGCGACTAACAAGCCTGAATTCGCTCAGCAAGCGCTAGATCAGGCAAAAAAGGAGCTTGAAGGCTTTGGCACAGAGATCAAAACGGAGGTGCTGACCGAAATTCGCACCGGCAACCCGCTAGAAGAAGTATTGAGATCGGGAGAAACACATGATATCAGTGCGATCGCAGTGTGCCCCGGCAAAAATAGCGGCTTGTTCAAGCTGAGCGTACCGAGCTTTACCAGTGCACTGTTGAGAGCTTCCTGGCACCCTGTAATTCATTTCCCTCGCCAAAAATAGCCGCCAGAAAGAGCGACTAGAAAGAGCGGCCCAAAAAACCGAGCAAGAAACGCTAGCTAAAACCCTACAGAAGCCTCTATACCGGACATCGAGTCTTTATGAATAGCTTCCAGGTTCATCAAAATCCTAGGCTTGAGCTGATTTTCTAATTCCTGTTTGAGCAGCGTCTTACTTTCCTGAGAGCTGCCAATGGACGGAAAATTGCGGGCCATCGTGACCCATTGTTGAAAGAGCTTACGCTGACTTGCCGCCACGTTCAGTGAACGAACATAGATGCAATCATGAGGGGATTCTTTAGCGAAAAACAAAATGCGATACTGCTGGGCTTCCGCCAATGTCCCCAGCATCTGCTGCGAACCCGCTTCTTTAAGATCCAAATAGCAAGGCAGCCAGCGTGGCCCTTCTAGCTTGTGGTAGAAGGCGGTGAGCCAAAGCACCATTGGATGAGGAGCCATCGTACATATAAAATTGTTATAGCGCGTATTGCCCATGCGCTTGCGGATTTCATCGGTGGGCATCATTGCCCACAGCGTTGGCTGCTGCTGATCGGCTTGCTGTAGTAGCTGAGGAAAAACGATTTGAGCAATCGGCATGGCTGATGGCCACTGCTGCTGTAAGTAAAATTCGTCTTCAGCAGACACAGCAGCAATGTCTGAAGGGGATTTCAAAGCGGTTTCTTCGCAGAGCGGCTCTAACGGCGGCTCCACAAGAGGCATCTCCACAAGAGGCATCTCCGAGAGTGGCTCTAAAGGAAGTTCGTCCGCCAGCCCCTCACCGCAAGGCGGTTCTAACGGCGGCTTTATGGGGGCTATTAAGGGTTTAAGTTCAGCCTTTTTTGCCGCCGCCTGCTCGTCGATGTTATGACTGCCTTCGGATGGGGCCACCTGAGCGCTGTTTTTGGGTTTTGGTATGGGTAGCTTAGAGAGCGTGGTGTTGATCCGCTGGGAAATTTAAAAACTGGAACCAAAGCGGTTTTCTAAAGGTGCGATCGCTTCTATTATTTGCTCAATTGTGTTGGGTCTATGCTCTCGCTGCTTAGCGAGACAAGCCATCACAATTTCTTCTAGGGCTTTAGGTACTTTCACTTCTGGTTCAAATTCAGTAAAAGACTTTGGCACAGCTAGCCGGTGGACTTTGTACCAGCTTCCAAAGGTGTTGTTAGCGGGTTTTACGGGTAGCTTTCCAGAGAGCATTTGATACATCATCACGCCCAAGCTGTAAATGTCTGAGCGACTATCCAAATCGCGTCCTTCCATTTGTTCGGGAGAAGCGTAAGCCAGCGTGCCCATGAAAGTAGCGGTTTGTTCGCTGCCTGCCTGCATCAGCTTAGCAATACCAAAATCTAAAATTTTGACCAGATCTCCAATTGAGGGATCTGAGATGACTAAAATATTGCTGGGTTTGATATCTCGATGGATAATCGGCACCCGTTTACCTTCGAGCAAAATGCCATAGTGCGCCGTTCTCAGTCCCAGTAAAATTTGCCGAACTAAGCCCAAAAAGCGAGGCACAGGTAAGGGCTGCTTTTGCACTAAGGTGCCTATATTCGCGCCTTTGAGATATTCCATGACATAGAAGGGTACGTCTTCTTCCACGCCGTAGTCGGTCACGCGCACGATGTGCATACTTTCCTGGCCGAGCTGAGCGCAGGTCATGGCTTCGCGAAAGAAACGCGATCGCATGTCTTCATTCAGCAGCGTTTGCGATAAAAACTTAACCGCTACCGGTACCCCACCTAGTAGCGAATCTCCAGCCAGATAGACTTTTCCCATAGAGCCCCGACCAACGGACTCTATTAGCTCATACCGATTAGCAATTTTACGACCGATATTAGGATCTGGCACAGAGAGTGGGTGGGCGAATAGTGGGTAAAGCGGTCAGCAATGGGGAAATTGGGGCAGTCGGGCTCAATAACGCTGGCTTTATTGGCGCACTAGCTCAGCTTCAATTGTGCTAGTCAAGTAGTGCCCTGCCATCACCCCGCCTGAAAAGTGATAGCGATCAGCACTGATTTGACGCAGGGTTTCAAAGCCGGTGTGGCGCTGCTTGTCATTTACCCCCCAATAACGCTGCACAATTGATTCTGGGGCAATCCAGCCTTCGCCCTCGACTTGTCCTAGCACGCTGTGTTGCACGACAAAGGTATATTGCCGCTCTTGGGTGGTCATTCGGCCTCGCGACTGAATCACAATATCATCGGCTTGTTCGTCTTCAGGAAACATCAGCTTGGTGGCCATGACAAAGCAGTTATCTTGTTTCCAAGCCACCAACAGCTTGCCTTTGACCACAGCGGGCAGATCATCTCTTGTCAGCCAAGTACCCTGCAATGTCCATCGACCTGAGTCTAGTAAAAAGCTGTGAGACACAGCGCCATCCTTATATGAGCAGTACTATAGAGTGCCCATTCAGCAATCTATAGCGTTAAGGCATCCAGATTTCGCCTAATAGGCAAGGCCGCGCCGCGCCGGTGACGCTGGGCAAGTTGCTGGGAATCCGGTGCCACCGCCAATAGGCCAGCATCGCAAAGGCGATCGCTTCTTTATAGTCAGCGTTGAGCTGCCTTTGGTTAGTGGAGAGCACCTTTGCGCTAGGAAGCCTTTGCTGAAGCCGCTGCATAAAGTACTGGTTGTGGCTACCGCCGCCGCCGATGAGCACTTCGCTCGGTATGTGGGGCAAAAACTGACGGTAGCTCAGTTCAATCGTGGCGGCTGTAAAATCGGTCAAAGTTGCGAGTAAGTCGGCGTTGCTGAGGCCATGTGCCTCGGCATCTTGCCAGCAGCGCTCGGCGTAGTTCGCGCCAAATAGCTCTCGACCGGTTGATTTTGGCGGATCCGCTTGGAAAAAGGGATGCTGTAGCCAATGCTCAATTAACGCCTGATCCGGTGTGCCCTGCGCTGCCCAGTGTCCGCTGTGGTCGTAGGTTTTCTGCCCTTGAGAGAGTTGGCTTACGGCCCAATCGATCAGGGCGTTACCGGGGCCAGTGTCCCAGCCTTTAATGCCTTCAGGGGGCGTCAGCTGATCGCTAGGATCTCTGGGCCAGGGCGGGAGATAGGTGACATTGCCGATGCCGCCAACGTTTTGAACGGCCAGATCGCGATCGCGCTGGCTCAGCAAGCAGGCGTCAATCATCGGCACTAGGGGTGCGCCTTGTCCGCCGAGGGCGATATCGGCGACTCGAAAGTTGCTGATGGTGATCCGCCGAGTGGCATGGGCAATCAAATCGCCACGTCCTAGCTGTAGTGTGTACCCCAGTGTGTGACCCAGACGATGGGCTTGAGGTGGCCGATGGTGAAGGGTTTGGCCATGTGAGCCGATCAGATCGACGCTATCTAGGTCAATTTCTAAAGCTTGGATGGCTTGGACGAATTGATGGGCAATGGCGTCGTCTAAATCCGCCAGATCGCTCAGGGTAACCGGCTCGTGGTCACAGAGAGCAAGAATGCGCGATCGCACCTCGTCTGGATAGGGATAGGTTATGCCTTTGATCAGCTTGACCGTCAGCGCATAGCCATGCCCGCTCACTTCAATCAGGGCCGCGTCAATGCCATCGACTGAGGTGCCGCTCATCAGTCCAATTATTTTCATTTACCTACAACCCACCTATACAGGTACTACACAGGTAATTTATCGATGCCTTTGTTGTCGCCAATCACGACCATCATCGTGCCGCTTTTAAGCCGCGTGACCGGGCTAGGGTTAATGATAAATTTATTGTGGTCATCTTCTTTAGCATCTTCTTTGCTAATCGCCATCAGGGTCAAGCCGTAGCGATTGCGGAGATCGACCTCCATAATGGTCTTGCCGTTAAAGGACTGCGGCACGAGAACTTCGACAATGCTGTGGTCAGGATCGAGCTCAAAGCGGTCTAAAATGCCGGGGCGAGTGAGCGACCTTGCCAATTCACAGCCCATTTCATGCTCTGGAAAAACCACATGATCGGCCCCAACTCGCATCAGCAGCTTGCCATGAATTTCAGAAGAGGCTTTTGCCACCACGTTAGCGACACCGGATTCTTTGACATTGAGCGTGGTAATAATGCTTTCTTGTACATAGTTGCCAATGGCAATAATCACCGTATCAAAGTCAGGAATACCCGCTTCTATGAGCGCTGATGGCTGAGTGGAATCGAGCTGAATAGCATGAGCCGCAATCTGATCGGTTAAAACCTGTGCCACCCGATTTTCGTTAGAATCTATTCCCATTACCTCATAGCCCATGCCATGCAGCGTCAGGCATACCGCCCGGCCAAAGCGACCTAAGCCGATTACCGCAAACTGTCGATTAGTAGCCCTGAGGTTCTTAAAAAACTTAAGCGATGAAATATTCACCATGAGCTAATGCTGGTAATTAAGAACACCTAAGCATCTTACTAGTTTCACCGCCTGCTACCAATAGCTTCAAAACCGAATACGCATTCGATTTCTTTCTTTGCTAGGCTAGCTAGATGCTTCCTTGGGAATAAATACGGACGTGGACATTCAAATTGGTCGTGGCAAAACTGCCAGACGCGCTTACGGAATCGATGAAATTGCCTTGGTTCCTGGATCGAGAACGCTCGATCCACAAATTGCAGATACTCACTGGCAGATCGGAGGCATCACCCGAGAAATCCCCATTATTGCCAGTGCAATGGATGGGGTTGTCGATGTCACAATGGCGGTCGAACTCTCGGCTCTGGGTGCGCTTGGCGTGCTTAATTTGGAAGGCATTCAGACGCGCTATGAAGATCCAAACCCGGTGTTAGATCGAATTGCCTCAGTCGGCAAAACTGAGTTTGTGACGCTAATGCAAGAGCTATACGCTCAGCCGATTTTGCCAGAGCTGATTATCAAACGCATTGGTGAAATTAAGGCCAAAGGGGCGATCGCGGCCGTTAGCCTAACCCCGGCAGGTGCCGTAAAATTTGGCCAAACAGTTGCCGAAGCCGGTGCCGACTTGATCTTCATACAGGCCACCGTAGTCTCCACCGACCATCTTTCGCCCGCTTCGATTACCCCGCTCGATCTCGCCCAGTTTTGCCAGGAAATGCCGGTTCCAGTGCTACTAGGAAACTGCGTTACCTATGATGTGACCCTCAAGCTAATGAAAGCAGGCGCAGCGGGTGTACTGGTGGGCATTGGCCCAGGCGCGGCCTGTACCTCGCGCGGGGTATTAGGCGTTGGGATTCCGCAGGCTACAGCAGTAGCCGATTGTGCTGCTGCTAGAGATGACTTTCAAAAAGAATCCGGCACCTACATCCCGATTATTGCCGACGGCGGCTTGGTCACAGGCGGCGACATCTGTAAATGCATCGCTTCTGGTGCAGATGGTGTCATGATTGGCTCACCCTTTGCTCGGGCGAAAGAAGCCCCAGGCCGTGGGTTTCATTGGGGAATGGCGACACCTAGCCCCGTGCTGCCCAGGGGAACTCGTATTCAAGTTGGTACGACCGGTACGCTAGAGCAAATTTTACGCGGCCCAGCTCAGCTAGACGATGGCACCCACAATCTTCTAGGCGCACTCAAAACCAGCATGGGCACCTTGGGTGCGAAAGATATCAAAGAAATGCAGCAGGTTGAAATTGTGATCGCGCCTTCTTTGCTTACAGAAGGTAAGGTCTATCAAAAAGCCCAGCAGTTAGGGATGGGAAAATAAGCGAATCAGTCAGTAGTGGTATTTCTAAAGACAAGGGCAATTGGGGAATTTACGGACAAGCTGTAGACAAATCTTAAGAGTTGTCTGCGATATCGCCCTAGAGGCGTGGCAAATCACGAAGAGTCTTTTACAATTGTAAGGAAGCGGAGACGTAAGTTTCCGTTCACTCCTCACACCACACTCCGCTCAAATCTCCGGATTTGGGCGGTTCCTCTCTATAAAGGCAATAAAAACGAGCCAATCTTGAAACTGAGTAGGCTGAGGTGAGTAGGTTAACTCTAGCAGTGGTACAAAAACATAGCAAAGCCTACCATTTGCTTGATGCCCTAAATAGCTTAGGTAATTTAGCAAACGGTAGGCTGAAAATGGCGCTCCAACAGGTAAACGCCTAATCGTTTCGCAGGAATCTCACAAAGACCTTGCCGAAGAATCTAACCTAAAAGGCATATTTGGAAAGCAATTCAAACGCTAGCGCCACGATAAGACCGACCATCGCTAAGCGACCATTCCACAGCTCAGCGTAAGGTGTGAAACCTAAACGAGGTTCAGGGCGATAGTATTGCGTTGGATTTACCCCAAATGTTTTGCTTTCTAAAGCAGTTTCTACATTAGGGTTTTCGCTTTGTGCCTGACTATTCATGATAGCTTCTGAGTACCTTCCTTAATGATCATTAACAAAAGTATAAGCGATGTCTTGATAAATCGCTGTATCAGCAGAAACAAGCGAGAACGATGGACGACTCGCCAAACCTGCTTTTTGATTGACGGCTGATGGGCAATTGATTGATTGCTGATTTAGGCAATTTGTTGGCTAGCGACCTGTTGCCAAGCTAGTTTAGCGGCTCCTACCATGCCAGCTTGGTTGCCAAGGGCCGCTTTGACAATTTTGAGCTGTTTGCGAGAGCTAGGATGAACTCGCCGCTGCACTTCGCTGAGAACAGCGGGAATAAATAAATGGGCACTAGCGCTGATACCGCCGCCCAGAATGACGACTTCGGGCGTGAGAATATAAATGGCGCTAGTAAGACCCGCGCCGAGTGTGCGTCCGTAGGCTTGCCAGTGGGCGATCGCCTCTAGATCGCCACCTTCAGCTAACCGAGCCATCATTTCCGGCTCCATGCCAAAGCGCCGCCGAATCGCGCCGATAGAGGCGTATTGCTCTAGTGAGCCGCGATTACCACTGTGGCAATCAGGCCCTTCTGGATTGAGCGTCACTAGACCCAGCTCCCCAGCTGCCCCATCATGACCCACAAATAGCTCACCGCCCAGAATAATAGAGCCGCCGCAGCCCGTGCCCAAGGTCAGCATAATCATATCTTTAAAGGATTTACCTGCACCTAGCCATGCTTCTCCCACCCCTGCACAGTTTGCATCATTGGCCACTACCACCGGTCGATTGACCTGAGGCTCTAGCCAATCAGCAACCGCAATATCTGTCCAGCCCGGAAGGTTGATAGCAATGCGGGCGATTCGGCCCGTAATATCCGCAGGCCCAGGCGTACCAATGCCAATTGCCAAAGCTTGAGAAGTGGGATCGAGCCGTGTGATCGCGCAGCTCAATACCGGTAAAACCGTCTCTGGAAACTGAGGCTGCGGCGTAGGTACCGTCAGGGAGTGTAAACACTGGCCGCTGCGAGCAAAGCGCCCTAGCTTAATTGCCGTGCCACCCAGGTCAATTCCGATTACTTCTGCTACGGACACTATTTTGCTACGGACACTATTTTGAACTTTTTTTAGCTCGACTGATTACTGGGGCCGTTGTGTCCGGAATTGACATATCTGGAACATCAGCTGCATCATTGTCAGCTCTATCGTTTTCAGCTCTATCGTTTTCAGCTACTGGCTCACTGCCATTGATGCTCTCAGCTTGATCGAATAGATTGCTTTCTTCTTCAGATGTTTCAATCTCCTAAGGCGGCTCAGGTGCATCACCCGCGTCATCAGTTAGATCAGAGCGGTCAATATCTAGCGGTGAATGGATAAGTTCGGGCTCGTTCCGACAGTTTTCTTCAAATTTGCGTAGGGCTGCTTCAGCGTCTTTGGCATCCAAAGCAGACGCTTCTGCCGGGGAGGCTAGCTCGATTCGCTTGACCTCATCATCAGCATGGATTGGCTGATCAGGGCCTCGGCCCAAAGGGCGAATTCGCTTGATGGGCAAGTTGGCTGTGAGCGCTGTTACCCGCTGATCGGTCGCTAGTGAAAACTCCAGTGCGTCAAAGTCAATCTCTACATAGCGAGAGACGACCGCAATAATCTCTTGACGCATCATTTCCAGCGTTTGTGGATCGAGCGCTAAACGGTCGTGGGCAAGCACAATTTGTAGTCGCCGTTTGACGTCATCGCGGCTGTGAGGATCTTCACCGGATCCGAAAAGCCGCTCAAGGAGGTCGCTGATGATAGGAATTGCCATATGGTTAGTCACCGTGATGTCGCTATTTGAGCGCTAAGCCCCGTTTGCCCTTGAGTGGTTTGGCCCGTTTAGTTTTCCACAAAATGAGATGCTTACGCTCCAAACAGCCGCTTGAGTCGGGTAAAAAAGCTTTCTTTTTGAATGCTTAAGTCCATGAGCGGTACTTTTTCGCCTTGCAATCGCTGAGACAGGTTAATAAAGGCGGTGCCTGCTGGCGATAGGTGCTCATCTAGCACGAGCGGTTCTCCTTTATTCGTTGAGACGATTACCTGCTCGTCATCGGGAATCACGCCTAATAAAGGAATTGATAAAATGCCTTGAACATCTTTGACCGACATCATTTGCTCGGCGGCGACCATCGCTGGTCGCAAGCGATTAATCACAAGCCGCACGGCTTTGATATCGTTGGCTTCTAATAGCCCAATGACTCTATCAGCATCTCGCACTGCTGAGATTTCGGGGGTGGTGACGATAATCGCTTCGCGAGCGGCGGCGATTGAGTTGCGAAATCCCATTTCAATGCCCGCTGGACTGTCAATTAAAATAAAGTTATACACCTTTGTTAGGGCTTTTATTAGCCGCTTCATTTGTTCGGGCTTGATGGCTTCTTTGGAGCGATTTTGAGCGGCGGGCAGCAGCGCTAAGTTAGGCTGCCTTTTGTCTTTGACGAGGGCTTGATCAAGGCGGCACTCACCGGCCAAAACGTCTAGAGCGGTGTAAACGATGCGATTTTCAAGACCTAGCAGCAGGTCTAAGTTGCGTAGGCCAAAGTCAGCATCGACGACAGCGACGCGCTGTCCGGCTTTGGCTAAGGCCATGCCTAAATTGGCAGTGCAGGTAGTTTTACCAACGCCTCCCTTGCCGGAGGTCATCACGATAATGCGGCTCATGTGGTTTCTGGGGTAGTCAAATCGGCTAGGGCAAAGTCGGCAGCGATCGCAATGCGAATACCGTCCGGGCCAATATAGGCTACCTCAGGCTGGTACTGCGCGGGGGGATCTTCTGGCGAACGGGCCACTTGATCGGCAATTCGCAGCTGGGTTGGCTGCATGTGCAGCGCCATGATACGACATTGGGGGTTGCCTGCCGCGCCCGCATGGACGACGCCGCGCAACCTGCCCCAAATAAAAATATCGCCTTCAGCGACCACTGAACTGCCGGGATTGACATCGCCTAGCACAATCACGGTGCCTCTGTGTCTAACTTCAACCCCTGATCGCAGGGTCGTTTGCAGATACAAAGGCTCATCCATCGCCTGCCTAGAGGCTTCTTGGCCCTGGCCGAGATGGCCCAATGTGGTTTGCTGCTCTACAGAGTATCCGGCGGTGGCGGCGGCAACTGCACTCTGGCGGCGGCTGGTATAGATCCGTTTTAAGGGCAGTTGAGCTTCGCTGAGCAGCGCGTCTATTTCTTGCACCTGCTGGCTGTCGAGGAGGCGATCGCGCGCAATCAAATGAACTGGCGTATGCGGCTGAAGAAACCGCTCACCGCTGCTCAACCGCTGCTTGAGCTGCTGGCGCAGATCTTCCCAGTGCACTGGATTACGGCTTTTTTCAGGCGCTGGTGGCAGCAGCAGCAGCAGCCGACCGCGCTCACTTTTAAATTGCACCTGTAAATTTGGATTGCTCTCTGGCTTCGTCTGAACGGCGTCTTCGGTGTCTTCCGAGGGGTCGGGCTCTATTTCTAGAATGAAGTTATCAAAGTCAATCCCATTCGGCGGTTGACCATTTTGACTTTGATTTTGTGGAGATGATAAATCTGAAACCATTGGCTGTCACCCTCAGAATCGAATCAGCGCCGAATCAGCTTTGAAGCCTGTATGCAAGCGGATGTAGGCAAGCAGAATCAAGCCGCGAGTCTTGGCCATCTTAGAACACTATCGCTCTATGGAAAATAGCGTGAGGTAAAATGTATCCGACTTAGCAAGCTTTATTGATACGTGGTATCGGTAGTCTATACGGATATTGATTCTAGATATTGATACAGATATTCATATCTAAAAGGGACAGGCTTGTTTATTTTGGAAAGCGTAGCCGCGATCATTTCCATACATTGGCTGTGCAAGTATCTAGATCCTTCTCTCAATCTTATTTACGTTTGCCTATTTTGATGAGGTGTTAATTCAACCATGGTTAATTGCAAAACGGCTTCAGCTATTACCATCGCCGCTCTGATGGCCTCTGTTCTGCCAGCTCAGTTGCGCATTCCGGCTGCTGCCAAGGCGGTTGACCTAGCGTTTCCTACAGAATTGGCGGCAGAGTTCGCGGCGATCGCTCAAGCCACACCGAACTTTGCAGTTCCTGATTCGGTGCCCAAAGGCACAAAAATCCGAATCAGCAGTAGTTCTGACAATATGAATACTATCAGCGCTCTTCTGCAAAAAGGATTTGAAGGCGCTTATGCCGGTAGCAACGTAGACATCCAAACCAAAAGCGTTGATGCTGCCCTCCAAGACGTCCTCAATGACAACGCTGATCTCGCCGCTATCAGCCGACCTTTAACCGATGCAGAAAAAGCCAAAGGACTGATTGCGGTGCCCGTGCGTCGCGAGAAAATTGCGATCATTGTCAACAACGCGAATCCTTTTGCCCAAAGTCTAACCGGCAGTCAATTTGCCCAAATCTTTCGAGGCGAAATTAAGGATTGGGCCAAAGTCGGCGGCGCTGCTGGGCCTATTCGAGTGATTGACAGAGCCCTAACCAGCGAAACGCGTCAATCGCTACAGTCTTATCCCGTGTTTAAAACAGCGCCTTTTCAAACCAGTGACAATGCCACTCAGTTACCGACAGAGTCTACTGAAGCATTGACTGAAGCATTGGGCAAAGATGGAATTAGCTACGCCCTAATCGGTGAAGCGGAGGGTGAAAGCGAACTGAAAGCGATCGCGCTCCACCAAACTCCCCCGACAGACCAGCGCTATCCGTTTTCTCAGCCCTACTCATTTGTCTATGTAGGCGGCGCTCCAGAGAGTGTTCAAGCCTTTTTGGGCTACGCGACGGGTAATCCTGGGCAAGCCGCCCTCAACGATGCCAACTTGACTGGGGATGGGGTGATTGCTGCCGCTACGAATAATTCCGCCGGAACCGCTGGTAGCACCCCTGTAGGAACAGACACGGCTGGCAATCCTTCAAGCAATTCGTCCGAGAATGGTGCAGGCAACGTTACCGATGAGGCATTGGGTAATGCGTCTGACGGTAGTGTGCCCGCAGGTGCGGGCGTTCCCGATGCTAGCGGTGCGACAGATTCGTTCACTGACAAAGGCCGTTGGTGGTGGCTGCTACTGCCGTTAGCCGGTCTGGGCCTATTACTCTGGGCCGCAGGCAAGCGCAGCACCGAAGAAGAAACGGACTACCTCACGAATACAGACGGTACTAGCACGGCTAGTTTGGCGGAGGTTGGTAGTGATGGAAGTGATGAAATTCATAGCAACCTTAAGCCAGTCGCTGAATACGACTCGGT
>JBGTIK010000183.1:0-14682 GCA_041745715.1 Phormidesmis sp.
GCATGGTTCTCAATAGTTAACCTTAATTGAGAATTTTTATGACTTAGTTCATTTGAACTGCTAAGCCATGAAAGTCTTTCCAAAACAGGGCTCTATCATTAATACCTGAGTGTGACACTTCAAAGGGCGGAATGTGGGCTGAAAAAGAACGGCGATCGCATGGACACCCTGCTCTCTACGATATCTGACTGCGATGGAAACATCTGCTCAGGCAATTTCTTGAGTGTGCTAGTCGATATTACAGAGCGCAATCGGGCCAAAGAAAAGCTGCGCCGAAGCGAGGCCCTGCTGCGCGCGATCAACAACTTGCCGCCAACGGGCATTTTTGTAATGGACTGCCATACCAATGAAGCGCTGTTTGTTAATTCAGAATTTTATCGCATTTGGCAGCTAGAGCACTTGCATCCAACCGTCAAACAAGGCAACATGAGTGGTGAACAACTGCTGACGGAATGCTTGAGCAACATCGATCTCGGTGCATTTGTGGCGACTTCTACCGCGCAAGATTTTACCGATGGCAATAGAATTATCGAAGACGAAGTGCCTTTATTAGATGGCCGGACGCTGCGACGCATCTATGGCCCCATTCAAGAAGATAATTCTACGTTTGCCTATCTATATGTGTTTGAAGATATTACTGAGCGGAAGCAGGCGGTGCAAAAGCTGGCCAATGCGACCATAGCAGCCGAGGCGGCAAATCGCGCTAAGAGTGAGTTTTTGGCAAATATGAGTCATGTACTGCGATCGCCGCTCAATGCCATTTTAGGCTTTACGCATCTGTTAAAAACACCTCAGATGAACGTTGAACAACAGGAAAATTTAGACATTATCTACCGCAGCGGTGATCACTTACTCGCCCTGATTAACGACATTCTCGATATTTCAAAGATTGAGGCGGGACAAGTTACTATCACTGACAGTGAGTTTGACCTTTACCGGCTGCTAGATGAATTGCAACAGACATTTTATCCGTCGATTTGTCAGAAGGGTCTGGCGCTAGTAGTGTCACGCTCACCTAACTTACCGCGCATTGTTTGCAGCGATCGCCTCAAGCTCCGGCAAATTTTAATTAACCTGTTAAGTAACGCCGTCAAATTTACCGCCACTGGCACCATCACCCTCAGTGTCGAAGCAACAGAAGTCGAAGCAACAGAAGTCGCTACCGATCAAACTCCATATCAAACCCTATCCATCAGCTAATTGCTCATCAAACCCTAACTTTTGCCGTCACCGATACTGGTACAGGCATTGCTCCTGCTGATCAAAAGCGTTTCTTTGAAGCCTTTGTCCAAGCTGATTCAGGACTCACTGCCCATGAGGGTACGGGTCTGGGCTTAGCAATTTCCGCTGAATATGTTCAGCTCTTGGGCGGTGAACTCACGGTTGAGTCTGCGTTAGACAAAGGATCTACGTTTGCTTTTAGCCTCTCAACTGCGGTGATGCCCACTGAATTAGCTGCGCTTCAGTCTGCGCAATCAGTCCCTGATTTAGGACGTGTGATTGGCCTCGCGCCGCATCAGCCGACGTACAAAATTTTGGTGGTCGATGATGTCGCGATCAATCGTAAGCTGCTTACCCATTTACTTGCCAGCGTTGGCTTTGAGGTCAAAGAAGCGACCAACGGCAAAGAAGCCATAGCCCAGTGGCAAACTTGGCAACCCGACCTGATTTGGATGGATATGCGAATGCCGGTGATGACAGGGGAAGAGGCGACTCGGCGATTAAAGGCAATGGATACAGCCGGTAAAACTCGAATTATTGGGCTGAGCGCCAGTGCATTTAAAGAAAATAGAGAGAATGCACTAGCTAGCGGCTGCGATGCATTTGTCAGCAAGCCGATTCAGCCTGCCGAAATTTTTGAAACCATAAGTCAGCAACTAGACGTACGCTACCAATATGCACCGCTCAACCCTACAGCCTCTGCGCCCCTCGTTACGATGTCACCGGATCTAGTTGCTCAGGCTCCGACATCATGGCAACAGGCACTTACCCAAGCCACGCTTGAGCTGGATGATAGCGCCATTTTAGAGCTGGCCTCACAGCTTCCGCCCGCCCAAAGCGCTCTCGCTCAAGCGCTCGAAAAATGCGTTAAAAACCTCGCCTACAAGCAAATATTGCAAACGCTTCAAGTCGTGGAGATCAGCACTCAGCCATCTATCTTCAGTCGCTAGGAAACTGAAATGCTCAGCGCCTGAAAATCATCTCCATTGGCAGCTTGCGCTAGCAAAGTCAGAAAAGCAGCGTAATCGGCAATTGGCTTAGTGCAGAGACAATCCGCCAGCGCATCATTGAGTAAGCAGTTTCTATCAGTATCCATCGCATGAGCGGTCAGCAGCACAATCGGCAAATGCGCCGTTGACGGTTGAGACTTTAGTAAGTAAGAGAGATCAACGCCGCTCACCTCCTTGCCCTGCCAAAACGTTCCGGGCAAATTGATATCCATAATCACCAGATCAATCGCACCTGACTGGCAGTGCTTAAACACATCTGCCGCTTTATGGGTCAGCCGCACCCGATGCCCCCCTAACTTTCCCAACAGCCTAGCAGTACCGCACCCTAACAAGTAGTCATCCTCAACCAGTAAAATGTTCACAAGCAACGATCTCAGAAACTCTGCGGCTAGGTTGCCCATTTCGGTCATATCAACTGCTATTGATGCTATTCACGTATCAAGAAATTCAAATTTGGGAATGATAAGCCTAACTTTTTTAGAGATGAGTACAGTAGAGATGAATCCAGTAACTGTGGAAATGAGCTTGCCAAAAGTCGAAATGGTAGCAGCTGATGAGCCTCAGGAACGATTGAAAATCTTAGTAGTCGACGATCTGTTGGAAAATTTAAGGCTGTTATCTAGTTTGCTAACTAAAGCCGGTTACGAGGTCAGAAGCGCCCCCGATGGCAAGCTAGCGCTGGGCAGTGTGCCTCATTTTCAGCCCGATCTAATTTTGTTGGATATTATGATGCCAGATATTGATGGCTATGAAGTTTGCCAGCAGCTCAAAGCTAATCAGCAAACTCAAAACATTCCAATCATTTTCCTCAGCGCCCTAGATCTGACCTTTGATAAGGTCAAAGCCTTTGACGTGGGAGCGTCAGACTACATTCATAAGCCATTTCACCCAGCCGAAGTGATTGCTCGGATTAAAAACCAAATCAGAATCCGCCAACAGTTTTTACAAATTCAGGCGCAGCAGGCCATGATCGAACGACAGCAGCAACAGCTTGAGGCCGCCGTTCGGGCACGTCAAGCTGCTGAAGATCGTTGCGCCCAGATCAGTGTCTAGATCAATGCCCAGATCAATGCAGGCCAACAATTCGCTAGTTCTGTTCGACATGGGCCTAGAGCATAACATCCCTACCTCTGACATTCGGGCCTGATCCGACAGAAAGTGTTAGGCTCAAAAGTAGATTTGCCATTTTTTCATCTGCTGCTATGCCCTTGCTTCCTGCTGAAACTGACGCTTATGTTCTCGTTGTTGGCGCGACTCAAGGCATTGGCCTAGAATTTGTCAAACAGCTTTTATCACACAGCCAAGTCACTCAGCTATTTGCCACTTATCGTTCGCAAAGTACAGCAACAGTGCTATTGGCACTAGCGGCGCAGCAGGGCGATCGCCTTCACTGCCTCCAGATGGATCTTGCCGAAGAAGCCCAAATCGAACAGGCTATGCGAGAAATTAAGCAAACCTCACCCAGGCTGCACCTTGTGATCAACTGCGTCGGGCTCTTGCACAACGAACAGCAGCAGCCCGAGAAAGCATTACGACAGCTAAATGCCGAGCATTTACTCACCTATTTTAAGATCAACAGCATTGGCCCAGCGCTATTAGCCAAGCACATCCTGCCCCTGCTAAGCCACAAATCACCCAGCTTATTTGCTACAATTTCTGCCAAAGTCGGTAGTATAGGCGACAATCGTCTTGGCGGCTGGTATGGCTATCGCGCCTCTAAAGCTGCCCTCAACATGTTTTTAAAAACAGCGGCGATTGAATACAGCCGCCGCAGCCCTCAGACAACTTTAGTCATGCTCCACCCGGGCACAACCGACACTCAGCTTTCCAAACCCTTTCAAAGAGCCGTCCCATCCGAAAAGCTGTTCTCTACCGAGCGTACCGTTCGTCAGCTCATTGAGGTCATGTCAGCGCTAACGACCGTAGACAGCGGCGAATTTTTCTCATGGGACGGCAGCCGTTTGCCTTGGTAAATTCTGAATAAATCCCCGTATAAATTCATTGACAAGGCCACCGGAGTCAAGTGTGCCAGCATTGTTGAAGAGAATATTGACGTCTGGGTTTTTTTGAGGTTTGCTGAGCGATCGTCTCAATTTGTTCGGCTTGAGTCACATCTAGCGCCAAGGGGATAATTTTCTCTGGAGCGATCGCAACCGCCTCGTTTAAAGACTCTACCTTACGAGCAGTCGCATAAATTTTCTGCGCGCCTGCTTGTACAAGCGCTTCAACATAAGCCTTGCCAATACCTAAATTTGCACCCGTCACTAATACAACAGAATCTTGGAATTTCATGAGCTGTCTCCTAAGAGAGAATAAATAAGTGGGAATAAAAGGTTGTCAATTCCGGTCGCTCGCCTGTTGAACCTATCGTGAGTGATGCTGAATAGTTTAAGAAGGCAGAAAAATGGAATATGATTAATGCTGTTTAGGAATTAATCATAAAAATCATCAAGAAGTTGTGCCGTCAACGAGCTCAATTTATCTCAGTAAAAACTAATTTTGGAGTCTCTTTAACCCCTAAACTTACAGATGTGTGATCGCAGATAAGGCGCGTGACTACAGACAAGCAAGACATGACTAGATAAGCATCAGACAAGTATCCACTAACTACCCCCACAAGATCACTATGAGCTACTTAGAAGCTGTTGCCGATTTTTATACAGAAGTCGCTGAAACCCCCGATGTTGGGCTTTGCTGTGTCCAAAGCACCCATTTGAAAATGCCAGGGCTCACTGTCCCAGTGCAAATGCAAGAGATGAACTACGGCTGTGGCACCACCGTTCACCCTGCCGAACTGACGGGCGAACCTACCGTACTGTATGTCGGTGTTGGCGGTGGCTTAGAAGCGCTACAGTTCGCGTACTTCTCTCGTCGCGCAGGGGCTGTCATCGTCGTTGATCCAGTTGATTCTATGAGAGCCGCCGCCGAGCGAAATTTGGCCATTGCTGCTCAGCAAAACGAATGGTTTGATCCAAGCTTTGTCAGCATTCGCTCAGGGGATGCCTTTGCCCTCCCAATGCCCGACAGCTCGGTAGATGTTGTCGCTCAAAACTGCCTGTTCAACATTTTTGAACCCCAAGACTTAGCCAAAGCCTTGGCCGAAGCTTATCGGGTGTTGAAGCCCAATGGCCGTTTAGTTATGAGCGATCCAATCAGCACTTGTGAAATGCCGTTGCACTTACGAAACGATGATCGATTGAGAGCCATGTGCTTGTCCGGTGCGCTGACTTATGAGGACTATACCCAAAAGATTATTGAAGCAGGTTTTGGTCAGGTAGAAATTCGCGCCCGTCGCCCGTATCGACTGCTGAACGCTAAAAACTACAAGCTTGATCAGAACTTAATGCTGGAGAGCTTAGATTCTGTTTCTTTCAAGGTACCGATTGCCGATGATGGAGCCTGTATCTTTACTGGCAAAATGGCCGTGTATACAGGTGAAGAAGATAGCTTTGACGACAATGCAGGTCATATTCTGATGCCCGGTATTCCCTTAGCAGTGTGTGATAAGACGGCTGGGAAGCTAGATAAGTTTTCCGATATTACGGTCACGGGCTCTACCTGGTATTACGATGGCGGCGGCTGTTGCTAGGCTGTTTTTAAAGATGAACTAAAAATAATAGGGGCTGTCATGGTCAATCAAATCAGCAATGGCGAACTGACCCATTTGCACTGACCCATTTAGGGATTAGCTTGGTTTTTGGGGCGGTAGTTGCAGCGCTGATCTATGCCTTGGGCGATATCAGCGCTGCTCACTCTAACCGGCAGTACGCTGGCTTTCTGGAGCAGCGGTTTTTTCGTAAAAAGCAGGTGTTGCCTTACATTCTTGAGTGCATCAAGAGCTTTGTACTGACCAAGCAGCTGCGATCGCTGGGCATTGATCCCGAAGAAGTGGTGTGATGCCTGCTTGGCCAATCTCCGGATTTTGTGAGTATATGTTGGGATCGTAGCATTCTATCGGCGTAAGCCAATAAGCGCACTGCAAATTGGTAGACAACAGCAAACTAAGTGCCTTCTGACAGACTGCCGAATCTATCAAGCTATAGAGCAAATGTAGCTTTAGATTCTTCACCATTAAAAAAGTTAAGAGAGTTTTTCGGGGGGCGTTTACCTGCCTACCTGTGTTACAAAGAGGAAAGTAGTCATATGACAAGTCAACTGCTCACATCATCATCGTTAGGCGAGGTAATTGGGGTTTATAATAATCGCAACTCGGCACTAGAAATCAAGCAAGCGATTGAGTCAGCCGGTTTATCAACTCAAAAAGTCTCCATTGATGACCATGTTACGCCCGAAGCTCAGCTTGAAGCTATGGGGACAACAAGTGGTTCAGAAGCAGGCTTTTTGCTAGGTGTTTTTTACGGTGGAATGCTCAGCATCTTGGCCGCAACAGCCGCTGCTTACTGGCTCGATGGCGTTGCTGCCAATAGTACATTCACGCGTTTGCTGATAGTCGGTATCTCTCTTGGGAGCGGCATCTTGGGGCTTATCTTCGGCAGGCGTAATTACGACGCTCAGCCCTTGGATCAAAAGCAAAAGTCAGATCCTTCAATTCCGCGCAATTTTCGTGTAGTAGTCAGTGGATCGCCCGATGAAGTCAGCCAAGCACGAAGTGTCGTACGCGACATTGAAGTTATGGGCGCAGACCAATAAGTGTTAATGCGCTGATTCAGGTAATTCACCAATCGTAACTGTGTCGCGCTAGCGTGACGTAACTGTGTTGGGGCTCTGATCACATGTGATCAGAGCCTCGATATTGCTAATTTAGCGTTATGCCTGTTCATTCTTATAGCAGAATTCAGTGTCTAATTAAGTAAAGACGTTTTTTGACTGACTGCACCTAGCGTGATTAAATTTGCTACTTGCAGGTCACTTAACCCTTTGATGCCTTTAATGTCAATGTTTTCGTAGGGACGATCGCGATTGATTAACGGCCATAACCCGTACAGATGATAAGGATCTTTCATGTTTCTTACGTCGCCCATCCGAATCATCTCATCTAGCCCGCCGCTGATGACAAACTGACTATCAGGGCTGAAAGCAACTGAACGAATGCCGCCTGCAATACCTCTGTAGTCTTCAGGCCGAAAAGCAAAACAGTGGTTTTCTGGATCCTCAGATCTCAAATCCCACACATACACAAGCTGATCTTCTCCACCTGCCGCTAAATAATTGCCATTTGGACTAAACGCAAGTGTTTTAATGCCTAGTTCGCTAGGTTCTAAACGCCGATAGATCTCTTCTTTTTCAACATCCCAAAGTACTACTGTCGCATCGTCACTGCCGCTGGCAATCATTCGCCCGTCTGGGCTGTAAGCCACGGAACATACTCGGCGCTGATGCTGAAACAGTGTTTTGGCGCTTTCTTCTTTTCTATCCCAGCGCTGCACACAGCAATCATCTCCACCGCTGATCAAATAACGATTGTTGTGGGGGTCAAAGCTCAAAGAACGAATCCAATGAACCGGCTGTTCAAGAATTTTAAGACAAAATCCGGAGGCCGTATTCCAAATCCGAATGGTGCCATCGTCGCCGCCACTTGCTAAGAAACGACCCCTACGGCTAAAGGCTAGGGCTCTCACCCAGTTGTTGTGTCCGGCTAAAGTTGTTAAACATTGGCCGCTGTTAGCATCCCACAGTCGCACCGTATGATCGTCACTACCGCTGGCCACGCGAGCACTTTGCAAGTCTACCGCGATCGCCCAAATCCGCCCTTGATGCAGCGATAAAGTCGCTTTACGATCACGGGTTTCAGTATCCCAAACTGACAGATCGCCGCTATCGCCACCGCCGATGACCCGGCGATCGCCCAAAAAAGCCACTGCCCGAATCCCATTGGTGTAGCCCCTATAGGTTCTTAACTGTCGAAGATAAGCAGTCTTATCTTCACCATTGCGCGATCGCTGCCGCTGATTAGAACAAACCTGCCAAAGCATTAAAGTTTGTTTATCACCGCTCGCCGCTAGCGTCAAGCGCTCACTCTGTTGCTGAAAAGCCACCGACCAAATGCGACTGCTCTGCGTCGAAATACTGTTAAGTCGCTCGCGCGTTTTAAAATCCCATAGCGTCACCCGACAGTCGTCGCCACTGCTGGCTAAAAATCGACCATCGGCGCTGATCGCAACAGCACGAATTCGATCACTCGTCTGAGCCAGTGTTTGCTGACACTGACCGCTAGTCACTCCCCACACCCTAATTGTTTTATCTTCACTGCCGCTGATTAACAAAGTACTATCGGGACTAAAACACATTGAATGCACTAGCCCTTTATGACCTATCAACTGCATCGGCGAGATCGATAAATCAGATAAATTCTCTTCCCCAGACATCAGTGATGTTAGCGGCCACAGGCAAATTATATGATCGTCACTACAGCTCGCTAACCAGTGACCGTCGGCGCTAAAAGCAAGGGTTCTGATCCGGTTGCGCTGCATTGCTTGAGGCGCTTTATTCCAACCCCCTTGACTGAAGTAGCTTTGGCCATACATCTGGCCATGCGTTTGGCCGCCAAGCTGACAAATCTCGCTGCCGTTACGAATCTGATGCAGCGTAATTTTATCGCCGCTACCACTGGCAATGATTTTCCCATTCGGGCTCACCGCTACCGCATGAATCCAGTCTTCAGCGGCATACTGCCAGATTTGTTCTGGCTGCGCCGAGGTGCGCTGATCTGTCGGTAATCGCCACAGCTTCAGCCGACTATCGTCCCCACCCGTGACTAAGAGCGATCGCTTTGGAATAAACCTGATCGCTCTGACCCAACCACTGTGCGCTTCCCACTCAGCATACTTTTGCCCTTGAGCATTCGCCCCCGATACGGCTTCCGAGGCAGGGCTAGATAGCGCAATAGATGAGTTTTCCAACTGAGCGCTACTTTGGCTGCTCGGTGAGCTACTAGCCGCTGGCAAGCTGAGCGGCATCTCCCACAAATGCACGCTGCCATTCGCATCCCCGCAGGCCAGCAGTGGCCGCAAAGGAGAGTCTTGAAAAGCCAGTGTCAGCACATCACCAAGCGTTTCTGTAAAAACAGATCGATCTAGCTGACAGCGGTTAAAGTTCACGTCTCTAAGCTGCACGCCCTGCAAATAAGCCTGCCATATGGTCATCGTTGAAAAGTCTTTGGAAGAGAGTGTTTGGCCCTGCGAAAGCTGCACGAGCAAGTTGACAAAGTTGCCCCCTGCATAGCCTGGCCGATGAGCGTTTTCTTGACGAAATTTATTCAGGCGATCGCTCAACCGCTCATCAACTGAACCAAGACTCTTATAATGATTTTTTAACCGTTCTAAAATAGACCCAACAATGTTCTCTTTTTGAAGCTCACGTAGCTCATCTTCAGCATTGGCCTTCATCAAAGCATGGCTATTAAACAGATCTAAATGCCCTCGAATTAGCTCTGAAAAAATGACCCGAATAAAGCGATTGAGCACATACTCAGAAACCATCGGGTGAAGGTGGAAGGAAATTCTTCCAGAATGTTTAACCTCAACTAAAGACCGTCTTTCTAAAGACTGTAATGTATAGAGAACATTCTGTTTATGATCTTCTGACACAATGTCTTTTTTCAAGTCGGTTAGCGTACAGGGCCGATGATTAACCACCAGCCAGTACATCACCTCTTGTTCAATTGGCGGCAGCCGCTTAAATTGCGTTTTGAGCACGCCTCGTAAATCATCAAAAACAGAAATTTCCTGATCTAAAAAGTCCGCAATACTGCCATCAAAAACATCTTTGACAATATTAGCCGCTATTCGCAAAGCCATGGGATGCCCGCAATAGCGCTCCGTAATCGCTTTATAATCAGCCGGTGAGGCAAACAGCTCAAAGCTCTCCAACAGCTCCTTCACGTCAGCGTTTCCCAATCCGCTGAGCGTATATAGCCAAGCGCTCGAATGCTGGGCAGGCACAGACAGCAGCTCTCGCGGTTTCTCACGGCTAGTCAATATGAGGCAGCTGTTGCTCGTGTTTTCGGCTAAACCCCGATAGGGTGCAAGGACTGCGCTGAGCACCTCACTGTAAGCCTCAAACCCGGCCCTGTAAGAGCTAGCCTGCTGTCGGCGCTTGGCATCAAAGGTCGGAATAAATGCCTGATTTTCGTGAGCATTTTCAGTTTGATAGCTATTGAATAATGTCTCAAACCCATCTAGTACAATCAAGCAGCGCTGCTGAGAAAGACACTCAACGAACTGTGCAATCAGCGCGCTCATAGATAGCGCTGAGAGCCTGTCGGCATCTGCAGAATGGCCAGCGGAATGGCCAGATTGGATGATAGGGAGGAGCGATCGCAAAAAATCTTCCGGCGATTGGGTCGCGCTCACCCACACTACCACCTGAAACTGTTCACTCACCCGTTCAGCCAGCTTTCGAGCCAAATAGCTCTTACCAATACCGCCGATGCCACAAATCGCCAGCAGCTGATGCGATCGCTCCGCTTGAGAAATCCACTGCGCTAGGTGATCTAACGACTGCTCACGTCCTCGAAATAAATTCAGCGTCGGCGCATCGTTCCAATTAACATTCTTTTTGACTTCGAGCAACGGGGTAGAAGGCGAGCTAGACAGGAGATCAGCACCCTCTTCACTGACATCAGCAACATCATCACCAGATGCTTTTTCTGCTCTAGCTTTTTCTACCTGGTCTTCTGCTTTTTTGTCTTTTGCTTTGTAGAGCGAACCTGTTGATGAAGCCACTAAACGCCGCTTCAAAGACGCTAGCTTACCAGGGCCATTCCCTTTAATGTCAAATTTTTTATAGACTTCACCGAGCCGCTTACGAGCCGCCGCCTCAGAAATGTTGAGATATTTGGCAATGTCTTTACTTTTTTGCTTTTCAAGAGCCAGCTTCAAAGCTGCGAGTTCTCCATCAGACACTCGATTGTCTTTCGCGACTTTAGTCAGAAATTCTTCTGAAAATTCAACAGGCTGTTGCATAGGACGATCATTATCAAAGGACACTTTCAAAGGAACTTCACAGAAGAGTACCTCACCAAAGATCGCATTGGCTCACCATTGCCTATGTCGATCTCACACTGATCAGCCAAACGCCGCAATTGTCAAGCTAGCCGACTGGCTAAAATACCTAATCAGCCAACTGACCGCACCCGCTCAGAGCGCATTAGCTCACACAGTGTAGACTACTATTTCGCTTGTGAGATAAGCCCGCCAAGCTTCTTTACCTAAACTAAATATAGGCGTAAAAACCCCAGCGTATGGCCTGAAACCTATGCCTGATAAGGTATCTCAGAACACAGCAATGTTCAAAATCTTTCCTGAAACCCAGCAGATCAACTGATTGCCTTCATTAATAGCCTGCGCTCAGATTAATCAATAAATCTCACAATTTGAACTTGACAGGATTTTTGATGACCGCTACATTACTAATGTGAGAAATGTGAGGTTTGCGATTGAGGTTTGTGCCTATCGTTCATTAGGAGAAAAGCATGGATGATGTTTCGCCTGATGGCCCATTTAGCAGATCATGTAGCGATGTATCCGACATTCCGCACTTCCAATTGGCACATTGGGTATTTAAACGAAGCAATAAGAATCACAGCCATTTTTTCTAGCATGGTTCTCAATAGTTAACCTTAATTAAGAATTTTTATGATTTAGTTCATTTGAACTGCTAAGCCATGAAAGTCTTTCCAAAACAGGGCTCTATCATTAATACCTGAGTGTGACACTTCAAAGGGCGGAATGTGGGATGTATCTGCCGGTGAGTCTGCTGAAAAGTTCGGAAATATCGAGAATTTTGCGATGTTTCAGCACTGCCCGTCTGTTTGTACGGTGTGTCATTTTTTCAATGACTCTGACGTGAGAGCGCGATCTTATTCCTATGTAACTCTTACAGAGCCTGCGAAAAATAGTGAGGTGTGCCTGAAGCTAACGCGTCTACCTAATCTTCAGTCTGATTGGGCTGAAAAGGAGTCATCGATTATGTCAAACCCACCTAGTTCAGTCACTAATCTTCAGCCTCGCCTCAACAGCGATCGCGCCATCCACCCAGCCATCAGTTTAGACATCAATCCAGAAAAAACCGCAATCAACGATATCGCTGATCGGCACTCACGCGCGCAAAAGCAGATAACCGCCCAAGCACTCACAGAAAAAAGTCTTAGGGAGTAAATTTACGCGCTTAGCGATCAGATTGCCGATATCAAATATCTGTATCACAAGGAAATCGACGCACTCAAGGGTCAAATTGCCAACATCGACGCGCTACATCAAGAAGAAATCATTGATCGTCAGCAGCGCTACGAAGCTGGGTTGCGCCAATCCTATCAGCAACGCTATCAGGCCGCTATTGCAGTTCTGGCTCCTCCTAAACCTAAAGCTATTCCAGAGCCCAGAATGCAGCCAACGACTTATCAAGTGCCACGCGATCGCACTGCATCCAGCAAACTAAGCCAGCTCTTTAGTGTCGCGCCGTTTTTCCTATCAATGATGGGGCTAGGCATTGTCCTAGCGTTCTCAGTTTTCTTGGCTTATCCTTCTGAGGCTTTACTCGGTAGCTTTGTAAGTGTAATGACCGGGGTAGTCCCAGTGTTGTTTCTCATCGGCATTTTTAGCCTTGTCATCGGGTCTATTTTAGAGATCAACCGATAGGTTTAGCGCCTATCACCGGTTGCTGACACGCAAGCAATGGCGGCAAGTAGACAGAAATACTCCAGACAATCTAGTTACCGCCTTCCTCACCACCCAAAATTTTAGGTACCTTAAAGAAATCTTCTTCTCGATCAGGGGCACTGTTCAAAATAGCCTCACGTTCGGCAAATACCTCTAGCTGATCAGGTCGCGTAATATTGCTCACCTCAATCGCCCGCGTAGTCGGCGCAACGTCTTTGGTATCTAGCTCATCCAGCTGCTGCACATATTCTAAAATCCGATTGAGCTGACCGGTAAACTGCTGCTGCTCGGCCTCTGTTAGCTGCAAGCGTGCTAGATTAGCAACTTTGCGAACTTGATCAATATCAATCATCAGCAGCAACTATCCCCTGCCCCAACGGCCTAAGTCATATCGGTCTAAATCATAGCAGAAGGCCGTTGACCTCAACTTGATCAAACGACCAGGGGCCAATTATATCCAGCAGTTATATCCAGTAACCCACGACCTAGATCATATCGAGCCGCAGCCGACCCGTCACCTTGAGCCAGTTTTGGGCTTCGAGGTAATTATTTGGAGCCATCCGCACGGCTTCTAGCCAATAGCGCGCGGCTTCGTCGTACAGCTTGTCTGATTCTGATTTATCCCCTGCGGCCTCCGCCTGCTCGCCGCGATAGTGGTAAATAACAGCCGTATTATTGAGCGCTTGAATCATGCGAGGGTTGAGTTCTAGCGCCTCTTTGTACAGGCCCAAGGCTTGATCATGCTCACCGTTACTTGCATGAATCAGACCCATGTTGTAGAGGATGTAGCCTTTGTCGTAAGGGTCTTCTTCCAGCGTCAAGGCTTCTCTATAGTTATCCATTGCTTCAGCGTATTCGCCGTCGGCTTGGGCAGACATGCCGTCTCGATAGTAGGCAAATGCTTCCTTGGCCTGCTGCTTAGCAGGCAGCATTTTAAGAATCATGTCAGCCATGACGGTAAATGACTTGTCGATGAAGTTATCGTTCTTCTGGGTTCTGGGCATGAAAAGTCCTGATACATTCTCGCTTAGCACAAGGGTATCAAATGGCAGCCACGACGACCGCGTAAACGTAATGGATTTTTAAGCAATGCAAAAATAAGTAACGCTTAGAGTCTAAGTCAAGCTATTTCTCAGCGTGTCCGACGGCCTTGCGAAAGCGCCATCTCTTGAGGCACAGCTTGCTCAATTAAAAAATCAATCAATTCATCAATGGTGTCAAAAGTAGCTTCATCAAAGCGATCGCTCAAGTCCACCCCAAACCGCTGAAAAAAGTCCTCGCAAAACGTAGTCGTCCAGTCAAACCAGCAGACTAGCGGGAAATGCAGGTCATCGTTGAGGCGATCACCCGGTCTCACCCGCCCAAACTCCAGCCCCGAATAGAGCCCAAAGCGCTGATAAATAAACGACAGCAGCGGATACGCCCGATCACTTCGGCAAAACAGCTTGCCCCACGCCACCGCCCCGAGCACCCGCTGAGTGCGCCCCTGCATTTGCTGATTGACCTGCTTGCGAATCGTCAAATCAGGACTCATCTCCGCATAGGTGCTAACGCTACTGAACCAATTGCTCAGTGAGCCATTAACTGAGCGATTGATCGAGCTGTTGACGGGGCTGTCAACTGGGCTGTTAAGGGCGCGATCAAAGCGGCTGAAAGAACTGTTAAAGGGGGCAATCGCAGACTGCCGTGTCATAAAACCCACATTCCGCCCTTTGAAGTGTCACACTCAGGTATTAATGATAGAGCCCTGTTTTGGAAAGACTTTCATGGCTTAGCAGTTCAAATGAACTAAGTCATAAAAATTCTCAATTAAGGTTAACTATTGAGAACCA
>JBGTIK010000184.1:0-9122 GCA_041745715.1 Phormidesmis sp.
TGGTTCTCAATAGTTAACCTTAATTGAGAATTTTTATGACTTAGTTCATTTGAACTGCTAAGCCATGAAAGTCTTTCCAAAACAGGGCTCTATCATTAATACCTGAGTGTGACACTTCAAAGGGCGGAATGTGGGCTGTAATTTAGCGCTCTGTAATTTGGCGCTCTGTCAAAGATGGCCGTGCACGTTCGGCTACGCCCTCAACTGACGACAACATCGTCATCTAAGCTGCTGCAAAATCGCAATCGGTGGCGCTGATGGTGAGCTTATGGGTTGCAATTTCTGAAACCAGACGATCTTTGGCCTAGTCAGTTGCCACACTGACAGCAGTAGAGACTATGCCTTACAGCTCACTCAATCTTGCACTTCAATCTCGCGCCCAATCCAGCACTTACTTTGAGGAAATACTATGAAACGGTTTACGCTTGCACTGTTAACAGGCTCAGCGGTGGTGCTTTCTGGGCTGACAAGCTGCGCGCCATCGCCGACATCTGACATGGCTGTTCCCTCGGCGGCAATGGAGCCTTCAGCCGATTCACCCGTCGCTCAAGCACCCACAGAAGCGTTCACGCAGAAAACATCGGCTGAAAGCGGTCTGCTCACCGCTAATACGGATGAAGCGATCGCTGAAAATACGGTGACTCAGCGCCCTCAGTTGATTAAGCGGGCTAGTCTTGCACTCAGTGTGGATTCTGTGGAAGAAGGATTTGAACAGGTGAGAAAGATTATCACGGCTCAACAGGGCGATCTGCTAAGTATGAGCGATACGGGCGATCGCCAGCGCATCCTTACCTTTGAGCTTCGCGTCCCTCAAGCCAAGCTCGATGCCACGCTTGAAGCGCTGAGCGCTATTGGAGAAATTCGCGATCGCACAATTTCTACCGCAGATGTCTCCAATCAGCTCGTTGATCTTCAAGCGCGGCTGAGCAACGCCCGCAAATCTGAAGCCGCTTTACAAGAAATTATGTCGCGATCAGGCGACATTGCCGATGTGCTAGCCGTTGCTCGTGAGCTAAGCGCGGTGCGGCAAAACATCGAGCAAATGGCCGCGCAGCAAAAAAACTTACAGGCTCAGGTGAGCTATTCCACCATCAGCCTAAAGTTGACCAGTGATGCGATTTCGGCAGTAGATAAACCCGCTTTTTCTCGTCAGCTGACCAACTCATGGGAAGGAGCCACTAGCTCAGTCGGTGAATTCACCACCGATCTATTGCAGATCGGTTTGTGGCTGCTAGTCTATAGCCCTTACTTGGCCGTTTTGCTAGGGGGCGTGGTGATTGCGCGTAAAGTAACTCGTCGGCTTAGTTCGCCTGAGTAATCGCAGCAGCTGGGCTTGCCGCTAATAGCACCTTGGGTTGCAGACTGCGCAGCAGAGGATCGCCTAGGGCGCGGTGCAAATACTGATCCGGACAAAGGGCGACGGCCCGACGTAAATGCTCTACTGCAAACGGAATATTTTTTAAAGCCGCATAGCAGCGCGCTTGCCGGTAAAAGGCAAACGCCTGATCCGGCTCAATCGAAAGCGCTTTGTTGTAAGCGTCAATCGCCTGCTGATAGTCGCCCATTTTCTCTAGTGCCCAAGCCAAGCTCAGCCAGCTTTTGTTATCATACGCCTGACATTGCAAGGCCACTCGAAAGCTATCATGCGCATCCGAATATTGGCGCATATTAATAAATGTTAAACCGCGATAGTGCCAAGCTCTCGCCGCCGTTGGCTCTAAGTCAATCGCTCGATCAAAGCAGGCGATCGCTTCTGTGTAGCGGCCCAATCGTTTTAGTAAGCAACCATTATAAACCCAGATCAGCGCGTCTGTCGGCGTCAGCTTCAGCGCTTTATTAAACTGCCGAATGGCTAATTCATCTTTATTCTGGTACATCAGCGTTTGGCCTAAGCTAGCCCAAACCTTCGCCACATCGGGATTGAGCCGTAGTGCTGTTTCAAAGCTAGCCACTGCCTTATCTAGCCTTTGCAGCTTAAAGAGCGCCTTACCACGCCCGTACCACAGTTCGTAGGTATTTGCCTTGTAAGCATTCGTTCCGGCAGCCAAAGCATGGTCGTAGCTTTCTAAGGCTGCTTGATACTCACTGAGGCGATATAGGTTTTTACTCTTGCCATACATAGCTTTGAGGTAGTCAGGTGAAAATACGAGGGCTCTACTGTAGTTTTCAACAGCTTCATCGTAATGTCCTAACTTCTCTAAGACCGTAGCGTAGTTATACCAAATGCGAGGTTCATTCGACTTTATATCGAGTGTGCGGGCATAGGCACTCGCTGAGTCACGGTAGCGCCCCGAGCACGCTAGAAAATAGCTGAGATAGCTCCAAGCCACAAAGCTATCAGGCATTGCTTCGAGCAGACGCTGATAAGTCTCAATTTTGGCCACAAAATCAATGCCCGGTGGCGTATTTAAAGCGCCTGGGCTACTGCTTACCCCTGAACTGAAGGCGTTGGTTTCGAGCAAGTCGATTTCAGGCGGGCTGACTTCGCTCACATTGACGTCGAGCGAGGCTATCTCTGAAAAATTAACGGCTGAAGTATCGACAATCGTAGAGTAGTCCATAGCGACAGGAGAAGTCTCTAATGAGGATGAGGAGCCGGAGACCAAGTTCAGTAATTTTACTTAGTACTACGAACACGTCAGTGAGTTCCCGGATAAATTAGGAAAGGCCGCGTAGATTAGGGTTAGTTTTCCCATGTTCGGTGGCAGTCATTGAGCCATCAAGCAGTGAACGATGAGAGCAGACCGTCTACCATCCTTCAGCTCGTCTACCATCCTTCAGCTATTGAGGCAGTGCGCTGAATCGTGTGCTGAAGAATAAATCTGTAAAAAAACTGTAAAAAGTCTGTGGAAAAACCTGTGGAAAACCTAATGAAAATCTCAGTAATATTGCGGAAATTGGCTAATTTTTATATGCTTTGAAGGTTAAATGTCAAAGCCCACTTAGCTTTTAGAAAGCTCCCTATGAGTAAGTCTCAGCCTTCCTGTAAAGATACTGAATAGCTTTATTCAAAAGTTTTTCCACAGTTTATAAAAGTTTTCCCCAGTTTTTCCGGAGCTGTGGAAAATGATCTGAGCAATGCTTTTTTTGAGCTTTTTGTCCAGAGAGAATTTACCTAAGAAAAAACCTGTCTGAGCAGACCGCCTTTGCCCGATTGACCGGTAATGAGCTGGTGCAGCAGTTCATATTGCCACCGGTAAAGAAAGCTTTCGCTCTGCGCAGCAATATTACGCAGTTTGTCGATTTGATCGAGGCTAGAGGCGGCTTGGCCGCTTTTTTGGCTGAGACAGCGAGACATGGGATGATCCCATTGGGCTAAGAACTGGTTGACTAAAGTGCGATCGCGTCCTGACATCCGACCTTTAGCTTTGACTTTAATAATAGTTACCCCTTCGGATCGAAGCTGCTGCTGCGATAGCTCTCCCGGCGGAAAAGATCGCCACTGATCGGCAATCAGTGCAGGCATCGTGCCGAGGGTATATTTCCCGTTCGGCTCTAGAGCCACCCCCCCTACTTCGGTGACGCCTTGCGGCCGCGCAAAGCCAGCGAGATCTGCAAAGAAGGGCTTTAAAATCTCGCGCTCAATCGCGAAGCTGAGCCGAATTCCGGCTTCTGAATAGTCAGCAATATGGGCATCTGGCCCGCTAGTGTCAAGCATTTGATAGTTTTTGTACGCGGCCTGCAAGTCTTTTTGACTGGCGGCTTGCAGGCAAAACCAAACACCATCGCCGATGGCATCGCGCACCTGATGTTGAATGTCGGCAGAGCTAGCAACCGGGGCGCTCGTCACCTGAATTTGCAGGTGCTCAATTTGAGCTTCTTGTCCTTGAATCGTGTCTTCTTGGGTTTGCAGCTCCGTTTTTAGCTCCGCGAACTGCTGCTGCTGCTCGGCGGAGAGCTGGGTAATTTTTTCTTCTAGCAGCTCTATTTGAGCTTTCATGGTGGTGATTTGGGCATCTTTTTCGGCTAGCAGGTCGTCTTTTTTAATTAAAAGCTGCGTTTTTTGCTTCACCTCTAGCGCATTGAGGCCAGCGCGAATCAGATTAAAATATTTGAGATCGGCAATGTCTATGACCTGAGGTGGCACATCGGGCAGGTACAAAAAACCTTTTCGGGCCGCCATTTGCACCACTAGCAAGTGACCTTCTGGGTTTTCGATGGTGAGGTGATTGCCTTGGCCTGCGGTCTCTCCAGCAGATTTGAGAGTGCCTTTGTAACGTCTTTTGGAGTAATAAAACTCGACGTGAAATGCGGCGGTATCTGCATCGCGATCACTGATTTCTATGACTGCTGACGATTCCATCCCCTCTGCCACTGCCCCCAAAGCAGGTGCCGCTTCGACTCGCGCTGCGTTTTCTTTCACGACCCGAGACCCCTCGCCAGCTAGCGACGGAACAATTGGTATCAGATCGGGCGTCAGAGCGGGCGGCGGCGTAAAATTGGCTGGCAATGGGGAGCGAGGGGTCTCGACTTTAAAGGAAATTGGACTGCCAGACTTGGTTTGGGCAGTTAGCTTTTGCTGAAGGTTGAGCGCTATTGCCTTAGCAGCTTGAGCCGGGGTCTGAACCGGTGCTGCCGGTGGAATCGGTTCTATGGGTGAAACGAATGAAGTCGTCACCGCAGGCGGCGCTGACCAAGGCCGAATGCCGTGATCTCCACTGTCTACCAAAGTCGCAGGCCGCACGCCCACTAGCTCTAACTCTACCGTGCGCTGCTCTTTCCACTCGTTGAGCCGCAGCCGATAGGCAATATCAAGTGCTCTGGGCAGCGGGTAATATTCGCCCCACCGCCAAGCGACTGCCTTCATCACCACCGCCTCAGATTTCTCTTGCCCTACGGTTTCTGGGCCGCTTGCTGTCGCGGTATGCGTCAGTGTCAGCTTAAGGTGTGCCTTGGTTTTACCAATCACCTTTTGCTCTACTACCGCCACATTAGCAGTCCAAAATACCGGATCAGGATTTTCAATCCCGCAAGGGTGAATGTGATCAATTTGAGTAAACAAATCGAGATTGACTTCACTGAGCTGAGCCTGCACATCGACCGTTACCAGCGGCTTAAGGTGCTCAGGCTGAAGCTGCTTACAGGCAAAATTGCTCAGGCGAGACTTCACCTGCCGTAGCTTATTCGCCTCAAACGAAAAGCCGCCAGCCGCCCGATGCCCGCCATAGCGATCCAGCAAATCGTCACAAAATTGCAGCGCTTCAAACACATTAAATTCAGGAATGCTGCGGGCCGAGCCGCGAATTTCTTTTTGCGCCTTGTCTTCATACGTGCCAATAAATACCGGCACCCCATAGCGCTCCACGAGCCGAGAAGCCACAATCCCAATCACACCGTGATGCCACTCTGGCTGTACCACCACTAGCACTCGCTCTTTTTGCAGATTCAGCAGCCCTTTTTCCTGCTGCGCTTCACACCATTCCACAGCCTGCGCTTCGATAATTTCGCATAGCTGGCGGCGCAGCTTATTGGTTTCTTCGCATTGCATTGCCCGCTGCAAGGCCACGCCAATGTCATCGGTGGTGAGCAGATCAATCACAATTTGCGGGTCAGCAATTCGGCCTACGGCGTTGATGCGCGGGCCCAGGCGAAAGCCAATCGCTTCGGGCTTAAGGGCGGTTTCTTCACTGAGGCCAGCGACTTCAATCAGTGCCTGAATACCGGGAATGCGCGATTTTGGCAGCAGCTTCAGGCCGCGTTTCACCCAGCGGCGATTGACGCCCGTGAGCGGAGCCAAGTCGGCGATGGTGCCCAGCGTAAAGAGCGCCAGTAAAGTGGCGGTGAGATCCTGCATTTTGCCCATTCGCTGAGCCAGACAGACCGCTAGAACGTAAGCGACGCCAACGCCCGCGACACTTCGGTACGGTGAGGTTTCGGCAATTAGCTTGGGGTTGAGAATTGCGTCAGCCGGGGGCACTTCTGCTGGCACTTCGTGGTGGTCGGTAACAATCACGGTAAGGCCCAGCTCTTTTGCCCTAGCGATTGGATCGTACGCGGCAATGCCGTTATCTACAGTGAGAATGATTGCGCCCCCACTGGCGTGAAAGTCTTCCACCATGCGGAGATTGATGCCGTAGCCTTCGTCCATGCGGCTAGGAATGGCGTAGTCAACCTGAGCGCCGAGGTAGCGCAGCGATCGCATCAGCAATGCGGTACTGGTCATTCCATCGGCATCATAGTCACCGCAGATCAAAATTTTCTGCTGGGTTTCAACTGCCGCCACCAGCAGATCGAGACTGTAGTTGAGATCTGGAAATTCGTCTAAAGGAGAGGGCAGTAGCAGCGTTTCAGGATCTAAAAATTCCCAAGCCTGCTCAGGAGTATAAATGCCGCGATTGATCAGCACCTGAGCGAGCAGGGGCGATAGGGCGGTAGCCTGAGCGATTTGCTTGGCCTGAGCTTTTTGTGCCGGGAAAATTTGCCAGCGCTGTGGGGGTACCTGCCGCTGCATAATCGGGCGAGGCGGCGCAGGCACGGAGGGACTGTCGAGGGGATCGTCCAGAAGATTGGGCTGGATAGGCTTTTCGGACACGTTCGGATAACCGCTAGATCCAAGCACCATAGCGTAAGCTACACCGTTGGCACATGCTAGCAAGAAAAAGTTCGATCTATATGATAGTAGACGTTATCCCTAATACACCAGTACTCGGCCATCGTTGACGATATGAACGGCGCGATCGCTGTCAAACCCGCTCGGCAAAAACTCGACTTGCAGGGTAGCGGCATCGGGCCGATGCAGCACCGCACTCACCGCCCGGTTTTGATCATCCCAAAACACCAGCGACATATCGCTATCGGCTCCGACTAACGTTTGAATCGCAAAATCGCTTTGCGGCCTCAGCCAGTACATATCAGTATCAAGTATGCGCTCCAGCGTAATTAAGCCGTTGGTATGATTAACAAACTTGATGGTAATTGGCTGAGCCGGTTCAAATCGAATTTGGTTAGAGCCGCATTGATAGGTACAAGGCTCAGCTTGAGCCGCAAAAGGCAGGCTTCCAGCAATCGCTGAAAGGGTTAGCGTCAGCGCAGCTACACCCATAAAAGACCGCTTGATCATAAAAAACCTCAGCCTAAGAGCCAACTTATTTGACCATAGGGTTCCCCAAATCAAGAGCAGTCGTCATCGACTTCAAGTGCAGCTAGCTTCCACTCGTCGCCCCTTTCGTGAGTTCCCTGTGAACAATTTGTCAGCCCACTTGTGAACCTTTGATTAGGCGCTGTATCTTCAAGTAAAGCAGCGTCAAACAGCGGAAAGTCCTTTGCTTATTCCTCACTCTTTGCTTATTCCTCACTCACAGAGAGGCCAGTCGGTATGACCAATAGCACCTTAAGTCCAAATTCAGGCCCAAATTCAGATTCTGCATTGATTCAAGCGGCTGAGCCAGCTATTGCTAAAGGCGTTTACATCCTGGCCAATGACGTTGTGCTCGATCAGATGATTGCGCTTATCCATAGCCTTGAGCAAAATGCCGGGGCTGATTTGCCTATTTGCGTGGTGCCTTACGACGATAATACCAAGCAGGCTAGAGCCGCGACTCAAGGCTACCCGCAAGTGCAGTGGTTTGACGATCAGGCGATTTTGGCCAAGTGGGAAGATTTTGCAACTCAGATTTGGCAGGCTCACCCAACTGCGTTTGAGGCTTGGGCGCAGCGCGGCGTTCAAGGCGTCAATCGGATGGGAATGCACCGCCGCTTTTGCTGTTTTGATGGCCCGTTTGAGCGCTTTATTTATTTAGATGCCGATATTTTGGCGATGAACTCGCTAGATCTGTTGTTTGATAGCTTAGATCATTATGATTTTGTCACTTATGACTTTCAGTACAAGGATTTGAGTCATGTTTTTGATGTGAATGCGCAGGGATTGGAGGATGTGTTTGGGCGCGATCGCCTAAATACCGAAATCTTTTGCGCTGGCCTCTACGCCTCCAAAAAAGGAGCCTTCACCGACCCAATGTTAGCTGATTTGCTCACTCATTTATGCTCAGGTGAAGCCGCCATTTTGTACGCGAATGGCCCCGATCAGTCGATCCTCAACTACATGGTAATGAAATCATCCATCAAAGCCATGAACTTATCGAGAACGCTCCCGACCGAAAGCCGCACTGGCTGCTGCGTCACCTCGCCTCACTTTGAAGAAAAAGATCATCTGTTGTTTGATAGCGGCGTACAGCTGATTTATCTGCACTACATTGGCGTCGGATCAAAGTTTTTCAAACGAGTTTGCGCAGGCAAAAACATCACCTTTCCATACCGCGATCTGTTCTTACACTACCGCTATCTAAAAAATAACAACAAACCTATATTTAGCGGCAAACCCATAGACTATCAGCAACCTGAACTTAGCAGATGGCAGCGTCTAACCCGCAAAGCCAGAAAATTAGTCTCGACTTAATGTTGTTGAACATTACCCTACAGTCCCTCTTGCACCACATCCAATCGTGATTCGGCGAGTCGTTCTAGCCAGCCGCCCAAGTAATCACGATTGATCACCTGCTCTTTGGGATCGCTCGTATCCGATGGGTAGGGCATCAGCCCTCTGACCGCTGCTTCGGTCACGCAAAACATAGACTTTTGAAAGCTCTGGCTGAGCTGTACGCGAATATCGTCTTGCCCGCGCTTGGATCGCTGATAAATTTCTCTTAAATAGTCCGGCACATAGTGGCGCATATCCTGCATCAGCAGCGTCGGCGGAATGCCCGCACCGCCGATCGGTAGCGGATCGGCAAAGAGTGCGCCGTAGCCAAAATCAGCCTGATCTAACGGAATTTGTTGGGCTTGGGCGTTGTAAGAAACGGTGCCAAAAAACGGCGTCCCGCGCAGAAAAATGGTTTCGACATAGGGCACGGCGGTATCGGGTAAAAAGGTCAGCCCTGCTGACTTGGGAATGATGTCGTATTTGGTGCTGCCAATGGTAACCGCATAGGTAATCGGAATACTGGCGTGGGTCACTAATCCTTCTTTGACTAGCGAAACGACCTCAACAATAGAGGTGATTTTGCCCTGGTTATACTCTTCAGCAAGCTGCATGAAAATATCGCTCATCACCCGCCAAAATTGACCGAGCCCAGAGTAGTAGCAAAGCTGACGTACTTGCTCAGCAAGATAGTTCGGGAAAATAC
>JBGTIK010000185.1:0-16001 GCA_041745715.1 Phormidesmis sp.
ACAATGCCGCCTTCGGGGTTGAGCAAAACGGTGTACTGGGCTTTGCCAACACTCAGCCGAGACAGATCAGAAGGCACGAGTCGCTGCAAGGCCGTAATTACGTCAGGCCCAGTGAGCACAAATTTGCCCATGTGAGAAATATCAAACGCGCCTACGCTGGTGCGAACGGCCTCATGTTCTTGCCGAATGCCGCTGAACTGTACGGGCATTTCCCAGCCTGAGAACCCGGTCATTTTGGCTTTTTGCTGGCGGCAGAGCGCGTTTAAGGGGGTGCGAAGCAGGGTAGCCATAGGAGGAGAAAGGGGCCAAAAGGGTATGTTTGATTGAGATGCTGATGGTTGGGGCGCTGGAGCGCTAGCAGACCGGGGGTAACTTAGACAGTCTATATGGAGAAGTGTCTGGATGAAACTTGTCTATCTGGTCTATTCGGTGTCCCGTAAGTGGCTAGAAGTGGCTAGAAGTGGCTAGCTGCTGTTGGCGATAGAAGAAGAGCATGAGCTGTATTGGACGGTGGATTGATGCGCGATGAGACGCGGTTGAAACAGAAGATGGCGGGTGGCTGGCTGAGCACTTTTCAAACGGTAATGGGGTCGCGATCGCACAAGCCCAGCTTTGTGGTGTTTGATATTGGCCAAAGTGGCGGCATAATCCTGGCTGACTGGTTTCAAGCGCATGAAAAAATTACCTTTCAAGCAGACATTTTGAGCCAAGCGGTGCAATTTCCTCGGCTAAGTGTGTATCAGCGGGTGCGCCAAGCTAGCACTGAGGTCTATGGCTTTACGATGACGGTGGAGCAATTGCGGCAAAAGCAGCGATTGGCCAATCCAAATCAGTTTTTGCAAGATTTGCATCGGGGCGGCTGTCGGGTGATTTATTTGAAGCGGCGAGATCCGCTGAGGCACGCGATCGCTACGCTCAAAAACCAAAGTACCTCGTGCCGGTTTGATTCACCGGGCGCTCCTTTGCGGACTGGAAAATTCACAGTAGATGCGAGTGAGCTGATAGCTTGTCTTAAATATTTAGACAACCAGCGCGTAGAAGCCGATGCCATAGTGCATGAAATACCTCACTTGCCGCTGACGTATGAAGACGATCTAATAGATCCGAACAGCCATGAAGCAACCGCCCATCAGCTATCAGATTTTTTTTTTTAATGATTCCAAACATTGTGCCAGTGGGCAATGCCATGAAGCTAGTGCATCAAAAGCTAGCCGATCTGGTGGCTAATTATGGTGAACTCAGCGAAGCGCTAGCAATGTCAGACTATGCCTATTTGCTTACTAAAAACCGCTACCTGATGACGACATAGGGCCTTTTTTAGCGCTCTTTTTTAACGCTCTTTGGCAGGGATTGTTTAGCACTGCGCCTTTGCTCAGCTACCATTGACTCAGTAAATGGCTCATTCAGTCAGCGGCTGAGCGAGCTGAAGGGTGAGCGAGCAGATCGAAACATGCATGTTTTGTTTGTAGAAGATGAGCCTAAAATTGCCAGTTTTGTGCAGATTGGGTTAAAGGAGCAAGGCTTTGTGGTGGACTATTGCGATCATGGCGATCGCGCTTACGAAAAAGCCACCGAAAACGAATACGACGTGATCTTGCTCGACATTATGATGCCGGGGAAAGACGGCTTATTTATTCTCAAGCACCTGCGGCTATTAGGGCGCAATACGCCAGTGATTTTGCTGACGGCGCGCAATGAGCTAGACGACCGCTTGCAGGGCTTAAACCTAGGAGCCGATGACTACATTGCCAAGCCTTTTTTTGTCGAAGAGCTAGTGGCGAGGATACAGGCGGTGGTGCGTCGCAGCTTAGGCGAGCGGCAAAATTTGGTGACGATTGGCCCGTTTAAGCTAGATCGGCTGACGCGAACGGTGATTTGTCAGCGGCAGGGCGAGGCGCAGACGGTGGAGCTAACGACGAGAGAGTTTAATTTGCTGGAGTATTTGATGCGATCACCCGGTCGAGTTTTTACTCGCACTCAAATGCTAGAGCACGTTTGGGGCTATGACTTTAACCCCAGCACCAATGTGGTAGACGTGTGCATTCAGCGCCTGCGCAAAAAAATTGACAGCGAAAGCCAAGAGCGCTGGATTGAAAGCGTGCGCGGCGTCGGCTACCGATTTAGGCAGGCAGAAACGCTATAAAGTTTGATTGAGAGGTTTGAGTGGAACTTGGACAAAACAAAACAGAGGTTTTATGAACGAGGAAATTGAAATTGATCTAGAAGACGACTTACAGCCTGAGTATGACTTCTCTAAAATGGCAGGAGGCGTCAAAGGCAAGTACGTAGACCGTTACCGAGCAGGGACTAACCTCGTCTTGCTAGCACCTGATGTTGCAAAAGCTTTTCCGACTGAGGCCGATGTAAACGAGTCGCTACGGCTCTTGATGCAGATAGCTCAACGAAATCAAAGCAGCTAGCGATCAATTAATATCCATCGGTAGAGGGAAAATTGCTTCGCAGTTTGTCATAGTGGATTGTCGTTAGTCTTTAAATTACTTTTAGACTGCTCTTTAGACTGTGGACACTTCAAAGTTAGGGCGCGATGAGCGGAAGTTTGTTGGATTGGATTACCCAAGTAGTGACTTCGTTTGGCTACTGGGGCATCGCGTTTATGATGTTTTTGGAAAATCTGATTCCACCCATTCCGTCTGAATTGATCATGCCGTTGGCAGGGTTTGCAGCGTCTCAAGGCCAGCTGGATTTGTGGATTGCGATCGCGGCGGGTTCTATCGGCTCAGTGCTGGGCGCATTGCTGTGGTACTACATTGGGCTAGTTTTGGGACTAGAGCGACTTCAGTCTTTGCTTGATCGCTATGGCCGGTGGGTGGGGCTTGCAGCTAAAGATTTAGACAATGCGCAGCGTTGGTTTGTTAAGCGAGGCCCTTGGACGGTGGGCCTTTGCCGAATGATTCCGGGCATCCGTACCTATGTGTCTATTCCAGCGGGCATCACTCAGATGCCGTTAGGATCTTTTTTGCTGTACTCCACTGTGGGCACTGCTTTGTGGACGGCATTTTTGACGCTGAGTGGCTATTTTTTGGGCAGTGAATATGAGCGCCTTGGCCGCTGGATTGCACCGGTGGCGACGGCAGCAATCGCCATCGTCGTTATCAGCGCCCTCATTTGGATAGCTCGGCGAATTGCTCAGCAAAATCGAATTTAGCGCGCCATTTTGCTTTAAGGCATTACGAACTCTGACCCACGCGGGTAGACGCGCTAAATTAGTTCTGGCCGCTGCCACTCAGCCCATAGAAAACGCTAAGCCAATCAGCATAATTGCATTGATAATAGATCACTGACCGCTTACCGGAGAAAATTTGAGTGAGGCTGGGGTCTTTTCGCTTACGGATCGCGCTGTTGTTGGTGGCCTTGTCGGGTGGGGCGCTTGTGAGCTTTGGGCTAGTAGCTTGGCGGCTGATCTATGTGGCGAAGGTGAGGGTTTTAGACGCTAAGCTCGAAAGTCAGTTAAGGCGGATGGTAGTAGCGCGTGATCCCACTTGGTGGCAGAACTTTGGTGAGGAATTACCGGCTGAGTTAGAGACTCGGCTCGATACACCGATTACGTTTTTGGCAGTCGATGCGAAGGGCCGAACCCTGCGCTATTCGGTCAGTGGGGCTCGGCTCGGCGATGTCACGATGGAAATAGGGCTGTTGCTTTCTATGGTGTCTGAAAGTGTGACGGCGAAAGGGATAGAAGCGGCGGTGAATACAGCGCCAGAGAAATCGGCTCCTCAGATTTCTACGCGCAATACGCCGACGGGGAGCTGGCGAACAGGGATTGTGAGTTCTGAGGGGGGGAAAGGGGCGATCGCCATCAGCCTACAAACTATCGATCAAGACATGGCTGTGATTCGCAATATTTTTTTGGTGGCGATTCCGAGTACGCTGCTGCTGATTGCGGTGGGTGCGTGGGTGCTCTCAGGCAGTGCGCTGCTGCCAGTACGTAAGCTCACGAACGTGATTACGCAAGTGACCGCGACCGGGCTCGATCAGCAGGTACCGGTCAGTAGCGCTGATGTAGAATTTGTTGAACTGATTGAGGTGTTCAATCAAATGCTGACTAGGCTTGAGCGCAGCTTTAAGCAGTCTTCTCGCTTTAGCGGCGATGCGGCGCATGAGCTAAAAACGCCGCTGGCCATTTTGCGAGGCGAGTTAGAGCTAGCGATGCAGCAGGCTGATCCCGGTTCGCCGTTGCAGCAGAGCTTGAGTAATTTGATGGATGAGGTGTCGCGGCTGAGTACGATTGTGCGTAAGCTGCTGCTGCTGTCATTAGCGGATGCAGGGCAGATGCATTTGCGCAGAGCAAAGGTGGATTTGGGCGAAATTTTGATGGTGTTACTAGAAGATATTGAGCTGTTAGCGCCGGATCTGCCAGTGACGGTAAAGGTGAAAGCAGATCTGTGGGTGAGGGGCGATCGCGACTTACTCACCCAAGTGCTGCAAAACCTGATAGACAACGCAATTAAGTACAATTTACCGGAAGAAGCTGAGGGGCGATCACTCTCGATTGCTGGGCAGCAGCGGGGCCGGTATGTGCAGGTGACGGTGACTAATGCCTCTAGAGATATTCCAATAGAAGAGCGCGATCGCATTTTTGACAGATTTTATCGAGGCGATCGCTCTCGTAACCGCAAGCGAGAAGGCTTTGGCTTGGGCCTGAGTCTATCAAGAGAAATTGCCCGCGCCCACCAAGGTGAACTCAAGCTCGATAGAGCTGCTCAAGGCCAAACTGCCTTTACGCTGACATTGCCCCGTGATTAAGCTGTGCTGATTAAGCCGCCGATAGATCCGCCGATAGATTTAATCCAGATCACAGAAGTCCAGCGGTGCCTCGGCCTAGCCAGTAGAGCGCAAATACAATCGTGGTTTCAACGCCGTAAGTCGCCAAAAGAGATTGAAAGAGTTTGTGATCGCGCTGCCCAAACAGCTCTTGCCAAATCGGCCATTTGTTATCGACGTAAGCCGCTGTAAACAGCGCTCCAAACAACAACACTAGCCACTGCGTCACTTGGGCAAAGCCCACTGCAATCACCGCAATTACCAGAGCGAGTCCAATCAAGGGCTTAAATTTTTTCATGGGCGCTATCTCTAAATACTATTCAGGTACAGACAAAAATAACGCACCATAAGCACTCGCCCACAGCACGTTATTAGGTTCCGATTCATGGGGCCTACCAGAGAGGGCTACCAGCAGGGAGCGGATATTTGTCTTCCCAAAGCCTAGATCTATTTGTTCGGCTGAGGGGTCATCCGTAAGTAAGGTTTGACCTCAGTCACGCCTTTCGGAAACTTCTTTTTCGCATCTTCGGTTGAAATAGACGGCACCACCACACAGTCGCCGCCATCTTGCCAGTTGCCTGGGGTAGCCACACTGTGGTAATCGGTGAGCTGCAAAGAGTCAATCACGCGCAAAATCTCATCAAAATTACGGCCCGTGCTAGCTGGGTATGTAATAGTGAGACGGATTTTTTTATTCGGGTCGATGACAAACACAGAGCGCACCGTCAGCGTGTTGCCAGTGCTGGACTCAGGGTGCAGCATCCCGTATAGAGTGGCAACTTTTTTGTCATCGTCTGCCAAAATCGGGTAGTTGACGGTAGTGCCTTGGGTTTCGTCAATGTCTTTAATCCAGCCTTGGTGAGACTCTACGCCATCGACGCTGAGCGCAATAGTTTTGACATTGCGCTTTTTAAATTCGTCTTGCAAAGCGCCGACTAAGCCTAGCTCTGTGGTGCACACAGGCGTATAGTCAGCCGGGTGAGAAAAGAGGACAACCCAGCTATCGCCTGCCCATTCGTGAAAATTGATGTCGCCTAAAGAAGACTTTTGTGAAAAATCGGGGGCAATATCGCCTAGTTGAAGTGTCATGGTTTGGGTTACCTGAATGTGATGACCTAATTTAGGATAGGGTGTGCCTTGAAATTTTACTGATAAACCAGCGGCTTGAGCTGACGCTCTACAGAAAACTTCTCAGTAAATTCTGCCACAATCCCCGGTATTCCGGTCGGAATATAGATGATTATTTACAGTTTGCGACGATTGGGCCTGTAATCTTCTGCAAATTTTCCGCAGCGCACTCGATCAACGCTCCAACCCTTAAACTAAAGGCTCAACCCTAAATACAAAGATCATGGTAGATACTTCCTCCAATAAGCCTGCTGGCCAGCCTGCTAGCCAGACTGCTAGCCGCGTTTTGCTCGTCGATGATGAACCGGGCTTACGTGAATCGGTGCAAGCCTACTTAGAAGACAGCAATTTTGCCGTTAAGGTCGCAAGCAATGCGGCAGAAGGCTGGGACTTATTGCAGCAGGAAACGCCTAATGTGCTGATTTCAGATATCATGATGCCGCAAGTAGATGGCTATCAGTTTCTGAAGCAGGTGCGCGAAGATGTTCGCTTTCAGGCGCTGCCAGTGGTGTTTTTGACTGCGCGAGGAATGACAAGCGATCGCATCCAAGGCTACAAAGCAGGCGCGGATGCCTACCTTGCCAAACCCTTTGATCCTGAAGAACTCGTGGCCATTCTCACCAACCTGATTGATCGCCGCGCTGCCCAAGCCCCGGATCCTTCGGCAGCGCCGGATATGGCAACAATGGCAAGGCAAATTGAAGAAATTAGAGCCTTGCTCACCCAGCGCGGCAGCTTAATCAAGCAAAATAATAGCGGCATCCGCATTGATTTCACCCCGCGTGAGCAGGATGTGCTCAACCTCGTGGCCGAAGGGCTGATGAATAAAGAGATTGCCAGTCGCCTCGGCACCACCGTTCGCAACGTTGAAAAATATGTCAGCCGTCTGTTTGGCAAAACCGGCACCAACAGCCGTACCGAGCTAGTTCGCTACGCGCTTGAGAACGGCCTAGTAACGACTTAGTAACGACTCCATTAGCTACCATCTCAAAAAACAGAGGCAGTGTAACCTTAATCCCTTGAGTGTTGCATCCTAGCAATACGTGGGTGGCTTGGAAATTAAACCGCTTGGGGCGAGATTCTGAAGCATCTCATCAATACGGTCGATGAGCTACGACAGCGCCATATCAAATTCCAGTTGCTCGCTGACACAGGGGCTAAAATTGATACAACTAAACCCCAAAGCAGCGAAGCTACAATTTGGGGCAAATTTGGTTCACTTGAGTTGTCAGGCTTGAGTTGTCGGGCATCGCTGCGCAGCGAGCAACTACGCAGCGATGCCAACTAACCAGATCACCAGCCATGAACGTGTTCAAACGTTCAATATCAGCCCATAGGCTGCATAGGCTCGGTGGGTTGCATATTTCGGCAGCAGCTACAGCCAGCTGATGAAGGCTGTTCGGCTTCTTGAGCTAAAGCTGCGCCCGTGGCTAAACTCAGCGCAGCCAAGCCTGCAAAAATCACACCAACCAGCTTTTTCGTATATGTAGACATAATCTTTCGACTCCTAAGTCAAATTGCTAACAATATTACAATAAACCCTCTAGCTGACTATAGAGTCAAGCTATTCACAAATACTGGGTACCAGCGGATAGTTATTTCGATTTTTCAATACAAAACCGCGCCGATTGGATTGGCGTCATTGCCCTCCGCAGCCTTGCAGCAAATGCTAGAAAAATCTCAGGTAACCTATCTCCACCTGGCCTGCGAAAAAACCTTTCATAAAACCAAGGCACTTAATTTAGCCTTGAACCATGCTCAAGGAGAGTTTGTCGCCGCCTTTGATGTAGATTTGATCTCTTTAGGTAGAACACTAGAACGACACTGCTGGCTAGCGGAGCGTTCTCCTTACTGCCTGCTCACTGGTTACCGGCTCATGGCCGCAACCGACACTGTAAATGTAACAACATTAAACCGATCTCTTGAGCAAGCAACAACAGCCCTAGAAGATTGGCCAACGACGTTGCGAAAGCATTTGCTAATAAGGAGAGCGCTTTGGTGTTATGCCACTATTCCGCCACGACCGACTCCTGTCCGTTGACGGATGGGATGAAGCTTTCATAGGCTGGGGCGCTGAAGATCAAGATATGATAGAACGCTATCTAAGTACCGATCAGGCGCTTTGTCGCTGCCCTGAACTAACCTATCTGCATCTGCGGCACAAACCCGCAGATGACTGGAACTCTACAAAATGGACAGAGCGTAATCGAGCCCATTACTACAGTAGACGTAGACAATGACTTGTATTGTATTATGTGCCTACTGTTATTGAAGACATGTTTGGAAGAGGGCGTAAATGGCCAAAAGACCGAGCAATATTCTCTTAAAAGTAGTCATCGCCATAAGCGCTATTTTGGGGATTTACGTCTTAGGGAGCTGGCTACTTCAGCTTCGCCCCGATACCGACGACAGCGGGGTGACAGACGCATCTCTCAAGTACAGTTCGGTTGTAACAAAGTAATGTTCACCATTTGCGCGAACTACTCTTCTAGGATGTAGTTTTAGGATGTATGGGAATAGACAACTATACCTATAGATAGAGAATGTACGTCGATTTTTCGTTACGACGAGTAGTAAGCTTTATGATAAAGCCTAATTTAAAAACAAGAGGCTCTCAAAAACAGCTATGCAATATCAAGCAACAGCAGGGTGGTCGCTAATTACCTCTGGTTTAACCACGCTTTTACTAAAGGCTATTCCGGGTAATTCTCTTTGGTGGGGGATAGCTTTACTAATTGTTGGTGGTGCCGTACCTTACCTTAAAAAGAATAGTGATGTAATCAATTCCACTAAACAATAAATTACTTGATAAACTGTAACTGCTCAGGCACTACATCTATTTTTCAACAATGTGGAAAACGCTATCAGTAGCGATCAGCAGTTTTATTCTTTTGAATAAAACTGCGCTAACTCTCAATAAGACCTAGTTATTTAGAGTCATGGATTAGACTTATGGAGAATTTGTTTTTAGCGTATTTTCTAAAACGATTGTGGAGCGGGCTTCGACGGTTTTCTATAGTCTCCTGAGTAGTTACGGTGCAATCTTATCAAACATGAATCAAACATGACATGCGCCGCTATTTAATCGCTTGCCAAACTTACGCTCAGACAGTGACAGGTCGATTTTGTCTAGCCCTGTGCGGCTGCTGTCTATTTGTTGCCTTTTCAGTCATGCCGAGCGTAGCCCGTGATAGCGGCCTAACGGGAGTGGAGTCGGGCGGGTTTGGCTGGGATATTGTCAGAGAGCTTGACATGCAGCAATATGGCCTTGAAAAAGCCAATGCGCCCTCGACAACGGCGGCTAGGCCCAATGCTTTGGCACTCAAAGATTCATCCGAGTTCGCTAACTTTGTAGATAGCTTCTTTCAGCAGGCAATAGCCGAGGGCTCAATTCCAGGAGCCAGTATCTCGGTAGTCAAAGACGGTAGCCTACTTTTTTCAAAGGGCTACGGCTATGCTGATCTAGAAGCACAAACGCCAGTAGCAGCGGATCGCACCCTGTTTCGAGTGGCCTCTCTTTCTAAGCTGTTTACGGCTACTGCGACTATGCAGCTCTATGAACAGGGCAAGCTCGATCTATCGGACGATATCAATCAGTATCTTGACTTTTCTGTCAATAACCCTTACGACACTCCAGTTAATTTTGCTCATTTGATGACCCATACAGATGGGACCACTAAGCGTCGAATTGGCTTGGCCGCGCCTACCGCCAAACAAATGCAGCCGTTAGGAAACTATCTGCGCGATCACTTGCCCGCGATCATCTATCCGCCCGGAAAGCTGTACAGCTATTCGAGTCACAGCATTGCGCTCCTGGGCTACCTAGTAGAAAGAATCAGCACCCTGCCCTTTGCTGACTACATTGAGCAGCGGATATTGCAGCCGCTAGCCATGCAGCGCACGACCTTTTTGCAGCCTCCACCACCTGAGCTAGCCAACGATCTGGCGGTGGGCTACCAAAAGGTAAAACAAAATTTCGAGCCGGTTCCTTATCTGTATCTCAACATTGCACCTGCCGCCGCACTACAGACAACTGCTACCGATATGGCGCATTTTATGATTGCGCACTTGCAGTCAGGACGCTACCAACAGCAGCAAATTTTGCAGCCGACAACAGTGCAGCTTATGCACCAAACTCACTTTGCTCACGATCCGAGGCTACCGGGTACAGGCTACGGCTTTCGCGAGCAATACATCAACGGTATTCGCACCGTTGGGCACTTGGGTAGCTTGCGGGGTTACTCAAGTGCGCTGAGCCTGATGCCCGAGCAAAATATCGGTATCTTTATTGTGACTAACAGCTTTAGCGGTATTCATGGGAAATTTTTAACTCAGTTTTTTGACCGTTACTTCCCTAGCTCACCGACAGAAGCTATCACCGAACCGCAAGTTGATATAGATCCCTCTGTGTTTACCGGTAACTACCGCGACTTAGAGTATCCTCGGCGCACCATGACTAAGCTGTCGGGCTTGTTTCAATTGGTTCGCATTCACCCTTATGAACAAGGCAGGCTGCAAGCTCAAACCCCGGCGCTACTTTTTCGCAACTCAACCGAAAGCAGGGTTTTAACGCCACTTACCCCTTTCTTATTTCAGCAGGCAGATGGAGAGACGCTGACGGTTTTTCGATCAGGGGAGCCGGGTTCCATGCGCTACGCATTTAATTTGATGTTTGCCAAAATCGGGGCTTATGAATGGGTGCCCTGGTACGGAAGTGTTGTTTTTCAACTGAGCGTTTTGTTATTCTGTACCGTTTTCTTTATGACGGCAGCGGCTAGTTGGGTGATCCGTCCGGTTGTTAATCATCTGCGGCTGTGGCTATCTCAAGCTTCATTACCTAATACCTCATTTCAATCGGCTTTGCGCTTCAAGGATCTAAGCTGGCCTTATCGCGCCGCTGGAATCGCTGGCTTGTTGAATCTTGTCTTTTTGGTAGGACTACCGCTAAAGCTTTGGTTAATGGGCGTTTGGCGGCTTGCCTACGGGGTGCCCCTGACCGTTGTTGCGCTGCTATGCATTCCCTTAATAACTGCTCTTTTAGCAGTGTTTTTGTTGTTTGGGTTGGCGAGTGGCTACCGGCAAGGCGGCACCGTACAACGCCTACACTATGGGCTAGTTACCTTATCGGCGATCGCTTTCATTCCTTTCCTCCATTACTGGAACCTACTAGGGTTCAAGTTCTAAATGTTCATTCAAATATCTTCACGTTTGGATCATTTCAGACGTCATAGAAATGCATATCAGTAAGCATGTTCCGCTTCTGATGTGGTTGCACCGAGTTGTTCTAAGGCGGATTGTTGCGCAAGGGTGAGTCCACTGGCTTGCTTAATGTTCAGCGCTTCATAGGGTCTAGGCATTCGCAGCGTTTGGGTCAAGGTGGGCGCATTTTCTGAGAGCGTAGCGTGCCAGAGCTTGATAGTTTCATCTTGACTACAGCTTGCTAAGATTGAACCATCGGGGCTATAGGTTAAAGATTTTACCCAACGGTCGTGGGCCTGTGGAATAGCCTGATAGGTTCCGGTTGTGAGATTCCACAGCTTGATGGTGTGATCGGTGCTGCTGGTGGCGATTTGTTGGCCGCTTTTGTGAACTGCAATTGATAGGACTGGCCCTGCATGGGCGATGTGGGTTTGCTGGCAGCGGTATTGGCCGGAGTCATCAGCTTGCCAGATTTTAAGCATTCCATCGGCACTACCGCTCAGCAGCATTTGATGATTGGGACTGATGGCAACAGCGCGAATCCAGCTCTGATGGCCGCTGAGGGTAGCAATCAGATGACCACTATGGGTATCCCAGAGTTTGAGAGTTTGATCTTGACTGCCGCTGAGTAGCCGGTTGCCATCTGAACTGAGGGCGATCACCCAAACTCCACCGCTATGTCCGCCGCTGTCTCTATCAAGCGTTTGCAGACAAATCCCTGCCTCTGTCCACTGCTTTAAACTGCCATCTAAACTGCCGCTCCAGAGTGTGCCTTGGAGTGTATAAAGCAGGCTGAGCACCGCATCCTTATGCCCGGTGAGCAGATGGCGCTGTTGCTGCGTGTGAATATCCCAGATCCGAATGGTGCAATCTTCGCTGCTGCTAGCCAGCGTCGGTTGAGTAGGGCTAAAAGCGACTGACCAAATCCAGCTAGTGTGGCCCGCCAAGCTGCCCAACAATTCGCCCGTTGTGGCTGACCAAAGCCGCACCCACCGATCTTGACTGCCGCTGGCCAGCAGGTTGCCGGTGGGGGCAAAGGCGACTGACCAAATGCCGTTGCTGTAGCCCTGCAATTGCCGCTGACAGAGGTTGTTGTGCCAGAGCCGAACGGTGCGATCTTCGCTGCCGCTAGCGAGCAGGTTATCAATACTGAAGGCGATCGCACTAATCCAACTCGTATGACCCGACAGCACCTTGAGCAATTCGCTGGTGCAATAATTCCATAGCCAAACTTTGCCGTCATCGCTGCCACTAGCTAGGGTGCGGCCATCGGGACTAAAGGCTATGCTGCGAATCGGCTGCTGGGCGTTGAGTAATTCTTTGCAGGAGAACTTTTGCCACTGTAATGCCTGATGTCGCGCTCCGCTCGATTTGACCTGCCAGAGCTTGAGGTAGCCCGCCGCGCCGCCAGTAGCCAGCGTTTTTCCATCTGGGCTAAACGCCACTGACCTCAGCTTAGTAGACCCTTTTAAAACCTGGGCGCACTCGCCGCTGACGGCATCCCAGAGTCTGACGCTGCCGTCATAGCTAGCACTGGCTAAAGTCAGCCGCTGACTATTTTGAGCCTGGGGGGCAAATGCGACCGATCGCACTTCGTCGGTATGGCCGCTGAGCTGGTGACGTAGAGTGCCAGTACGCAGATCCCAAATGCGCACCCACTGGTCTTCGCTGCCGGTGGCGAGCAGCTGACCATCGGGACTAAAGGCGACTGAGAAAACGCGATCGCTATAGCCATTCAAACTCTGAACCAATGCTCCGCTTTGCACATCCCAAAGCTGCACCGACTGATTAGCGCTACCGGCTAGCAGCTTGCCATCCGGGCTAAACGCGACCGACCAGATCCAGCCTGCTTGCACCGTAAAGGTGAGCAAAAGCTGGCCGTCTGCCACCCGCCAGAGCTGAATTTCATGATTGACATCGCCGGTTGCCAGCAGCTTGCCGTCAGGGCTAAAGGCAACTGCCAATACCTGACTAAAGGTTTCGCTAAAGGCCGAGTGTGAAAGGTCTGATTGGGCAAAGCTAACCCGATGCAAAGTGACGTTTTTGAGGTAAGCGCTCCAGATCGGCAACTGCGAAAAGTCCCAGCCGCTGAGATCTATTTGCATCTGAATCAGCAAGTTGATCAAATTACCGCCTGCGTAGCCCGTTTGAGAAGGGATGTGGCGCAGTTTGCCCAGCCACTGCTGGATTGTTTGCGCCCAGTTCGCCTGAGCGCTCAGCGCCAGCAATTGATCGGCAATGGGTTTAAGAATGAGCCGAGTCTGCGTCTGACGGATATAGTCTGGGGCTTGAGCCTGAATGAGGGCATGGGAGGCTAGCGGCGAGTGGGCGATCAGCTTGCGAGTCAGAAGTTGTTCGCACACTCGCTCAATCAACCGATGGGTGACATATTCCATCACTACGGGCTGTAGCGTAAAGCTGGGCTGATGCTGATCTAAAGAGGGCGGTAGTTTTTCAATCAGGCTGCGACGCTCTAGAGCTGAAAGGGCTGCTAGCAGTTCGCCCAGCCCTAGTCCTAGGCCCAAGACGGGTGTGAAGTGAGCCCAAAGCTGAGAGAGGGTGATGGGTTTGCGAGCGATCGCCAGCCAGTCGAGCGTCTGTTGCTGTAGCACTGAGAGCCGATTAATTTGCTGACTCAACAGATCTTGAATATCGCCAAAAATAGTCTCTCCCGCTTGCAGACAGTCCAGAAAACTCCCTACTTGCCCATCAAACAACTCTTGAATGACAGCTGCCACCATTTTTAACGCCAGCGGATTGCCTGCATAGTAATCCACTAGCTGCTGCCACTGGGGAGCGCTGCCGATAAAACTACCCTTGAGATCAAATAAGGATTGAGCGAGATTGGCAGGCAGTCCGGTGAGTCTGAGCGATCGCACCGGCAGTACATTTCCTTCGTAAGCTGCAATGCTAGGAGGCTTTTCGCGACTGGTGAGTAAAATGGTGCTTTGGTGATTGGTTTGCCCTAACTGCTGCCAGAGCATTTCATACTGGGATGGGCTATCTGTTTCATTTGGCTGCATGACGGTTTCACCATTATCTAGCACAATTAAACAGCGATGTTGTCGTAAGCAGTTGAGTAAATAGGAGATTTGTTGACCGAGGGTTTTAGCGGTAGTCTGCGAGGGTGAAAGCACCTGAAGCAAGTCTGTAATGAGGTCGGCCAGGGGGGGTGCATTTCGCAGGGATCGCCAAATAATTTTAGAGAAATAAGATTGTTGGCTGAGCTGCTGGGCTAGGCGAATGGAGAGTGCGGTTTTGCCGATGCCGCCCATGCCAAAGATGCCGATCAGACGACAGCGATCGCCCACCGTCCACTGCATGAGTTGTTGCAGTTCAGCTTCGCGGCCATAAAAGCAAGAGACATCCACCGCATCGCCCCAGTCAATCTCCGGTGCTGTCGATACCACCGTCGATGCCGCCGTCAATTCCATCGTTGACAGCGCTGATTCGGCCAGGGGTAAACTTCGCTGCAAAGTCAGCCGCACATTTCGCTTAGTGACTTTTTGCGCCAGCGCCTGTGAGAGCAACTGCCAAAGCTGCGAACCGGCTTGCTTAACATAGCTCAGCTCATAGCCTGAGTGCTTGGCAATTTCACCGTAAGAACGCGCTTCCCAGGCATAGCAAAAGACAGTGCGCTGCAATGGGCTCAGCCCGCTTTTGATATGGTGATTGTGACAGATCGCTTGGTCAACAAGCGCAAGAGCTTCTTCCGAGGTCATGCAACTTCAGCAGCTATGCAGTACCTAAAACACTAGCATAAAGGCACCTTAGCAATTTGCACTGTCAGGCTTTGTAAGCAAAGACACAGTTTGCACTGTAAGTAGACAAACACAATTAAATTGACGTTGCGTTTGTAGCCAGTAATGGAAACTGGAAAACCCTGAAGCTGCTTGCTTGCAAACCATAAGACTGTAGCAAAAACTACAATTCTCTTTCTCAAACAGCAATGTTGCACACTTTTCTCGCACCTTTCCAGGCTCCGCTACCCAATTTAGCTTGATAGACTCTTGTTCAATTCTTCGTTAAGGAATTGCCAACATGAGCAACCGTCAGTTGTTTGGGATGTCTCGCCGCCAGGTTATCAGGGGACTGCTAGCGACCAGTGCATTTGGGCTAACGGCAAAATTTGGAACAGGCTGTAGCGCCGATTCCGGTGCCACTACGGGTGCTGAAAGTGGGACAACCGATGGCAAAGATGAGCCGATGACCGTCGGCTTTATCTATGTGGGACCTAAAGACGACTATGGCTACAATCAGGCCCACGCCGAAGGCGCAGCAGCCGTCGCCAAGAAATTTTCCTGGGTGAAATTAGTCGAAGAGGCCAACGTCCCTGAGACAACGGCTGTTGCCGAATCCATGCGCAGCATGATCGATATCGACGGGGCGAAAGCGCTGTTTCCGACTTCATTTGGCTATTTTGATCCGCATATTCTCAAATTAGCTGAGGAGTACCCCGACGTGCAGTTCTTCCACGCGGGCGGGCTTTACCAAGAGGGCACCACGCCCAAAAATATCGGCAGCTATTATGGCTACATCGACGAAGCGCAGTATGTTGCCGGGGTGGTCGCCGCACTCACCTCTAAAACAGGCAAGTTGGGGTTTGTTGCCGCTAAGCCGATTCCGCAGGTGCTGCGTAACGTCAACAGCTTTACACTGGGGGCGCGCAGTGCAAAGCCCGACGTCACGACGCAGGTTGTCTTTACCGGCAACTGGGCTGAGCCGATTAAAGAAGCTGAAGCGACTAACAGTATGGCCGATCAGGGCATTGATGTGGTTACCTGCCATGTAGACAGTCCCAAAGTCGTGATGGAAACTGCCGAAAAGCGAGGCATTTTCTCAGTGGGCTATCACGCTAATCAGCTAGCACTTGCGCCCAAAGGCTATTTGAC
>JBGTIK010000186.1:0-1992 GCA_041745715.1 Phormidesmis sp.
TCAGCATCTTAACTGGGTGATGCACACCGATTTAGAAAGCTCAAATCGATTTGTGACGCTATTTTGCGCCCAGTACGATCCGCGTACGCAAATGCTGATCTATGGCAACGCGGCCCACAATCCGCCGCTGCTGTGGCAGGCAGAAACCAGTCAGGTGGTGCGCCTAGATGCCGATGGCATGTTGCTAGGTCTAGATATGGATACGCACTACCAAGAAAATCAGATTCAGTTGCAGCCGGGAGATACGGTGATTTACTACACCGACGGCTTTACCGAAGCCGCTAACCACAACGGTCAGCGCTTTAATGAAGATAACCTAATCGAGTCGTTTTCCTGGGCCTGTCGTAATTTGTCAAGCTCTGATGAAATTTTGGACTATCTGTTTAAAACGCTTCAGCGCTTTGTCGGTACTGATCGTGACGCTGAAGACGATACGACGCTGGTGATCATGCGAATTACGCAGCCTGCTGAATTTCGGCAGCTTTCAACGCATCATCTACGCTGAGGATGATCCCTGAGACGGGACGGTGTGTGAATCCAAAAGAAATTGTTTTGGCCTGTTGGCTCTCTATCGAACCGTGGGTACGTTTGAGAATGCCAATTGAGTTAACAATTATTGATGAAATGTCATGGAATCTTTTGAATTTTATACGGCTTCGTCTGAGATCACAGCGACTTCAATGACGCCGGTTATTGGCGCGCAATTTGATCAAGATTTGATCGGTAGCACGGGTCAAACTCTGCATCACTTTTATGCGTCAGGGCAGCTATGGGCGCTGCTGATTGGGATCGTGTTGGGCTATGCGTTTAAGTCCATGTCTTCCTATGGTTAAGCGGCTGGTTAAGTGGATCAATTAGCTGAATAAATCAAAGTTAGATCGGCGATCGCGCTCACCGCACACACTGCTACTGTATGGTGGGCTCACTGAGTTTGAGCCTGCTTAGTCGAGCCGCATCAGCAGGAGCAAGCACCCACACAGTGAGCAATCAGTCTGTTAATTTAACCGATAATCAACCGCCCCAGAATTCTCAGAACCCTCAGACCTGGAGCCAAAGGTTTGAGTCGGCCTTGCATCCAGCGATCGCTCAGTTTAATGCCAGCATCGGCTTCGACATTGAGCTACTAGAGTGCGACCTAACCGGATCGGTGGCCCATGCCAAAATGTTGGCCAAAGTCGGCGTTCTCTCTGAAACCGAGTGCGAACAAATTGTGTCAGGGCTCGAAAACATTCGCCAGCAATATCGGGACGGTAAATTCAACCCCGGCATTGACGAAGAAGACGTGCATTTTGCGGTAGAGCATCGGCTGATAGAACTCATCGGCGCAGTCGGGAAAAAACTGCACACGGCCAGATCGCGCAACGATCAAGTCGGCACCGACCTGCGCCTGTATCTGCGCGGCCAAATTGGCCAAATTCGTCAGCGGCTCAAAGCCTTTCAGCAAGAGATTGTGACGCTGGCTGATCAACATGTTGAAACCTTAATTCCGGGCTACACGCACTTGCAAAGAGCGCAGCCACTGAGCTTGGCCCATCACCTATTGGCCTACTTTGAAATGAGCCAGCGTGACTGGGAGCGCTTAGGCGATGTGCTCAAGCGGGTGAATATTTCGCCATTGGGCTGCGGCGCACTCGCGGGCACCACCTTCCCAATTGATCGGTATTATTCAGCTGAGCTGTTGGGCTTTGATGAAATTTATCACAACAGTTTAGATGGGGTGAGCGATCGCGATTTTGCGATTGAATTTGCAGCGGCGGCGAGTGTGATTATGGTGCATCTCTCGCGGCTGTCAGAAGAGATTATTTTATGGGCTTCAGAAGAGTTTCGCTTTGTCACGCTGGGCGATACCTGCTCTACCGGATCGAGCATTATGCCGCAAAAGAAAAATCCTGACATTCCTGAATTAGTGCGGGGTAAAACCGGGCGTACCTTTGGGCACTTACAGGGATTGCTGGTAATGATGAAAGGCTTACCGCTAGCCTACAACAAAGA
>JBGTIK010000187.1:0-2223 GCA_041745715.1 Phormidesmis sp.
ACAGCTCAATGTGCCCCGCTGCCACCTGCCGCATCATCGCCCCATACCCTCCTAGCAAAAGCTGCTGCCCGGTTTGCCCCCGAGCATAAAACGTGCGCGAAACCTGCGCCCCACCAAAAGACCGATTCGCTAGTAAGCCACTGTATTCCCGCGCAAACGGCACCCCTTGAGCCACACAGTGATCGATAATCTGATTGCTAATTTGCGCCAGCCGATACACATTCGCCTCACGCGAACGATAGTCACCGCCCTTAATCGTGTCGTGAAACAAGCGCCAGACGCTATCGCCATCGTTGGGATAGTTTTTTGCAGCATTGATGCCGCCTTGAGCCGCAATGCTGTGAGCCCGACGCGGTGAATCTTGAATGCAGAAGCTTTTGACCCGATAGCCTTGCTCGGCGAGAGTGGCTGCGGCTGACGCGCCTGCAAGCCCGGTACCGACTACCAGCACCGTACGTTTGGGCTTATTGCTAGGGTTAACAAGCTGGCAATGGTCTTTAAAGCTGCCCCATTTTTCGGCGAGGGGGCCGTCAGGAACGCGGGCATCGAGTTGCATAGCTTAGTCTAGATTCGGTTAACGCTTACTTTAAAGAGTAACCTTAAGTCGGGGCGGACGTAGCTTGCCTAAGATTTTTGATGGAGGCGAAACATCAACCCATAGAGCATGATGCCGCTCATCGGGTCGAAAACTAGCCTTGTATCTAAGTCGGGTCGGACTTCGTTTCTAACTTTTACCCGCTTGATGGACAATAGCGAAGGCTGGACGGCGAGGCTGTAGATACTTCTCCCAGTAGATTTGGGCAAATTTGGAATTGATTAGATGCACTGCTGATAATCATGGCAACCGCCTGCCGTTCCAGTCGGAGTAAACGTAATTTGGGCACCGTTCTCAAGCAGTGCATCCAGATCACCCCATAGGTCTCTATCAGGAATCAAGACTTCTTCTTGAGTGCTTTCAACCACATTCGCAACTAATTCCTCTTCATTTTCCCATCACCATTAGATACATGGAGACTTGCAGTATATCCAGTTAATATGAGTGTACTACATTGATAGCTTGCAGCTTATGTAGCTGAATTGATTGGATAGGCTGAAAGCTCACGTTGTATCTACCTAGATTTCGTTGGATATACTGCAAAAGCAGATCTAATAAATAGTTGGCCCGACGGCTCTAGCTGAGTAGCGTTCACGGCTCAACTTCATTCGACAGAATCTCAAGGAGTTATCGTGGCAAGAGTACGACCGTCAACAAAACAACGCTCTAGGCTGATTTCAACAAATGCTGGTAGATGTTGTGTTTGCAAGCGCAAAGGTATAGGTCTCCATCTTCATCACATTGACGGAGATAATTCTAATACTGTAGATGATAATCTTGCCGTACTTTGCGTGGAGGATCACGATCATCATCACCGTCCAGATGAATACGTTAAAGCTCGGCATACTGAACTTGGCGAAAATCAACTAAGGGAATATAAAGATTCTTGGGAATCGTTTGTAAGAGAGGCACACAAGGAATCCCCTCAAGTTATTGCTGTGGTAAATGTATTTGGTGATTTAGATCGCATACATGCAGCAAAAATAATCTTCCAGTGGCCCAATGAAAAAATAGAGTTTGAACGAACCTTCCACTTACTGGAAGGGGATTTTGATTGCTGGACTGATGAAATGCTTAATGAGGTTCAGAGTATTGGAGAGAACATTAAGCTAACGATGGTTAATGAACCCTTACCAGTTGAATATTGTCCCTGCTGTGGAACAGGTTTCAGTAATACTGTAAAAGAGACATTAGTTCTCAAATCTACTGATCCAAATTGGTCAATTCATTCGATCTTGTCTATTTATATCAATCCCGAAAATCCGAGCCTTGCAATTTCACTGGGATTACCCGATAAACACCTATATTCAGGAGCCCTTCACCTTTGCCAAGGGAGATATCTTCATTACTCCTGTGATTATTATGATGAACGTGTCGAAATTAAACAAAGGCCAAGTGTCAGGACTCAGGCAACGCAGCTCGTACAAAAGATAGTATCTGAATTTGAACCAGCACACATTTTCATTGGCACTGGTGATCATGATAAACCCAACCTTATTGATGATTTTGAGTTACCAAAAGTCTGGGAAAAGAGGACTTCTAACAGAAATGCAAAGGGTATAAAATGAGGCATTACTGCACTCAGCAGAATTTTGTTTCGTCCTTTATGCAGCTTTGGGTAGTGCATT
>JBGTIK010000188.1:0-5116 GCA_041745715.1 Phormidesmis sp.
AGGGCCTTAAATGCTTTGAGGTTCAGTCCTGTCATCGCTCTCATTAGTCGATCACTGGCGAGTATCCGCTCTAAATTTAGCATCGCTGGTCTTAGATATAGTTGCTTTATACTACCCTTTATTTCCCAACAGGTCTAATGATGACATCGTAATGTTCGCTCATGAATGAATTCCTCAAAAGGTAATAGAAAAACAACAGCTTATATCAGGCGATTGCTCAAATCCATCTCACCGTTCTCACCGCTCTCACCGTTGTCACCATTGCCTCTATACCCACAGCGAAAAATGCAGCGCTTGTGGGTGTGATGGTTGAGCTTGGCGCACTTCACGGCCTGTCGCCCAAACAGGTTTTGATACAGCTCAGCCGCTGAAAACATTCCAGCTAGTGGCGTAAACACATAGAGCGGAAAGGCCATCCAGTTTTGAGCAGCAAAGGCAGAGGCAAAGCTACGAGCCGGGTTCATGCCGACGCCAGAGATCGGCGATTCTAAGGCGATGTAGAGCATTAACAAACAGCCGACAAATCGGCCAGTGTAGCGGCTGAGCGTTTTGTGATTGCTGGTGACTAAAACCACGCTCATGGTGATAAAAGCAATCGTAAATTCGCCCACGACGGCCACCATCCAACCCCACATTCCGGGCACAGTGACAATGTAGTTAATCGGTTCATTGGTGAAGATATTGCCCAATAGCAAGATGGCAAGATAAATGCCTAACAGCCCACCGATGCACTGAAAGAGCACATAAAAAATCGCGTCTTGCTTTCTTACCTTACCTAGACGGTAAAAGGTAAGGGTAACAGCGGGATTGAGATGTGCGCCGGATTGTTTGCCCCAAGGCGAATGGATTAGCGTAATCGCTGTAACCCCCATCGCTATGCCCAACAGCAATTGACGCAGTTGTTCATTAGCAACAGCTTGATAAACCGGTGAGCCCGGATACCTAAACAAACAGGCAAAGAGACTAGCAATCACAATAAAAATCGCTAGCTCAGCGGCTTCCATCAAATATTCTGGCCAATGTTTACTCAGCGTCTCCACCGTTTTCTGCTCGCTTTTTTTCTAAAGTTTTTTCAACATTGTTTTTTCAACATTGTTTTTGTCAGCATTGGTTTTTCAGCATTGGCTTGTTCAGCATTTTGAGAAATCATCGTCGCGACCAAGCCTGTCCATCCAGTTTGATGGCTAGCGCCTAAACCTGTACCGTTATCGCCGTGAAAATATTCATGAAAGAGAATATAGTTTCGCCAGTGCGGATCGCTTTGGAACAGCTCGATATCACCATAGACCGGACGGCGGCCTGTACTGTCTGCTTTAAAGATGGCCACTAGACGGTGAGAGAGGGCGCTAGCCACAGCTTGTAGCGTCATTTCTTGGCCCGATCCGGTGGGAAATTCTACTGTAAAGTCATCCCCAAAGTACTTGTAAAACTGTAGAAGCGACTCGATTAACAAATAATTAACCGGAAACCAAATCGGGCCGCGCCAGTTGGAATTACCGCCAAATAAGCCGGTCGTAGATTCTGCCGGTTCGTAGTGGACGTAGTAGCTGTCTCCCGGCAGTTCTAGCTGGTAGGGATGGTCTTTGTGGTATTTAGAGAGCGCCCTAATGCCATAAGGGCTCAAAAACTCTTCTTCATCTAACAGACGCTGCAAAATCAGCTTTAGCTTGGCTCCATAAACAATCGAAAGCAAGCGTCTAGCGCCCATTCCAGGCGTTTCCATACAGGCCACATTTTTTCTCAAGTCCGGGCGCTTTTGAATAAACCATTGCATTCGCTTTTTGAATCCAGGAAACTGTTCCATTGTTTCAAATTCCAAGACATTAACCGCAAATAGCGGAATCAGCCCAACCATGGATCGCACTTTCAGCGGTAGCTGATAGCCATTGGGCATTCGCAGCGCGTCATAGTAAAAGCCATCTTCGGTGTCCCACAGGGCAATATCTGCATCCCCAATGCCGTCAATCGCATCGGCAATGTACAAAAAGTGTTCAAAAAATTTGCTGGCAATGTCTTCGTAAGTGTCGTCTTCTTTGGCCAATTCCAGAGCGATCGCCAGCATGTTTAAACAATACATGCCCATCCAGCTCGTACCATCAGCCTGATTGAGATAGCCGCCGGTGGGCAGCTCTTTACTGCGATCAAACACACCGATATTGTCTAACCCCAAAAAGCCGCCCTGAAAGACATTTTTGCCCTCCATATCTTTGCGATTCACCCACCAGGTGAAGTTAAGCAGCAGCTTGTGGAAGACTCTTTGTAGAAAGGAGCGATCGCTATTACCATGCACCGTTTGCTCAATTTGATAAATCCGCAGCGCCCCCCAAGCCTGTACGGGTGGATTGACATCGCTCAGCGCCCATTCATAGGCCGGTAGCTGACCGTTGGGCTGAATGTACCATTCGCGGGTCAGGCGATCAAGCTGTAGCTTGGCAAAGTCTGGATCGATCATCACCAAAGGGATCAGATGAAAGGCCAGATCCCAAGCCGCAAACCACGGATACTCCCACTTATCTGGCATCGAGAGAATGTCTTCACTAAATAGATGCGCCCACTCCCGGTTGCGTCCGGCCTTGCGCTCGGCGGGTGGCGGCGGCTGAGTAGCATCACCCTCTAGCCAGTCTTGAATGACGTAGTGATAATACTGCTTGCTCCACAGCATTCCGGCAAAAGCCTGCCGCTGCATATTGCGCTCATCGGCAGAAATTGGCAAAGGGCTCACGCCCTGATAAAACTCATCGGCTTCTTGCTGACGAGCTTGAAACGTCTCTGCAAACGCTGTCCCAAAAGGATCGCTCAAAGCGCTAGTGTTACTCAATCGCAGGCGAATGGTCTGAGTCTCTTCGGGGGCAAATGACAGCGGATAACAAGCAGCGAACTTGGTGCCGGTGCCATCAGGATTAACGGCATTTTTTTGTCCCTGCACGACGTAATCATTAATGCCGTCTTTGACATAGGGCGAGGGGTTAGGGGTGCCAAAGAGCCGCCTGTAGTTGGTTTCATTGTCGGTAAAAAGGGGCTGCGGGCGATTGTTTGGATGGCTTTCGCAATAGAGCCAGCGATCGCCCAGAGTCGAATGAGCCGCTTCGACGGTTACAGCACCTGCGTGATCCATCAGCTTAATCAGCGGTTTTTCAAGATCAGCATTCCAATCCCAAAGATTACGAAACCATAGCGTTGGCAGCACATGCAGACTGTGAGGGGCGCTGCTGCGATTGACAATTGTAATCTGAATCAGAATATCTTCAGCCGTGGCTTTAGCATATTCAACAAACACATCAAAGTAGCGATTCTCTGCGAAAACGCCCGTATCGAGCAGCTCAAATTCTGGCTCAAACTTGCCTCGACGGCGGTTTTCTTCAGCTAGCTGCGTATAGGGAAAAGCCTTTTGGGGATACTTGTACAGGCATTTCATGTACGAATGCGTCGGCGTGCTGTCGAGATAAAAATAGTACTCTTTAACATCTTCTCCATGATTGCCTTCATTGCCGGTGAGGCCAAACAGCCGCTCTTTTAAAATGGGGTCGTTGCCGTTCCAAAGAGTGATCGCAAAGCACAGCCGCTGACGGTTATCAGAAATACCAGCAATGCCGTCTTCACCCCAGCGATAGGTGCGCGATCTGGCCTGATCGTGAGAGAAGTAATCCCAAGCCGATCCATAGGGGCTGTAGTCTTCGCGCACGGTGCCCCATTGCCGTTCACTCAAATACGGCCTCCAGCGCTTCCAATAGGCAATCCGTTCACGATCCTGCTGCAATCTAAGGGCTTCTGGTGTCATGGTGCTGCGATGAAATGAGGGCAAACAATCTATTGAAGTGTGACTGTTTTGATCGAAAAAAGAATGAGAATTAGATAAATGATCGGCATAGGCGAAAGATCACGCAGTGCTTGAAGGATTACTCTTGACTGATTATTCTGGACTACTGCTCCTGGTAATTCCAGAGGAGTCCGCCATCGACGAAGAAAGTTGTTCCAGTTACGTAGTCTGAGTCAGCGGAGGCTAAAAACGCCACCATCGAAGCAATATCTTCGGGCTGGCCTAAGCGACCTAGCGGAATGTTTTTGAGCATTGCGCCTAGCTGCGCAGGATTATTGAGGATTTTGGTATTGATGGGGGTTTCAATTGCGCCGGGAGCAACGTTGTTGATCGTAATGCCAAGCGGGGCAAGCTCTATGGCGAGGTTGCGGGTGAGCATTTTAACGCCGCCTTTGCTGGCGCAGTACGTAGCGAAGTGCGGAAAGGGAAGTTCTTCATGCACTGAGCTAATGTTGATGATCTTACCGGGCTGCTGAGTCGCAATGTGGTGCTTTACAAAGGCTTGAGCCGCAAAAAAGACGCCTTTTAAGTTGACATTCATCACCGCGTCGTAGTCGGCTTCGCTGATGTACCAAAAGTCGGCGTTTTTTTCAATGCCAGCATTGTTGACCAAAATATCGAGCTGACCAAAGTGGGCGATGCTCTCGGCAATCAGCCGCTGCACATCGGCGACATTGCCAGCGTCGGCTTGAATCGTAATGCCGTTGACTAGCCCCGGTTTTCCGGCGGCTTTGGCCTGTGATAGGGTAGCTTCTGCGCCGTCGGGGTTTGAGCGGTAGTTAATGACAATGCTTGCGCCTTCTTGAGCGAGGCGAATGGCGATCGCTTGCCCTAATCCTTGACTGCTGCCGGTGACCAAGGCCACTTTTCCTGCTAATTTCATGATAACGTTCCTAGCTAATATTTTCTAGCTAATATCCGGTGGCTAATATCTTCTGAATAATATTGGGTGAAATAGCTTGCTGGTGCAGCTTTACTAGCCCTGATTGCTGAATCAACCGCAACAGATGGTTTACCAGAATTTTTCGCCTCAGCTTATAGCAGGGCGACTTTCTTTGTCTTTGATTCCAGTCAAGTTTTAGAAGATATTTTGGCCTAATTGCAGCGCTAGGTTAGTCTGTATCCACTTTTTTGCGCAAAGATTTTAGCGCATACACCCCAAGGTATATGCGCCCATCAGATCGGCTTGCAGGACAATGGCATTGCAATCGCGCCTGATCGATCATTTAGCAAATTGGCATCCCGACGCAATGGCTGTCACTTAGCGACGATAAGGCACGGCTTTTTGAAAATCGAACT